>JAVHQF010000402.1:0-1155 GCA_036170995.1 Sideroxydans sp. | reverse complement strand
CACCTTGATCTTCACCATCAATCACCTTTTGCAGGCGCGGAATGATGTGCGTGTGACAATGATCACCCAATTCGACCATGATCCAGCGGCGTCCCATCTTGTGAGCCACCGCACCAGTTGTGCCGGAACCGCCAAAAGAATCCAGAACGATATCCCCCGGCTTACTAGCCATCTCAAGAACCCTCTTGATTAATGTTTCAGGTTTCTTGCCATTCTTGAAGTCGACATTTCCCTCAGGGCCAATTCCATTCCAGGAAATATCTGTCCAAACATCGGTAATTGCTTCACCGGGAACTAACTGACCATCGACTTCTATCAACCTATGCTCATAGAACAGCATCTGCCTTCCATTCACGATATAAAAACCCAGGCCTTCATCACCGGGGTGGACGTATACTTTGTCGCGGTCAGCTTTTGATCTTGCAATGGTTGTCTTTCGTTTAAGAGCAGCACCGCCACCTATTGCCGCAGGTTGGAATACCCGACGAGCATTTCTCAACGCAAATTCAGCGATATCATCGTCAAAATATTCACCGCGATCTTTTTTAGCATCTTTAACACTTCCAAAGCCGAGGCTATCTGCTGTAGCTTCACCAATACCCACCCATCTCCACTCATCAATGGGGGCGTCTCGATTAACGAGCACCTTGTTATAGCCAGCATCGTACCCTTTGGGTATCCACAACTTCTGAAGCGGTTTTGTTGATTTGTCCTTTGCATAAATCAGCAAATAATTCACGGTTGAAAACACAGTAGCTGCCGTCGCCTTGAATCCCGACGGATCGTTTGTAGTCATGGAAACCGTGTTGAGATAATTTGCTCTTCCAAACACTTCATCAAGCAAAACTTTCGCATAGGCCGCTTCCGAATCGTCTAGATGGACAAATAAAACCCCGTCTACTGATAGCAAATTTCGAATACGTTCAAACCGTTCGCGCATCAATCCTAGCCAAATCGAATGCTCTAAACCATCATCATAGTGTTCGAATGCCGAGCCAGTATTGAAGGGCGGATCAATAAATACGCACTTCACCTTCCCCGCAAACTCCGCCTCCAAAGCCTTTAACGCCAGCAAGTTGTCGCCGAAGATCAACTGGTTATCGAAGATGTCGCCATCCGTCACCCGATGCTTCGCGTGATAACTCCTCAAAGGGT
>JAVHQF010000401.1:0-5454 GCA_036170995.1 Sideroxydans sp. | reverse complement strand
TTACACCGGCAATACGAGCCATGCAGCTACCCTATCGTTCAAAAAGTTGCGAATTTTATCATCCAGAGTTGATTTATCTCTATCAACCTTGGCGCTGTTTATGGCGTGGATCACTACTACAGATCACGCGGACTACACGGTTGCGTCGCACAATCTTGCAGTTGCGACACACTTTCTTTACGGATGCTTGGACTTTCATTTGTTTCTCCTTGCTTCTTTCAACTTAATCTAAATCATTTGGCGCGGAATACGATGCGAGCTTTGCTCAAATCGTAAGGCGACACCTCAACTGTTACCTTATCTCCCGCCAAAA
This sequence comes from Sideroxydans sp., assembly GCA_036170995.1. Lineage (GTDB taxonomy): Bacteria > Pseudomonadota > Gammaproteobacteria > Burkholderiales > Gallionellaceae > Sideroxyarcus. Next base: position 5,141 of record JAVHQF010000401.1, on the reverse strand, counting down.
TACGTATGTAGTGCATCCTCATCTTGCCAGAGATATAACCCAGCACTTCAAATCCGTTCTCGAGTTTTACGCGAAAGGTCGCGTTTGGCAGAGTCTCTTCAACAATCCCCTGCATCTCAATGACGTCTTCTTTTGCCATTAGCGTGCCAAGCCACCCTTAAAATTCGCTTTCTTCAACAGATTTTCATACTGATGAGTCATTAAGTAGGACTGCACCTGTGCCATGAAATCCATTGTTACCACCACCAGAATCAAAAGTGATGTGCCACCAAAATAAAACGGTACGTTCCATTTCACCACCAAGAACTCTGGTAGCAAACACACTAACGTGATGTAGATCGCGCCAATCAATGTTAAACGCAACATAATCTTCTCTACATACTTCGCGGTCTGCTCACCGGGGCGAATCCCAGGTAAGAACGCACCACTCTTTTTCAAATTATCTGCTGTCTCTTTTGGGCTGAATACCAACGCCGTATAAAAAAAACAGAAGAATATGATTGCGGTTGCATACAGCAGCACGTAAATCGGCTGGCCAGGCGACAACATGCTGCTGATGTCCTTCAACCAGGTCATTCCCTGCCCCGAACCGAACATACCCGCCAGCGTAGCTGGGAATAGGATGATGCTCGATGCGAAGATCGGCGGGATTACCCCAGCCATGTTCAACTTCAAAGGTAGGTGTGAGCTTTGTCCGCCATACACCTTGTTACCCACCTGACGCTTGGCGTAATTCACCAGAATCTTGCGTTGCCCACGTTCCACAAAAACCACCAGCGCCGTCACCAAAATCGCTCCGAAGAACAGCGCCAACACCAGCGGAATGGAGAAAGCACCCGTACGTGCCATCTCAAGTGTGCTCCCGATAGCACGCGGCAACCCTGCTGCAATACCCGCAAAGATGATTAACGAGATGCCATTACCCAAACCACGCTCTGTGATTTGCTCACCTAACCACATCAAAAACATCGTGCCAGTCACCAAGGTCACGATGGTTGTAATTTGAAACATCGGCCCTGGGTTCAACACCAAATTAGCTTGTGACTGCAACATCACAGAGATACCAAACGCTTGGAAGAACGCGAGAACTAGCGTGCCATAGCGTGTGTACTGCGTAATTTTTCGACGCCCCGCATCGCCTTCTTTCTTCAACTGCTCAAGATGTGGCACTGCAATCGAAGCCAATTGCATGATGATCGAAGCCGAGATGTACGGCATGATTCCCAATGCAAGTATCGTGAAGCGCTCCAACGCACCGCCCGAGAACATGTTGAACATGCCCAAGATGCCATCTTTCTGCGTCTTGAACAGATCCGCCAATACGGTCGGATCAATTCCTGGAACAGGGATGTGTGCACCAATACGATAGACGATCAGCGCCAGCAACAGGAACCACAGACGCTGGCCCAGATCACCGTACTTACTTTTAGCGACTGCTGTGCTCACAGACCGACCTTACTCAGCGATGCTACCGCCAGCAGCTTCCACTGCAGCGCGTGCACCCTTGGTCAACAGCAAGCCTTGTAGCTTGACTGCACGAGTGATCTCACCAGCCAGCACCACCTTGGCGCTTAACGCATTAGCGTGAACGACACCAGCTTGCTTCAATGCCAACAGATCAACGGTTTCGACTGGCATAGCTTGCAGGTCGGACAAACGAACTTGAGCGGTGTCATTGCGTTTCAACGACACGAAGCCACGTTTTGGCAGGCGACGTTGCAAAGGCATCTGACCACCTTCGAAACCGACTTTATGAAAACCGCCGGAACGAGACTTTTGACCTTTGTGACCACGACCCGCAGTCTTGCCCAGACCAGAACCAATGCCGCGACCTACGCGACGCTTGGAATGCTTGGCACCTTCGCCAGGTTTAATTTGATTGAGTTGCATTTATGCCTCGCACTTGACCAGGTAATACACTTTGTTAATCATGCCGCGCACCGCAGGCGTGTCTTCCAACATAACCGTGTGGTTGATGCGACGCAGGCCCAGACCACGCACGGTGGCACGGTGTGTCTGCTTGGTTCCGTTAGTGCTTTTCACCAACGTCACTTTCAATGTTTTTGCGAGTGCCATGATTTACCCCGTGATCTCTTCTACGCTCTTGCCACGCTTCGCAGCGATCTCGGCAGGAGAATTCAACGACTGCAAGCCATTCAGCGTCGCACGAACAACGTTGTAAGGATTGCTGGAACCGATACATTTAGCCAACACGTTACGCACACCGACCGCTTCGAACACAGCGCGCATCGCGCCACCCGCGATAATGCCCGTACCTTCGGATGCGGGCAGCATGACGACCTTAGCTGCGCCGTGACGACCGATCACCGCATGATGCAATGTGCCGTCCTTCAGATTGACCTTGACCAACTTGCGGCGGCATTCTTCCATCGATTTTTGTACGGCAACTGGCACTTCCTTGGATTTGCCTTTGCCCATACCGATGCGACCATCACCATCACCCACTACGGTCAGCGCGGCAAAACCCATGATACGTCCGCCCTTCACCACCTTGGTGACGCGATTGACGTGAATCATCTTCTCGATGAGACCATCGCCCTTGTCTTCTACTTGCTGATTCTTACCTTGTTTAGCTTGTGCCATGATTCACCCCAGATTAGAACTGCAAGCCATTTTCGCGCGCGGCATCTGCCAGCGCCTTGATGCGACCATGGTACTTGTGACCAGAACGGTCGAATGCCACCGCCGTCACGCCAGCGAGCTTGGCTTTTTCAGCGATACGCTTACCGACCGCTGCCGCTGCCGTTGCATTGCCACCGTTACCGATAGACTTGCGAATTTCAGCCTCTAGCGTGGAGGCGCTTGCCAAAATCTTACCGCCGTCAGCCGAGATCACCTGTGCATAGATATGCAAGTTGGTGCGATGGATCGCCAGACGAATCGCTTTTTGTTCAGCGATCCTTGCTCGGGTCTTACGTGATCTGCGCAGACGCGCTTCATTCTTATTCAACATATCAACCTCGATTATTTCTTCTTGGTTTCTTTGAGGATTACTACTTCATCGGCATAACGCACGCCCTTGCCTTTGTAAGGCTCTGGAGAACGATAAGCACGAATTTCAGCAGCAACTTGACCAACTTGCTGCCTGTCGGCACCAGTCAGTACGATTTCTGTTTGGGTTGGCGTGGCCACTTTCACACCCTTGGGCATCTTATGCACCACGGGATGAGAAAAACCCAACGTGAGATTGACAGCATCACCTGCCGCAGCTGCACGATAACCCACACCTACCAATGTTAGCTTGCGCTCAAAGCCCTTGCTTACACCAGTAACCATGTTTGCTAGCAAGGCGCGCATCGTGCCGGACATTGCATCTGCTTGCGCAGAGTCATTTGTCGCTTTACACAACAAAGCATCACCTTGACGCTCTACAGACACATCACCCTTTAACACTTGAGTGAGTGAACCCAAAGGGCCTTTAATAGAAATTTGACCTGCTGACAGCGACACTTCAATACCCGCTGGCACCACTACAGGATTTTTAGCAACTCTAGACATGTTTCCCCCTTAAGCGACGATGCACAGAACTTCGCCACCAATACCATTGGCACGAGCACTGCGATCCGTCATCAGACCTTTGGAGGTGGAAACGATCGCAATACCCAAACCGTTCATCACACGTGGAATATCATCGCTGCCCTTATAGACACGCAGACCAGGACGACTCACGCGCTGAATCTTTTCAATCACTGGACGATCAGCGTAGTACTTCAAGCCGATTTCCAATGTAGGCTTGCCATCATGGTCAATGACCTTGAAGCCGTCCACATAGCCTTCGTCTTGCAACACTTTGGCAATTGCCGCCTTGATCTTGGAAGAAGGCATCGAAACCGTTATTTTTTCCGCCATCTGCGCATTGCGAATACGCGTCAACATGTCGGAGATCGGATCACTCATACTCATAAATTCACCCTTACCAGCTAGCCTTAACTACACCGGGAATTTCACCGCGCATCGCGTACTCACGCAACTTGGTGCGCCCCAAACCGAACTTACTAAACACACCACGCGGACGACCTGTTAGCGCACAGCGGTTACGCAGACGTACCGGACTAGAATCGCGCGGCAACGCTTGCAATTTTTGACGAGCAGCGAAACGCTCTTCATCGCTCAACGACATATTTGTCGCGATCGCATTCAATTCAGCACGCTTAGCAGCGAATTTCTTCACTATTTCACGGCGCTTTAGATCGCGGTTAGATACAGCTATCTTTGCCATTTTGCACTCAGCCTTTCAATGGGAATTTGAATGCCAACAACAACGCCTTGGCTTCTTCATCGCTTTTCGCAGTCGTTGTTATGGTGATATTCATACCACGCAACGCATCGATCTTGTCGTACTCGATCTCTGGGAAAATGATCTGCTCTTTGATACCCATGTTGTAGTTACCACGGCCATCAAAAGACTTACCGGAGATACCACGGAAGTCACGGATACGAGGAATCGCAACAGTAACCAAGCGATCCAAGAATTCGAACATACGGTCGCGACGCAAAGTCACTTTGCAGCCAACCGGATAGTTCTCGCGAATCTTGAAACCCGCAATGGATTTCTTGGATTTGGTCACTACCGGCTTTTGACCTGCGATCTTCTGCATGTCGGAAACCGCATGATCCATCACTTTCTTGTCAGCAACCGCTTCGCCCACACCCATATTCAGAGTGATCTTGTCGATGCGCGGCACTTCCATCACAGACTTGTAGCCGAACTGTTTCATCAGTTGCGGCGCAACGGTCTTCGTGTAGTAGTCGTTTAAACGAGCCATTTATTACCCCTTACGCAATCACTTCGCCACTGGACTTGAACACGCGCACTTTGCGACCGTCCTCCAGCGACTTGACGCCAACACGATCCGCCTTCTTAGTGGACGCGTTATAGATGGCGATATTGGAAATATGAATTGGCTTCTCGATTTCCACGATACCGCCAGTCGTACCCTTCACCGGATTCGGCTTCTGGTGTTTCTTGACTTTGTTGATGCCACTCACCAGCACAAATTCATCTGCAACGCTCAACACACTGCCACGATTACCTTTGTCTTTACCGGCCAAGACGATCACATCGTCATTTTTTTTGATCTTGCGCATGATTTATCCTCGACTATCGCTTACAGCACTTC
>JAVHQF010000400.1:0-1171 GCA_036170995.1 Sideroxydans sp. | reverse complement strand
CGTTGCGCTTTAATTTTCGTGGGGTGGGCGAAAGTGTGGGCGCATACGATGCGGGTAATGGCGAAACACATGATGCGATTGCCGCCGCTGAATTTTTGCGCGCGCGCTATCCCGACTTAGATTTACTGTGCGCGGGATTTTCTTTCGGCGGCTATGTACAAGCGCGCGCCGCAGCGGTGATACAGCCCACCCGCCTCGTGTTAATCGCCCCAGCGGTGAGCCGTTTTGCCATGCCAGACGTAGCGGCAAACACTTTAGTAATACACGGCGACGAAGACGAAGTGGTGGCATTTAGCGCGGCATTGGCGTGGGCAAAACCGCAACAATTACCCATCCTCGTGTTGCCCGGCGCAGGACATTTTTTTCACGGCCGCATGGTACAACTCAAACAATTGGTCATGCAGCAAGTGCGCTGCATAGTCTCTGTTTAGGCAGCCAAATTTTGACTGTAGCTATCACTTGAAAAAGCATACAGGCAAACAAGCTGCATAACCTTTGGCTTGTTGATTGCATAGTAAGAAAATGCGGGGTGATAGCTGCAAAAATGAGCTGTAGAGGCGTCATTCCAACGACTCAAGAAATCCGAGTAGGGCGGTGCGTTGTTGAGGTTTGAGGCGGGAATAGCAGCTTAAAAGTTGATGCTCTTCGGGCAACATCCAGTCGTCGGGATGAAATGCAGTTGTGCCATGCGGAGCGTGCATTTCACCGCGTCCTGTAGTGAGCCATTCAAAACTCACACCCAGCAATACCGCCAAACGCGTTAAATTTTTGGTGTGTGGAGCTTTGCGCCCCGACTCCCAGTCCGCCACTGAAGGTTGCGAGACGAACATACGCCGCGCCAAATCAGCCTGACTCCATCCCTGTTGCTTGCGTGCGGCTTTTATGCGTTCTTCCATATTACGAAGAATTGTATTGCTTGCGGCTATATAGCCGTAACGCGGCAACAGCTATTGATTAAATAATAGCCTATAGATATAGTGCCGCGCTTCGCGCAAAAGCGCACCGATACCTCAATCAAGTCTAGGAAAAATATGAGCATGGTTTTTTGTCGTGGTTGTGGAAAGTCAATTCACGAATCTGCACCTATCTGTCCGCACTGTGGTGCGCCGCAACAAGTTCGGTAATCCGCCCAATTTTAGCAATCGCCAGAAGTAGAGACGTGTAACGCTAA
>JAVHQF010000399.1:0-1171 GCA_036170995.1 Sideroxydans sp. | reverse complement strand
AACCCATAAAAAAACCCCGCCAGGTTGCCCGGGCGGGGTTTTGAGGTTTTAACCGTCAGCTGACTTGCGCCAGCGTTGGATTAGAACGTGTGCTTGACGCCAACTGCGAACAAGCTGTTGTCTTGCGTATCTGTAACAGTGTTGTCAGCCGTGTCTTTGGTGTAAGCTGCGTACAAGGTTGTGCGCTTTGACAAAGAATACAGGCCACCCAAAGAAAAACCTCTGGCGTTCACATAAGTCGCACCCGCTGCGTTGTCACCAGACATGCTTACATAACCCAACAGGACTGTAGCAGCGGCACTCACAGGAATGTCAACGCCGAACTGGTAACCCGTGTCTTTAGCACCAGCTTTTTTGATCGTGTTGTAAGAGCCTTCAACTTTAGCAACGCCAAAATTGTAAGAAGCACCTAACACCATGCTGTCCATGCTGTCAGCCTTGACGGTTGTGGCAGCCACGTTCGGTGCCGTTTCGCTTTGGTAACCCAAACCGACCACCAGAGGACCAGCACCGTACATGATATTCATGGATGTGTTGGTTGTTGCAGAAACGCCAGCTGCATTCTTGTCTTCACCCAAGGCAACTTGCAAAGCACCGCTGAAACCGCCCATGTTCGCTGAGTTGAACTTGATGCTGTTGTTAAAACGGCCGGCGTAAGCGCCAATACCACGGCCCCAAACTGTAGCTGTCAGAGCACGGTTCGAGTTGGCCAAATTGTTGGTGGCACCAAGAAAGTCATCATATGCAGTACCCATGCGACCGCCCAAGTTGACCGAACCGAAGCCACCGGAGAAGCCGACCATAGAGACACGGTCAAAACCAACATATGAAGGAGCAGGGTTGCCGGCAGCAATAGAAGCTGCTGTAGAGGCACCAGCGGCGCCTGTATCAATACCAAAGCCTTGCTCCAAAGTGAAGTTGGCTTTCAAACCGCCGCCCAAGTCTTCAGTGCCTTTCATACCCCAACGGCTGGTGCTCAAACCACCGCCACCGATTGCGGTTTGAGTCAGGTGCGCAGCACCAACGCCAGAAGCGGTTTGACCAACCCAAACGTCAGCAATGCCGTACAAAGTTACAGAAGATTGGGCCATAGCGGCGCCAGAAGCGGCCAGTACAGCCAAAGCGATTAGGGATTTTTTCATTTCAAATTTCTCCAAGGTTAAACATAAAG
>JAVHQF010000398.1:1996-5526 GCA_036170995.1 Sideroxydans sp. | reverse complement strand
GCGAGTACCAAAGCGCAGGTTACCGGCTGCCCACATCTCAAGACGACTAAAAGATTCTTCCTGCATCGCTCCCATCGCATTGGACACAGTCGCTAGATTGAGTGAGTCACTTGTCAGTCCACCGATCAATACATTGGCCAGCATCCCCGTCAACGGATCGTATGTCGTATCACGACTCTGTACTCTTTGGTCGGGTGCATTCAGCAAGGTATTCGGATCGTTCGCATAAGCCAAGACCGTACCCGGTTGCCAACTGTTGAAATAACTACGATTCGCTTCAGGAACAACCCCTCCTGTTGTGGGTGAAGATTGGATGCCACCTTCTTGTCCTGCAGAGTTATATCCACTAAATGCGACTTGATGTCTCGACTCCAGTCGTTGCTGGAAGTTGAACACCTGCGCCTTACCAAAACGTTTCACCGCAGTCGTCTCGATATTGACCAAGCCTGTCACGCGAGCATCCTTGATTGGATCAGGTCGACCGGTGATGTTCACCGTGACGATTGCCGAGGTTGGCGATACTCCAGCGAGTCCGAACGCTTTGTATGCAAAGGTATCAGTCCCGAAATAATCTCTGGTCGGTGTGTAAGTCACTTTTGTACCAGAGACAGACACTGTTCCGTGTGCCGCCGCAGTAGATACATTGACTCCGCTGACCCCGGTCCCAGTGATGAACGGTGCGAGATCGAGTGTTCCGGCCGTATTGAGTTGGGTGGTCATACTGGCGGCTGAAACGCTGGGGGGTAAATTGGATACGGTGATGCTCTGAGTCACCTGGGCTGCAGCGGTGTAGTTGGCATTACCTGCCTGATTTGCGGCGATGGTACATGTGCCTGCGATCAGACCATTCACCACATTTGTTCCCGCGTTCACGGTACAGATGGTCGTGCTCAAACTGGTGTAGGTCACCGCAAGACTGGAAGTAGCAGTAGCGTTCAAGGTACCTGTCCCACCGACAAAGATAGCAGGAGCAGTACCGAAAGTGATGACCTGACTGCCCTGACCGATGACGATGGACTGTGTGACCTGTATGGCCGCGATGTAGTTGGCATCACCCGCCTGGTTAGCGGCAATGGTACAGGTGCCGACACCGACAGCGGAGACGGTACTACCAGTCACTGTACAAACTCCCGGCGTGATACTGCTAAAACTGACTGCCAATGCAGAAGGATTGGCCGAAGCATTGACATTTGCCGTTGCCCCCACAACCAAGGCAGGTGCTACGCCGAATGTAAGGGTTTGCGTAGCTTTGCCGATGATGATGTTCTGGGTCGCTTGCGTTGCAGCGTTGTAATTGGCAGTACCTGACTGATCAGCTGCGATGGTACAAGTACCCGCATTCAGCGCAGTCACCGTACTACCTGACACGATGCAGACACTAGGTGTGGCGCTAGAGTAAGCAATTAGATTTGTGGATGCACCTCCTGTCGCATTCATTGCGGCTGAGCCACCAACCACCAATGTCGGTGCCACACCAAAGGTGATGGTTTGCGTCGCTTTACCAATGCTGACCGCTTGCACCACTGTCGGCGCAGCTGAATAACTTGCATTACCTGTCTGTGTCAGCGAGATGCTGCAAATTCCCGCAGCGACCCCGCTGATCAAACCTGTTGCTGCATTCACAGTACAGATCAGCCGTGTCGTGGACGAGTAATTAATAGCCAAACCCGAAGTCGCAGTAGCACTGATCGAACCGGTCCCGTTCACCGCAATCACAGGCAATGTACCGATACTGATGCTCTGACTACCCTGTCCAACCGTAAATGATTGGTTAACTTGTGGAGCAGCTGTGTAGTTGGCAGTACCCGCTTGGTTCGCTGCGATGGTACAAGTACCTGGTGTCACACCAGTGACCGTAGTACCTACGACCGTACACACAGCCGTCGTCGTGCTAGTGAAAATCACTGCGCTTCCCGATGCTCCTCCCGTTGCGCTCACCTCACCGGTCGCTCCAACCGCCAAAGTAGGAGCGGCACCAAAGTTGATGGCCTGACTACCTTGGCCGATGCTGATTATCTGCGTGACCTGTGTCGCCGCATTGTAGTTGGCATCCCCCGCCTGATTGATGGCGATGGTGCAATTGCTCGTCCCCGCAGCGATACCGGTCACCGAACCCGAAGTCGAGTTGACCGAACATGTTGCTGGAGTATTCGAAGTGAAACGCAGTGCTAAGGTAGAGGAAGCGCTGGCCGCGAAGGTACCGCTACCCCCCACGACCACCGTGGGAACGGTGGTGATGCCAATGGTTTGAGTGCCTTTACCGACGCTGAACGACTGTGTCACCTGTGGGGCAGCACTGTAATTGGTATTACCCGCTTGATTCGCCGCGATGGTGCAATTGTTCGTCCCTGCCCCCAGACCGGTAACCGCACCCGTTGAAGCATTCACTGAGCATGCCGTTGGAGAGAGGCTGCTGTAACTGACAGCGACAGTAGAGGTGGCTGACGCAGTCACGGAGCCTGATGTTGCGGCGGGATTGACTACGACAGTGGCTGGTGCTGCGCCAAAGGTGATACTTTGGCTCGCTTGCCTGATCGAGATGTCCAAGGTCTTTTGTGAGGCACCCGCATAAGTACCACTACCTGCTTGGTCGGCGGCAATGGTGCAATTGTTTGTCCCTCCAACAATGCCCGTGACTAGGCCTGCAGTAGTGACCGAGCAGGTGCCAGTCGTGAGACTGCTGAAAGTGACTGGCAAAAGAGAGGTCGCTGTGGCTGTAACCGTCCCCGTCCCATTAAATATCACCGTTGGCGCCGTTCCGAATGTGATCGTTTGGGCGGTCAGACCAACAGCAACGTTCTGACTCAAAGTCACAGGACTGTAATTTCCGTCACCTGCTTGAGTACCTGTGACAGCACATGTACCGAAAGCGACACCGGTGACGAGCGAACCTGCCACCGTACAAATCGCAGGTGTGGTACTCGCAAAGGTCACTGCCAAGCCTGAAGAAGCGGTAGCAGAGATAGTTCCAGTCCCCCCTACCAAAGGGGCCGGAATTGAAACGAAACTGATCGTTTGGGTTGCTTTAACGATGCTGAACGTTTGCGTCGCGGGAGTGACTACCGGATTGTAATTGGCATCACCGACCTGGGTCGCCGCGATGGTGCAGTTATTCGTACCACCCAAGAGTCCGGTCACTACACCAGTGGTCGCATTGACCGAACATGTCGTCGGTGTGTTACTGCTATAGCTCACTGCAAGTCCGGATGTCGCTGTCGCACTGACCGACCCTGTTGATGCCAGTGGGTTATAGGTCACAGTAGGTGCCGCACCAAAACTGGTGGTCTGGCTTCCTTTGCCGATCGTGAAAGTCTGTGTAGCAGGAGTCACCACCGCTGTGTAGTTGGCATTTCCCGTTTGTGTCGCAGAGATAGTGCATGAACCCACAGTGATACCAGTAACCACACCTGAACCCGCCACTACTGAACAAGTCGCTGGTGTCGTACTGCTGTAGGTCGGAGCCAAGCCGGATGTGGCAGTAGCTACCACTGTACCTGTGCTCGCTACATTCACCGTCGGCGCACCTCCGG
>JAVHQF010000398.1:0-1896 GCA_036170995.1 Sideroxydans sp. | reverse complement strand
GCAGTAGCTACCACTGTACCTGTGCTCGCTACATTCACCGTCGGCGCACCTCCGGGGATGCTGATGGTCTGGCTTCCTTTGCCGATCGTGAAAGTCTGTGTAGCAGGAGTCACCACCGCTGTGTAGTTGGCATTTCCCGTTTGTGTCGCAGAGATAGTGCATGAACCCACAGTGATACCAGTAACCACACCTGAACCCGCCACTACTGAACAAGTCGCTGGTGTCGTACTGCTGTAGGTCGGAGCCAAGCCGGATGTGGCAGTAGCTACCACTGTACCTGTGCTCGCTACATTCACCGTCGGCGCACCTCCGGAGATGCTGATCGTTTGACTACCTTGGCCTATGGTGAATGTCACTACCTTAGTTCCTGTACCACCCGCATTAGTCGCGGTAAAAGTAAGGTTGGTCGTTGGTGTCGTGACGGTGGTCGGTGTGCCACTCACCACCCCAGTTGATATGTTCAAAGTCAATCCAGCTGGCAACACGCCAGCCGAGACACTGTAATTGTTCGGCAAATTGGTCGCTGAAATGGTGTATTGCGTCGCATTGACACCCACTGTGCCACTTGCCATTGCACCACTACTGATCACAGGTGCGGGAGGATTCACCGTTAATGAATAGGTAACCGTTCCCGCTGTTGGATTATTTGTATTGGTTGCAGTAATCGTGACGCTGTACGTTGTTGGTGTAGATACCGTAGGCAAAGTCCCAGTGAAACTTCCGCTGGCACCATTTGTGATGGTGAAAGTAACATCTGTCATTAAACAACCAATCATGCAAAACTTCCCGACGTAACTCGTGTGCTGTAGTACCGCCGTATAGGTTGTAGAACCAACCAGAAAATCTTGATTGGCGGGCGCTGTAATCGATTGAGTATAGGTTGAGCCTGATGCGTACGTGCCCCCAGCACCTGGGTTTAGCACTGGTGTCATCAAAGATGCAAAATAGGCGGAAAGATCTACTTGATTGGTTCCAGCTGCAATAGTGGGCAGCATTGCACTCATTGAGACGCCCGCAGAAGTAGCTCCGGCAGTTATATTGGTAGGCGTATCCGCATAAAAAGACAGTGTGTGATAAGTAGTGAATGCTGCATTAGTCGGGGGTTTCAGTAAGCCATGACAAGACGCGGCACAACTGTTATTCCAAACTGTCGCGCCAGCAACGGGGTTCCCAGTGATATGAGTTCCAGCCGTAGCTAAAGACCATGCACTCATTCCGAAAATCAACGATGCACTTAATCCTATGCCACGGATTGTGAGCAAATTACTAAGTGAAGGACAAAACGCTCGCATGAATAGTAAGCGCATGAAGAATTCAATCTGAATCTTTAGGACATCATTAACTCTAAAATTCATAAGCCCCCCTTGGGCCAAGAATCTCGCTCGTGCTACAGACCCATTCGGTCAAACCAAGTCTCACAAGTCTTTCGCTCGTTTAGTCCACTGGCTTTGCACGCTTAGCGAATGTCCTATGGGCATCCGTGGCGAATCATTTAGTACTACGTTATACGTCCTCCAATGCGATGAATTTTATACAGTACTTCAGCAGATTACTAGGGCTTTTATTTTCGGTTCATCCGTGTTTTGAGTGGTTCAAGGTCAGATTAGCCAGTGGATCGAAAAATTTAGTGTCGAGTGCTACAGAGTGAAATTCAGGTTTGCTAATCATGGTATCGGCTGCGCTCTAACGTATCACCTTAATTGATACCATGAAAAATACCATTGATAATGCAAAATACATGATTAAGTAACGCCATGATTTATATATAAATAAATTAGTTACAAACAACCCCCACTCCCACTCTATTATTTACGAGCGCCTAACCTAGTTGATTCTATTGAAATTTTCATGACACGATTTCTTAAATACCATGAAAAATACCCTGTCTGAAATTCT
>JAVHQF010000397.1:0-1177 GCA_036170995.1 Sideroxydans sp. | reverse complement strand
CCAGGTAGTCCAGCACAAATTTGGTGTTGCGCTCACCCACATTCATGGATGTAAACCCAGCCATGACCTGGGCACCGCCAAACACCTTAGCCTGCATCGACTCACGACGTGCACCCATTTTGAGCATCTGGTTGATCAACAGCTCCATGGCATAGGAGCCATAGCGGCCGCCCCCATCGCCGCCATCTCCATCGGGCAACATGAAGTGGTTCATGCCGCCAGCTCTGACCCGACCGTCCCAGATACAGGCTGAAATGCAAGAGCCGAGCACCGTCATGATCATGATCTCCTCATTGGCCACGAAGTACTCACCTGGCAACACCTTGACCGCGTCGTACTGAAAGTGGTGGTCGCTGTAAAAGAACGAGGCTTCCCCTGGACTGCGCGGCAAAGACTTCAAGTGCTCAATTCTTGACACGCGGGAGCCGACCACTTTAGCGTCGCTCATACACAGTCTTTCCCTTCAATACAAACAAGTCGCGCGACTCACTGAAGTTTTCTGCATGGCCGACAAACAGCAACCCACCCGGCAGCATCACCCGATGAATGCGCTCCAGCACTTTGCGCTGGGTGGGTGCGTCAAAATAAATCATCACATTGCGACAGAACACCACATCAAAGGGTTCACGAAATGGCCAATCATCGCGGATCAGGTTGACGATGATGAAATCCACCATGCGCTGTAATTCGGGCTTGATCCTGACCATGCCACTGTTGCTACCCTTGCCCTTAAGGAAAAATTTTTGCAACTGGCCCTCGGTGATATTTTTCAGGTTCTCACGCCGATAAACGCCTTGCGCAGCCGTTGCCAGCACCTTGGAATCGATGTCACTGGCAGTCAGACTCACATGCGCGTTTGAGCCCAGGGCTTCAACTGCAGTCATCAAAATGGAATAGGGTTCTTCACCTGTCGAGGCGGCACTGCACCATACCTTCCAGGCTCCCTGCGGTTTATGCGTTTTCAGGTGCTCACTGAAAATCTCAAAATGGTGCTGTTCACGGAAAAACGAGGTCAGATTGGTCGTTAAGGCGTTGACAAATTCTTGCCACTCATGACCGTCGTGGTTCTCAAGCCAGCCCAAATAGTCGTGAAAGCTTTGATGACCGGTCTCTCGCAAACGGCGCGAAAGACGGCTGTAGACCATGGCATGTTTGCCGTCGTGCAAGCTGATGCCTG
>JAVHQF010000396.1:0-1178 GCA_036170995.1 Sideroxydans sp. | reverse complement strand
CTGTCACGCTAAGTGTGATACATTTATGTAAGCATAAAGGAGTGCTTTGGCTTGAGAGTTTTCAAGAACGCTTGGTTTGTGCGGTTTGTTCGCAAAGAAAAAATCTCTGCCAATGCACTTTGGGATGCGGTTGAGCGCGCTGAACAAGGCCAGATTGATGCCGATCTGGGCGGCGGTGTGATCAAGCAGCGCATCGCCCGTCCTGGTGAGGGCAAGTCCAAGGGTTACCGCAGCATGGTGTTGTACCGCAAGGGTGACAAAGCATTCTTCGTTTTTGGGTTTCCAAAAAGTGAGATGGACAACATTCGCGAGGACGAAAAAGTTCAGTTCAAGATAATGGCCAAGCAAGTTCTGGCGCTCAGCGATACGCAATTGCAGATGCTCATTAACAACGGTCAATTTGAGGAGGTGGTCAAAAATGCCTAAAAAATACCGCAGCGATGCCTTCGCTGCCATTCACGAGACGATGGAGGCCTTGCATGACATTGGCGCCGTTGATAAGCAAACGATGCGCGAATTCGATGAGGCTTGCCTGACGCAGGTGCAAGTGCTGGCACCGCATGAGATCAAGGAACTCCGTCTGCGTGAAAATAGCTCGCAACCAGTGTTTGCGCGCTACCTCAATGTTTCCAAGAACCTCGTTTCAGATTGGGAGCGCGGAGTCAAGAAGCCTGGTGGACCGGCCTTGAGGCTGTTGACGGTCATCCAGAAAAAAGGGCTGATGGCGATTGCGTGACAGCGCGAGAGACTTGCAGCACTTGGATCGCACAACTCACTCCTGTGATTCGCATCTACTCTGCGAGCAAGGCAAGCAAGCCCGAAAGCACGTTTTATCGAGATGAACAGCCATGAAAACAGAATACGATCATGCCAAACTCAAGAGTCGAAAGAACCCCTACGCATCCAAATTGAAAAAGTCCGTCATGATGCGACTGCCTGGCCAACAGTCGAAAAGTACAAATCAATTGGCCGCAGGCTGCATGAAACTTGACAATCCGACAGCGCCAGCGCAGTGGCTGGCTTTGGCGGCCGAAGATTTGGCTACGCCGAAACTTCGTTTTCTGGTACCCCAGTATGAGGAGGCCGCCAAAGACTGCCGCTGCGCGGGTCAATGCTCAAATTGCCGGAGCAACAACAGACGAGCCCTGTTGCGCTAACTCAGGCTGTAGCTTCAACCG
>JAVHQF010000395.1:0-5562 GCA_036170995.1 Sideroxydans sp. | reverse complement strand
CAGGATTGTGATTCCTGTTGTCGTGGGTTCGAGCCCCATCAGCCACCCCAAATAACTAAACCCGCTGATTTCATCAATTAGCGGGTTTTTTAATATTAGTTCATCCGACTTTCTCGTGGCTCAAGTACGTAAAGTGAGCCACAAGCACGCTCTTTTTGATCAGCAATTTCGATCTAGTTTTCAGTCCCACCGTAGAGATGTTTTGATAGTTAAGACATCAGCGTGCGCCAGTATGACGTGGCTAACGGAATCAATCTTCGCCCAGCTTCTGTTTGCGCATGTAATGGCAGGTATAGCCATGTGGATGTTTCACTAGATAGTGCTGATGGTAATCTTCGGCGCGCCAGAATGAAGCAAATGGAACGACTTCGGTCGCCACCTTCGCCTGCCATTCTCCTGAAGCGTCCACCGTTTTGATGACCTGACCTGCTATGTGCATCTGCTCATCATCCACATAAAAAATAGCCGAACGATATTGCGAACCGATGTCGTTACCTT
The DNA here is from genome assembly GCA_036170995.1 of Sideroxydans sp. Taxonomy (GTDB): domain Bacteria; phylum Pseudomonadota; class Gammaproteobacteria; order Burkholderiales; family Gallionellaceae; genus Sideroxyarcus. Next base: position 5,064 of record JAVHQF010000395.1, on the reverse strand, counting down.
GCTGATTGCGCGTGGTAGGGTTATGCATTCGGAAGAACTCGAACAGCAGGTGGCGGTAGGTGAGTTGATGGGTGTCGAACACGATCTTCAACGATTCTGCATGGCCGCTACGACCTGTCTTCACGATTTCATATGTCGCATTCGGCGTAGTACCTCCCGTATAGCCGACCTCGGTTTCCAACACTCCAGGAATCTGGCGCACCAACTCTTCCATGCCCCAGAAGCACCCACCAGATAGATAAGCGGTTTGAACGGTATTGGTCATGGTTGATCCTTTCATTTGAGCGTTTCCAGCAGAGGTATGCATTGCAAGTAGGATTAGCAGAAGGAGGCGCCACATATCAGTGGCGTTCTTTCTTCATTGCCTGTGCCGCTTCGCGCTTCGACTCACGCTCTTTTTCGGTGGCTCTCTTGTCATGCTCCTTCTTACCTTTGGCGAGGCCGATCTCCAGTTTCACGCGACCGCCTTTGTAATGCATATCCAGCGGCATGATGGTGTAGCCAGCGCGTTGCACTTTGCCCGATAGTTTATCTATCTGGTGCGCGTGGAGCAGGAGTTTGCGGGTGCGGGTGGGGTCGGGGACGATGTGGGTGGAGGCGCTGGTCAGGGGGCTAATGTGCGATCCAAACAGGTAAAGTGCACCGTCTTTGGTTGTCACGTAGGCTTCTTTAAGCTGCACGCGCCCCTCGCGAATCGCCTTGATTTCCCAGCCTTGCAGGACGAGCCCAGCCTCGTATTTTTCTTCGATGAAGTACTCGTGGAAAGCCTTTTTATTATTGATGATGCTCATATTGGGTGAGTTTTGCAGTGTGTTGCGATATTCTACCAGCCTTTGATTCTTGGGCTTTGGCAAGAGATGGCATTGGTAGAGAAGATAGTGTTAGTTCCGCACAGCGCGGAGCAGATGTTCAATTTGGTGGATAGGGTACAAGCCTATCCCGATTTCCTGCCTTGGTGTGGTGGGGCGACGGTGGATAAGCTGGAGGGCGACATCATGCACGCGACCGTGCATATTGATTACCACCATATCAAGCAGAGTTTCAGCACTAAAAATCAACGCACTATTCCCAATCGTATTGATATGACCTTGCTCAATGGGCCGTTCCGTCATTTGGACGGAGAATGGCTTTTTATCGAATTATCCCCAACTGCCTGTAAAATAGCGTTTCGCTTGAATTACGATTTCTCCAACAAGTTGCTGGAGAAGTTGGTTGGTCCTGTATTTCATTACATTGCCAATAGCTTTGTAGATGCTTTCATCCAACGTGCCGAACGGGTCTATACAACAAAATGAGTGCTGAGAAGATACATATCGAAGTCGTCTATGCCCTTGCCCTTGAGCAATCCCTGCTCAAGCTGGATGTGCCCAAAGGCACTACCCTAATCGAGGGAGTGAAGCTGTCTGGCTTGGCGAGCAAGTATCCTGAAATCGACCTAGAGAAAGGTAAGTTCGGCATCTTTGGAAAATTAAGCAAGCCGGATGTTGTCCTGCGCGAGAAAGACCGTATCGAAATTTATCGCCCGCTTATCGCGGATCCCAAAGAAGTCCGCCGCAAGCGCGCGGAAGAGGGCAAAGTGATGAAGAAAGGCGGCGGCGATGCTTAATTTAGACCTACATTGTCACTCCACCTTCTCCGACGGCACGCTCACGCCGACTGAGATCATCGCGCGTGCGTCTGCGCGCGGGGTGACCATGTTGGCGCTGACCGACCACGACGACACGGAGGGATTGAGCGAAGCGCGTGCCGCTGCCGAAAAGCACGGCATGACCTTGATCAATGGTGTCGAAATATCCGTTTCATGGCGCAAGCACACTTTGCATATCGTTGGCCTAGGCATCGACCCCACGTATGAACCCCTAGTCGAAGGCCTCAAAAAAGTACGCAGTGGGCGCGGTGAACGTGCGCAAAAGATGGCCGATGAATTAGCCAAGATCGGCATCGGTGGTGTGCTGCAAGGCGCGTACAAATTCACCACCAACCCCAACATGATTGGCCGTACCCACTTTGCGCGTTATCTAGTGGAATCTGGCCACTGCAAAGATGTGAAGAGTGTATTCAATCGTTACCTTGCCAGCGGCAAGCCAGGTTATGTCCCACATCAGTGGGCGGACTTGGCAGATGCGATCTCATGGATACGCGATAGCGGCGGCATCGCGGTGCTGGCGCATCCAGGGCGTTACATGGTGGGCAGACACAGCATGGGCAAGCAAACCATGCACGAATTGTTAGGGGTGTTCGTCGAATTGGGTGGCGGTGCGGTAGAGGTGGTGACGGGAAGTCACACCCCACCGCAATATGCTGAGTTCGCACGCTATGCCGAGGAATTTGGATTGTTGTGTTCCTGTGGTTCTGATTTTCACGGCCCGCAAGAAAGCTATCGTGACTTAGGTCGGTTGCCTGATCTGCCATTGGGGTGCCGCCCCGTCTGGGATCATTGGCAATCTACTCCCTCATTGAAAGCGGCTTGATGGCTCAGTTTTTCTCGTTGCATCCCGAAAATCCACAGCCACGCCTCATCAAACAGGCGGCTGCTATGTTGCGCGATGGGGCTGTGATCGTGTATCCGACTGATTCTGGCTATGCCATTGGCTGTCATCTGGAAGATAAAGAGGCCGTCACGCGTATCCGTCAGATACGAGGTTTGGACGACAAGCATCATCTAACGCTGATCTGCCGTGACTTGTCCGAGCTTTCTTCTTACGCACGAGTGAGCAACGCGCAATTCCGTCTGCTCAAGAACAACACACCAGGTGCCTACACTTTTATTCTCGAAGCCACCAAGGAGGTGCCGCGACGTTTGCAACACCCGAAACGCAGCACCGTTGGGGTACGCATTCCAAACCATCCGATTGCGTTGCTATTGATGGAAGAGCTAGGTGAGCCGATGTTGAGTTCCACGCTTATCCTGCCTGGGGCGAGTTTTCCGCTCACGGATGTGGACGAGATACGCGAGCATCTTGAGCGTCAGGTCGATCTCATCATCGAAGGCGGCACGGTAGGGCTGGAACCGACGACGGTTATTGACTTGACCAGTGATACCCCAGTGCTTATCCGTGCGGGACATGGCGATGTCGCACCGTTTGGGATAGATAACTAGATGGACGGCCTAATACAACTCATCGCTATCGCGGCGATCCCCGTGCTGTTTGCCATCACCCTGCATGAGGCTGCGCATGGCTACGTGGCGCGCCACTTTGGCGATATGACCGCGTATCAACAAGGACGTATCTCGCTCAATCCGATGCGGCACATTGATCCCGTTGGCACCATTTTGTTACCCCTGTTGACCTTGGCAATCGGCGGCATCTTGTTTGGTTGGGCCAAACCCGTTCCCGTGAATTTCGGCGCCTTGCGCCGTCCCAAACAAGATATGTTGTGGGTGGCATTGGCGGGGCCCGCCTCCAATTTATTCATGGCCTTGTGCTGGGGATTGATTGCTAAACTCGCATGGATGTTTCCTGGCAGTTATTTTGCCGAGCCGCTTCTGGAGATGGCGCAAATAGGCATTAAAATTAACGTGGTGCTGATGGTGTTGAATCTGTTGCCACTGCCGCCGCTGGATGGGGGGCGTATTGCTGTCAGCCTATTACCGCATCGCCAAGCATATCAATTGTCACGCATCGAACCGTACGGTATGTTCGTCCTGATTGGATTGGCGATTACGCCCGTGTTGGGTTGGGTACTCACCCCACCCGTGATGCTGATGCTGAAATTGATCAATTTTATTTTTTGATAGTGAAGTCTAGATATGTTTGCTGATCGCGTTTTATCTGGGATGCGTCCTACTGGTAGTTTGCACTTGGGGCATTACCACGGTGTGTTGAAAAATTGGGTGAAGTTGCAGCACGAGTTCGAGTGCCTATTCTTCGTGGCCGACTGGCATGCACTGACCACACATTACGACAATCCGCAGATCATCGAGCAATCCGTATGGGATATGGTCGTTGATTGGCTGGCGGCAGGCGTTGACCCAGCACATGCCACCTTGTTCATCCAATCCAAAGTGCCAGAACATGCCGAGCTGCATCTATTGCTCTCGATGATTACACCGCTTGGTTGGTTGGAACGTATGCCGACTTATAAAGACCAGCAAGAGAAGTTGTCAGGCAAAGACCTCAGCACCTATGGCTTCCTTGGCTATCCTTTGTTGCAGAGTGCCGACATCCTGATCTACCGTGCCACCCAAGTGCCAGTAGGCGAAGACCAAGTGCCGCATATCGAATTTACCCGCGAGATCGGGCGTCGCTTCAATCACATTTATGGCAAAGAGATCGGCTTCCAAGAAAAAGCGGAAGCCGCCATCAAGAAGCTCGGCAGCAAAAAATCCAAGCTGTATGTTGATCTGCGCACGCGTTATCAAGAGCAAGGGGATGACGCAGCGTTGGAATCTGCCAAAGCTTTGCTGGATGAGCAGCAGAACCTGAGTCACGGTGATCGTGAACGATTGTTTGGCTATTTAGAAGGCGGCGGCAAGATGATCTTGTCGGAGCCACAAGCCATGCTGACTGCGGCTTCCAAGATGCCAGGGCTGGACGGACAGAAGATGTCTAAGTCCTATAACAACACCATCAGTCTGCGTGAAGACGAGGCCGAGGTGAGCAAAAAAATCCGCACCATGCCGACTGACCCTGCGCGTATCCGCCGCACCGATGTGGGCAATCCAGACAAATGCCCAGTGTGGCAATTGCATCAGGTGTACTCCAACGAAGCTACTAAAGATTGGGCGAAGCAGGGTTGCACCAGCGCAGGCATCGGCTGCATCGAATGCAAGCAGCCTGTCATCACGGCTGTGTTGGAAGAACAGAAACCGATGCGTGAACGCGCCCAACTATATCTGGACGACCCCAGCTTGGTGCGCAACATCATCGCCGATGGCAACGAGAAGGCACGCAAGATGGCACAAGAGACCATGCGCGATGTACGCGAAGCCATGGGCTTGGAATACAAGTAGGAGGTGAAGTGATCTCTGAGCACACTATTCAGCAGGCGGTTGATAGATTGGTGAACGCAGCCAATCCGAGCAAGGTGATCTTGTTTGGATCTTATGCGCGTGGTGATGCG
>JAVHQF010000394.1:0-1184 GCA_036170995.1 Sideroxydans sp. | reverse complement strand
CCTCAACCTCGGACACTACCCTTACCCAGACTATGAGTCGATGGCATTCTGGGGTAAAAAATAATAGAACGGAGAGAACAATGAGCCAACGTGAACTGTTTAGCGTGACGGGATTGCCCGTGTTTCAGAACAAAATGTTTGCGAGCCGCGATGCGGCATTGCATTGTCCCAAGGGAGATATTCGGCTAGTTCAGGACAGCCAAACGGGATTGATATTTAACGCTGCCTTTGACGCAAATCTGCTCGCATATGATGCCGACTATCAAAATGAACAAGCATGTTCCAGCGTATTTCAACATCATCTTGATGCGGTAAAGAACATCATAGACCGACATCTAGCTGGCTGTCCGCTCATTGAGGTCGGCTGCGGGAAGGGATATTTTCTTGAATACCTTCGCCGTTTCGGTTATGCAATTACGGGAGTTGATCCCGCCTATGAAGGTGACAACCCGAATGTAATCCGAGCCGAATTTGAGCCAGGTCTGGGGTTAAGTGCGGATGGGGTGCTTTTACGCCATGTATTGGAACATATCTCGACACCATATGATTTTCTTGTTGCTATCGCAAAAGCGAACGGAGGACAAGGAAAAATATATATCGAAGTGCCATGTTTTGACTGGATATGCCGCCATCGGGCATGGTTCGATGTCTTCTATGAGCACGTGAATTATTTTCGTCTAGCCGACTTTTATCGATTGTTCGGCACTGTTTACGAGAGCGGCCATATTTTCGGCGGGCAGTATCTCTATGTGGTTGCAGATATCGCTTCATTGCGTGAACCGATTGCCCAAACCGAGGATAAATGTATTTTTCCGACCGACTTTTTGTCGGACTTCGACAACATCGTCTCTACCGTCAAGGGAAAGCGACATGCCATATGGGGAGGTGCTTCCAAGGGCGTGATTTTTGCTCTGTACATGATGCGGGCGCATGCCAACGTCGGATTGGTCATCGATATCAATCCGGCAAAACAAAACAAGTATATGGCGGCCACGGGATTGATGATTATCGCACCAGAGGTCGCGCTGGCTCAACTTCAACCTGGCGATGACATCATCGTCATGAATTCGAATTACCTGCAAGAAATTATGGCACTATCAAACAATCAATTTAATTACATAAAGGTGGAACATCATGAGTTTTGAGAACGAAGTCAAAAGCAGAATCGAAGCGATCGGCAAAAA
>JAVHQF010000393.1:0-23097 GCA_036170995.1 Sideroxydans sp. | reverse complement strand
GAGGCGCTACGTTGGGGGATACCGCTTCGCGTGATGCGACATTTACGTCTACGATGGATGGCACTTACCAAGTGCAGCTGGTAGTTTCAAATGGTACGAGGAGTAGCGCGCCCTCTACGGTGAACATCGTTGTCAACAACGGATTGACCACAGCACCCTTGGCACTTCGTTTCACCACGGATATCAAACCCGTTTTGCAATCAGTCTGTGTGCCTTGCCACGTCACGGCCAACCTCGCCACAGCAACTCAAGCGCCTATCGCGTACAGTAATTTGGATCGTAATGGTGATGCGATAATTGATTCGACGGATGATGCTTGGCTGTATGCCGAAGTAAGGGGACGTATCAATTTCACCGATCCCGTAGATAGCCCCTTGCTACTGAAACCTTCGGGCAAGCATCATGGAGGTAATCCGATTACTGGAACATTCCAGACAAATTTTGATAGTTCATTGATGCCAGGTAGTCCTGGGCGTTCTAACTATGATCTATTCTTGAATTGGATATTGAACGGTGCACCGCAGTGATTTAGTTTAGCGAACTTTAATGAAGGAGTAAGTATGAGTCGATTCGATGAGGCAGATGACCCTCAACGCAGATTGCTGATCAAGGCGCTGGCGGCAGGGATATTCTCAACAGCTTTTGTGGATAAGTCAGCATTGGCGGCTAGTATTTTTGGGACACCACCGCGTAAGCTGCCTCCAGGTCAATCCATTTACCGTATCAATGGGGAAGCAACAGTGAATGGAAAGGGTGCCAACCTATCTACCATCATCAGGCCTAACGATGTGGTCACTACTGGCAAAAATAGCGAGATTGTATTCGTGGTCGGTGGTAATTCGATGATATTGCGTGAGAACAGTCAGTTGAATCTCGAAGGGATGGCGGAAAACGAATCTTATGTTATCCACGGTCTGCGTTTATTGACTGGAAAACTGCTTTCGGTATCACGTAGCCAAGGGACCAGAATCCTCACCTCCACGGCGACGATTGGCATTCGAGGCACTGGCTATTACATCGAGGCGGACCCGGAGCAGACTTATTTTTGCACCTGTTATGGTATGACCGATGTCGTATCTAACAATGATCCAAGCAGTAAAGATACCGTTGTATCGACCCACCATGATAAGCCTCTATATATATTAGGTAACCAACAGCCAGGAAAGAACATACGTAGAGGCGCTTTCATTAATCATACGGATCAAGAGTTAATGTTGATTGAGACCTTGGTCGGACGTACGCCGCCATTCGTCTTCGCTGGAGATGAATACAGTGCTCCACGCAAAGAATATTGACCTCCATACGCAGGTCTGTCCGATAACATCAGGCTGACCTCATTTGGAAAATAGCCTGCTTTTCTACCCCTATTCGGGGTATTCGCTTCATCTCTAACTGTTACTTTAGCCTCGTGCCAATTCTCGGCATCCCAGTTCGATACGAGGTGAAATATGTCCGCACTCAAAAACATTCGTTTAGTCTCATCACGTGATCGTGGTGATCTGGCTGAATCTGAAGCTATTCTTGAATCTCGTGCCCGCATCGAGGCGGAGATCGATGCGCAACTTGCGGCTCAAGCGCGCACACGTGCTGATGCGCATGCCCGTGCCATTGCCCAAGGTAGGGCTCAGCGTGAGGGTGAGCTTGCAGGTCAGATCGAATTGCGCAATAAAACAGAAGAAAAGATCGTTGACGAAGTGCACAGCCGATTGGAGGTGGAGCGTGAACTAACCCAGGCTGCACAAGAAAAACTTAAGATCGAAGCGCGCCTGTCTGAGGAAACGAATGAAAGGTTGCAAGCTGAAAAATTAGCGCAGGTCGAATTAGAACTGCGTCTTGAAAATGAAAAAAAGATGCGCGAGGCGCTGCAACTTCGTGCCGAAGCAGATCATGCCGCTGCGATCGTAACGCAAGAAAGAGTGCATGCAGAAACCGTGCTGAAAGATACCGCACAAGAGAAACTCAAGAAAGAAAAAGAAGCGGTTTCCCTAGTCAATGCCAAATTCGCTGCGGAAGTGGCGGCACAAGAGGCGATGCAAGCGCGTACGCGTAGTGAAGCTATGGCCCTGGTAGAGGTGAAAACACGTATCGCCGCTGAGTTGAAAGCAGAGCGGGTTGCAATGGCGCGTGCAAAAGAAGAAAAAGGTCTTACCGAGAGCATCGAACAACGTGCGCTCATTGAGCGTCAGGCGCAAGCGGTGACCGCCGCGCGTTTGGCAGATGAAGTGAAGGCTGCGGCGCTTGCAAAAGATGTCGCTGAAAAAGAGCAGGAGCAGCGTATCGCTGTGCAACGCAAACTTCAGGCTGAACAAGAGGCACTTCAATTACTAGAAGAGCGCGTCAAGACTGAGCAACTCGCAGCCAAGGAACGCGAGGAGGCGAACACACTTCTCGCTAAGGCTGAAGTCGAAGCTCGTGACTTGCTGATTGCAGAGTCCCAAGCAAAACGTGCCGCCGAAGCTCGATTACAAGCCGAAAGTGACTTACGCATACAAGCCCAGCAACGTGCAGAAGCAGAGATGAGTGCGTCACGTGCGATTGAGCTCCAACTGGCTGCAGAACAAGACGCTATCGCGAATGCGACAAGCCGCATAGAGATGGCCAATCGTGCAAAGGAACTTGCCGATGAAAAAGCGATGATGGAGTCGCGTCTGTATCAAGAGGAACAACAGTGCGCGAGCAATGATAAGGAAGCAGTGCAAGTATTTCAGCAAAAATTAGATGTAATCAATGGGCTGTTGGCTACTTCTCAACAGAGATTACAACTAGGTCTTGATGAGTGTGCGGCAGTTGAAGCTCGACTAGTGGCAGAGCAAGATGCACAGGCGGCGATTCAAGAGAATATAGCTACAGAAGAGTTGCTTGCAGAGCAAGCTAGGCAACGGGTTGCTATGGAGGTTGAGGCAGCGAGCATTACGCAGCAGAAGGTCGAGTCTGAGCAACGTGCCATTGAAACGATAACTTTGCGTATGGATATCGAATTGCAAGCTATTGAGGCAAACAACGAGCGCATCGAATGCGAAGTTCGAGCTCATGAAATTGCAGCAGATAAATTAGCTCAAGAAGAAAGCATGATTGTATTGGCAAAAGAAAAAGAAGAAGTTTCCCTTCGTGCAATGAATATGGCGAAGCTTGAGGTGGCAACCCTACAACAGGCTATCAAGGTAGAGGAAGAAGCATTACAAAAGAATGTGCTTGCCGTCATGGCTGCGAGAAAAAAAGTAGATGAAGCCAAGCAGGAACAAGAAGTTAAGTTGGCAGTGCTCCTCAAAGAGAATAATGACGTGGCATTGCGATCCATGAATATGGCTAAGCTTGAGGCAGATAAAGTGCAAGAAGCAATCATTACAGAAGCAGAAGCTTTACAGGAGAGTGCGCGAGCAACAGTGATTGCGAGAAAGCGGATCGTGGCTGCGGAGGAGTCCAAGCGCATTGCAATCCAGAATCAAGACTTGGAGACAAAGTTGATTGAGCTGGAAGCACGCAATTTTAGTGAAACTAGAGAACATGCTCGATTGCTGTCGGATGAGATGAAGATAAAACAATACGCCAATGCTGAACTATTGCGACATAACGAACTCGTTCAGATGCGTATTGATGCATTGCACCAAGAACGATTGGATGCAGAGGAAGAGTTAGAGTCAGAAGCGAAGATGCGTGCAGAGGTTGAACAACATGCGGCAGAGTTGACGCGCCAACGAGCACTATCAGAGCGGCTTGCTCGTAAGACAGCACAAGAGAAAGCGGTACTGCAAGAAAAATTGAAAGCGACTGCGATGTCCCGTATCGCGTTGGATATCAAGAAGAGCGACGAGATGCGATTTGAATTGAATAGAAGCAACGCCGCTTTGGAGACGGATAAGCTGTTGAGTAAATTGCGCCACAGCGACTTGATTGGCAAGTTATCCCAAGGGGCGCTGGTCGTGACGTTGCTTCTATCCGCTGGATTATGGTTCATCCTGCCACAAACTGGGGAGTCACCCATGGGTGCGGTCTTGACAGCATCATTGCCAGTTCAAAAGAGTCACATCGAATTGAATGGAATGAGAATGAGCACCGAGCTGACCATACCAGAAAGAGTGGCACTGAACAGCGTGGCCGAGTAACTGCCGTTTTGGCATAAAAAAGCGGTGGGACATCCCACCGCTTCTTATTGGTGGCGAAAGCTTAATGTGTGACGCGAGTCACGCCGCCACTCTCGATGATGCGTACAGTTTCGCCGACCTTGAATTCGGCATCGTTCACTGATTGGGCTTGCACAACGGAGATGTGGCTACCGTCTTCCATCTTGATGCCGAACTCAAGACCGCTCTCGCGGGTATATGCCTCCTCAGCGGCTGCGCCGACCATGCCACCTACGACAGCGCCAAGTACACTGGCGACTTCACCCGCTTTGCCGTTAGCGGCGCCACTGCCAGCAATACCGCCAGCGATAGTACCCGCTGCTGTTCCAACTTGGCTTTGTGTACCTTCGATGCGTACCTTGTTGACCTGTTCGATTACGCCAACCTTGTAGGTCTGTACCTGACGAACTTGGTCGCGGGTATAGACATCCCCCGATTTACCTGTGGCGCAAGCACTTAGTAGCAAGGCTACGGAAAGGATGACTTTGGTGTTCATGATTTAGCTCCTTGTGTTTGTTCTCCGATGGTGGACATTGCTTCGACCTCAGTTGTGGGTTTCGGTTCATACTTTCTGTAACCTGGACGCCATTGCTTGAGTAGAAGCGCATTACTCACCACGGAAAGAGAACTCATTGCCATCGCGCCACCCGCGATGATTGGGTTGAGCAATCCCATCGCCGCCAGCGGTATGCCCAACACGTTATAGGCGAAGGCGAAGAACAGGTTTTGGCGTATCTTGCTTAGGGTAACGCGCGACAGGTCAATGGCATCCGCAACGCTGGAAAGATCGTTGCGCATCAGTGTAATGTCGGCAGCTTCAATGGCAATGTCACTGCCACTTTTCATGGCAAAGCTCACATCCGCTATAGCTAGTGCAGGCGCATCGTTGATACCATCTCCCACCATGCCGACGATCTGGTTCTTACCTTTGAACGAGTTCACATAGTGCGCTTTGTCTTGCGGTAACACTTCAGCTTGATATTCATCAATTCCAGCTTGTTGTGCCACAGCGCGAGCCGTCGCATCATTGTCGCCACTCAACATGACAACGCGTATCCCCATCTCACGCAGTCGCGCCACGGCGACGATACTGGTTGGACGTAGTTGGTCAGAGAAGGCAATCAAGCCGAGCAGGGTTTGATCATGCGCCACTGCAATAATCGAGCGCCCTTGCTGTTGCAATGCGGTGATGGAGGGATCGTCCAGTTTCACACCTTGTTCAGCGACGAATGTAGGTGAGCCCATCGCATAGTGTTCGCTGTCAATCGTGGCGCGCAGCCCTTTGCCAGATATCTCATTGAAGTCAGTAATAGGGCGGGGCATTACATCTTGCGTCTGTGCGTAGTCTTGCAAAGCTACTGATAAAGGATGTGTTGAATGTTGTCCTAGACTGGCCGCGATGCGTAGCAATTCACCCACGCCGCTTGTGGCGCTTGGTCGTACCTCGGCGACACTGGGTTTGCCTTCGGTGAGTGTGCCGGTCTTATCTAACACCAGTACGGAAAGCTTGTGGGCGCGTTCCAAAGCAGAGGCATCTTTTACCAAGATGCCGTTGTTCGCCGCCAAACCGCTGGCGACCACGATGGTGATAGGTGTCGCCAAACCGAGTGCGCATGGGCAGGCGATGACCAATACGGAAACTGCATTGATGAGCGAGTAGGAAAATTCGCCTTCAACATTCAGCCAGTAGAAAAATGTTGCTGTTGCCAGCACCAACACGGTGGGAACGAAGATAGCAGAGATTTTGTCGGCCATACGTTGGATAGCCGCCTTGGATCCCTGTGCTTGTTCGACGAGGCGAATCACCGCAGCCAACTGGGTACGACTACCGACCGCGATAGCGCGGCACTTTAGCATTCCCTGTTGGTTCACTGTCGCGGCATACACCTTGTCGTTCACCCCCTTAGCTTGCGGCAAGCTTTCGCCCGTCAACATGCTTTCGTCCAAGCTAGTTGCGCCTTCAAGAACGATACCATCCACCGGTACGCTCTCCCCAGGATGCACGATGAAAATATCGTCTGGGCGAAACTGGCCGACTGGCACGTCAATCACCACGCCATCACGCTCTACGTGAGCAATCTTTGGTTGCAAGTGGAACAAGGCTTCAAGTGCTGATGTTGCTTTCTGTTTTGCTCCCGCTTCTAAAAGTTTGCCGAGTAGCACTAAGGTGATAAGCGTCGCGCCTGCTTCAAAATAAACAGGTTGGTGGATGTCGAGCACCATGATGAAGAAGCTAAGGAAATAAGAGGCACTGGTGCCGAGTGCAACCAAAAGATCCATGTTGCCGCTACCATGCTTCAAACTTCCCCATGCGCCACGATAGAAACGCATACCCGCCCAGAATTGTACGGGTGTCGCTAACAACCACTGTAACCAAGTCGGGACGTTGAAATGGACATCGAATAACATCAGGAACATCTCAAGCAGCATCGGCGTGATAAGAGCCAAGGCGATGAAAAATTCCAGTTTTTCCTTGCGGAATATCTTGGCACGTTCCATCTTCTCGGCGGCAAAGTCTCGTGCCACATGTGCATCAAAGCCAGTATCAGATACGGTCTTAATCAGTTCCTCGACGTTGGTCAGATTAGGGTCAAAAGTGACGCTAGCTTTTTCAGTGGCGAGATTCACCACCGCGTTGACCTGCGGTAGCTGGTTCAGAGACTTTTCCAGGCGGGTTGAGCATGACGCGCATCGCATGCCGACGATTTGAAGTTCTGCGTGTTGTTCAGTATTGGCCATAGTGGGAGAAATTTACCAGAATTTCCGTGATGCATCTCTTATTAATCCAAATTTCCTTACAACATATTCTGAAGGTTACCCTTCAACGCAACCAGGTTTTTGTTGCAAAACTGCGTTCAGCGAATAAATGACTCCGTGCTGAATGAAAGAACGCCCGAATGAATCGGGCGTTACGCAAAAAGTAAGGGATTTATTTTTTTTCCATTGGGCATGTATTCATGCCGAGCAAAGAATATAAAGGGCAAAATTTGAATGCGCCTGTTAACAATGGCACCAAACCAATCCAACCCCAAACACCAATCACGCCGGCTTGGAGTAAGCCGATGAGGGTAAGGCCAATAACGATACGTAGAATGCGATCTATATTTCCAACATTAATTTTCATGGTTTGCTCCTTGAGTGGTTGATTAGAAGGGATTACATAGTAATTCCAAACCATACTTTGGTATGTGAGAAAAATCACATAGATGTCCTTGACCTCACCTTGAGTGGTTCTATGACAGTGAAGCTTTGTCCTGCCGCAATTGCAATGGAATTCATTAACCAATGGATGCTTGCCGCTTCGCGACGAAGTAGAGCTTGGTTCGAAGGATCGTGGGCAAATGCCAGACATCCACCCGTCTGGCCCATTCGGGCGAAAATCGACTAATAGATTATTGCGCTGGTTAAAAGCAGGGCTAACACTGCAATTCCACCCGTTGAGTTGGAGTCTCGCTTCGGTTACAATGCGCGCCCTGTTTATCTGGCAACCGCTGAATAGGCAGTCATTCACACACTCGTTCATGTTGGGGTGTCCCTTGAAAATAGGGGATCAGGCTGGCGAGTGGAAGAACTTAACCCTTAACGATTGGAGAATCACATGGCAGTAACAATGCGTCAAATGCTGGAGGCGGGTGTCCATTTTGGTCACCAGACCCGTTTCTGGAATCCCAAGATGGCCCCTTTTATCTTTGGTCATCGCAATAAGATACATATCGTGAACTTGGAAAAGACCGTCGTGATGTTCAACGATGCGATGAAAGAAGTTCGCAAGATTTCCGCAAAGAAAGGCACCATTCTGTTCGTCGCGACTAAGCGTCAAGCACGCGAAATTATCCGCGAAGAAGCAATGCGTGCGGGTTCTCCTTTCGTCGATCACCGTTGGTTGGGCGGTATGCTCACCAACTTCAAGACCGTTCAGATTTCGATCAAGCGCCTGAAAGAACTGGAAGCGATGATCGCTGACGGTAGTATCGAGAAGGTCTCCAAGAAAGAAGGTCTGGTTCTGCGTCGCGAACTGGAAAAGTTGGAGCGCAGCTTGGGTGGTATCAAGGATCTACAAGGTCTGCCTTCCGCTATCTTTGTGATTGACGTCGGTTACCAAAAAGGTGCTGTCACTGAAGCGCAGAAGCTTGGGATTCCCGTCATCGGCGTAGTTGATACCAACCACAGCCCGTTGGGCGTTGACTATGTGATTCCTGGTAACGATGACTCCAGCCAAGCGATTCGTTTGTACGCGCGTGGCGTAGCTGACGCGATCTTAGAAGGACGCGAGCAAGCGACCAATGAGATGACTGCTCAAATTGCCGAAGGCGCTACCGCTTAAGCAGACCCGCCGCAACAAGGGGGCGCAAGCCCCCTTTTTTGTAACTGGATTTTGTATTTGAAAAATTAGGAGTTTGATATGGCTGAAATCACCGCAAGTATGGTGAAAGTACTGCGCGAGGCGACTGGCCTCGGCATGATGGAATGTAAAAAAGCATTAGTCGAGACCAATGGCGACGCAAAAGCGGCGGAAGAGTTGCTGCGCATCAAGAGCGGCGCCAAGGCAAGTAAGGCTGCAACGCGTGTGACCGCAGAGGGTGTTATTGGTGCATTCTTGTCTGTTGATGGCAAGCTAGGTGCAGTCGCCGAGATCAACTGCGAGACCGATTTCGTTGCGAAGAACGACGACTTCGTAGCGTTCGCTAAGAACGTGGCACAAACCGTCGCGCAAGCTGTACCTGTTGATGGTGATGCATTGTTGGCAACAACCTTGGTCAATGGTGCAGGTTCGGTAGAAGAAGTGCGCAAGGCCTTGGTGATGAAATTGGGTGAGAACATCACGGTACGTCGTTTTGAGCGTTACGCGACGGCGGGCAAGTTGGCAACTTATCTACACGGCAGCAAGATCGGTGTGATGGTTGATTACACTGGCGGCGACGAAACATTGGGCAAAGACTTGGCCATGCACATCGCCGCAAGCAAGCCAAAGTCTATTGATGCTTCCGGAGTCAATCCAGAGGACATTGCTACCGAGCGCCGTATCGCCATCGAGAAGGCCAAAGAATCGGGCAAGCCAGAAGCGATGATGGAGAAGATCGCTGAAGGTACCGTGCAAAAATTCTTGCGCGAAGTCACGCTACTGGGTCAAGTGTTCGTTAAGGCAGAAGACGGCAAGCAAACTATTGATCAATTGCTGAAGAGCAAGGGGGCAACGGTGAAGGCGTTCAAGATGTTCGTCGTTGGCGAAGGCATCGAGAAAGTAGTTGAAGACTACGCCGCTGAAGTTGCTAAAGTTGCTGCCGAAAGCAAGAAAGGCTAAAAACCATGTCCAAACCCGCCTACAAACGCATCCTGCTCAAACTCTCTGGCGAAGCTCTGATGGGCGATGACAGCTACGGTATTAACCGTGCGGTCATCGAACGCATCGTGGCTGAGATCAAAGAGGTGGTTGAGTTGGGCGTCGAGGTGGCGATGGTCATCGGCGGTGGCAATATCTTCCGTGGCGTCGCACCAGCGGCGGCGGGGATGGATAGAGCAACCGCCGATTACATGGGGATGCTGGCCACCGTGATGAATTCGATGGCCTTGCAAGACGCAATGAAACGTGCTGGACTGGAGTGCCGTGTACAGTCGGCGTTGAGTCTGGAGCAAGTGGCAGAGCCGTTCATTCGTGGCAAGGCATTGCGTTATTTGGAAGACGGTAAAGTGGTGATCTTCGCGGCGGGTATCGGTAGTCCGTTCTTCACCACGGACACTGCGGCTGCATTGCGCGGAGTTGAGATGTCCGCAGACGTGGTGATCAAGGCCACCAAGGTGGATGGTATTTACACCGACGACCCCAAGAAGAACCCCAATGCGATCCGCTATCAAAGCTTGAGCTTCGATGAGGCGATCAGCAAGAATTTGAAGGTGATGGATGCGACTGCGCTGACTTTGTGTCGTGATCAGAAGTTGCCCATCATCGTGTTCAGCATTTTCAAACCAGGAGCGTTGAAGCGCGTGGTGTTTGGCGAAGGTGAGGGCACATTGGTAAGAGTGGATTAGGAGCTAGACATGATCTCTGATATCAAAAAGAACGTTGAGCAAAAGATGGCCAAGTCGCTGGATGCGTTGCGCTTGGATTTAGGCAAAATCCGCACAGGACGCGCGCACACGGGCATCTTGGATCATGTGATGGTGGATTACTACGGAAGTCCGACTGCAGTGAATCAAGTGGCGAACATCACGTTGACGGACGCGCGCACCATCGGTGTGCAGCCATATGAAAAGAACATGATCGGTCCGATTGAAAAAGCGATCCGTGACTCTGACTTGGGGCTGAATCCAGCGACCAATGGTGATCTGATTCGTGTGCCGATGCCGATGCTGACCGAAGAGCGTCGCCGTGACTTGATCAAAGTCGTCAAGAGCGAAGGCGAAGAGGCAAAAGTAGCGGTGCGTAACATTCGTCGCGATGCCAATGAGCAGTTGAAAAAATTGCTCAAAGACAAAGAGGTTGGAGAAGATGACGAGCGTCGCGCCCAAGACGACGTGCAGAAGTTGACTGATCGCTTTGTCGCCGAAATTGACAAGGCGCTACAAGCCAAAGAAGTTGACCTGATGGCGGTTTAAGCCAATCAATCATGGCTCTGCCATTCTTTAGCTCCACCCGTACCATCCCCGACATTACTGTTGTCCCGCGCCATATCGCCATCATCATGGATGGCAATGGGCGCTGGGCGAAACAACGCTTTATGCCGCGCTTCATGGGGCATCAGCGTGGGGTGGAATCAGTGCGTGACGTGGTGCGCGCCTGTCGTGAGCTGGGGGTGGAATATCTGACGCTATTTGCTTTCAGTAGTGAGAATTGGCGCCGACCTGCTGACGAAGTGAACTTTTTGATGCAGCTGTTCTTGAAGATGTTGGAGCGCGAGGTCAGCAAGCTGCATGAGAACAATATCTGTTTGAAAGTCATTGGCGACCGCAGCCGTTTCGATGCGCAGTTGGTGAAATACATCAATGATGCTGAAGCACTCACCGCAAAAAATACGGGGCTAACGCTCACCATCGCTGCCAATTACGGTGGTCGTTGGGACATCATGCAGGCCATGCATGCCTTGAGCCAAGCGCATCCAGAACGTGCAACGGCGTTCGAAGAAGAGGAGCTTGCTCCTTATCTTTCAATGTACTACGCCCCCGAGCCAGACCTATTTATCCGCACTGGTGGTGAGCAGCGCATCAGCAATTTTCTGCTGTGGCAACTGGCATATACCGAACTGTATTTCACCGAGACTTTATGGCCAGCGTTTAATCGTGCGGCATTGCAAGTGGCTATCCAGTCCTATCAAAAACGCGAACGCCGATTTGGGCGGACTAGCGAACAACTGCAAGGCGAACAACTGAGCGAGGGAAAGTCTAATGCTTAAACAACGGGTCATCACGGCAATCATATTGTTCGCACTCTTTATGCTGGCGTTGTTCGCGGCAGCCACGCTACTTTGGCAGATACTGGTACTGGTGATTATCTGGCAGTCCGCCGTGGAATGGTCACGTCTGTCTGCCATCACAGGAATTGGCGCTAAGGTCTATTGTATTTTGACCGTACTCGCGGCAATTGCCGTGCTGTGGTTCGATGCGACGATGAGTGCAGAGTGGCAAACCTATCTGCACCTGGCGATTTATTCCTTGGGGGTGTTGTTGTGGGTGTTCGTGGTGCCTGCCTGGCTAATCGCTGGTTGGCGTCCGCAGATGCCGTGGTTCATGGCCGCTATTGGATTGTTAATTATTCTTCCTACTGCCATTGCGATGTTGGATTTGCGTGCCTATAACCCGTGGGCGTTATTGTTTGCCATGTCGATGGTGTGGGTCGCCGATATCGCCGCTTATTTTTCTGGACGCCGTTTCGGCAAGACCAAGCTGGCTTCAGCGATTAGCCCAGGTAAAACTTGGGAGGGGGTGTACGGCGCTTTGGTCGCAGTGACGGTTTATGTATTGGCGTGTTGGGCGAGCGGACTATTTGGTGTCTATCCGCATTTCTTCCCAGGCATGATCGTTGCGGCGTGGTGGTGGGTAGGGTTATCCGTCATTGGCGATCTGTTTGAATCAGCGATCAAGCGTCAGGCAGGAGTCAAGGATAGTGGTGCCTTGTTACCGGGACATGGTGGTTTGTTGGATCGTATTGATGCGCTGACTTCCACGCTGCCTTTCGCTGGACTCGCACTGATGCTGCAAAGGTTGGCATGAGCCGAATTACCAACCTGACGGTACTCGGCTCGACCGGCAGCATAGGCAAGAGCACGCTGGATGTGGTTGCACGCCATCTGGACAAATATCGGATCGTCGCCCTTACCGCAAATCAACAAGATGAACTGTTGTTCGAGCAATGCCAGCGTTTCCATCCGCGTTACGCGGTGCTGCTGGATGAGGCTGCCAGTGAGAGATTGAGACTAAGCATTGCTGCTACTGCTTTGGAGACGGAAGTGTTATGTGGTGTGGAGGCGTTGTCGCAGGTGTCAATCTTGCCCGAAGTGGATGCTGTAATGGCTGCCATCGTTGGCGCGGCAGGGATGCCGCCGACACTCGCGGCGGCCAAGGCGGGCAAGAAGATATTGTTGGCGAACAAAGAGACACTGGTATTGGCAGGTCATCTGTTCATGGACGCGATACACAAGAGTGGCTCGGCGCTGCTGCCTATCGACAGCGAACACAACGCCATCTTCCAAGCCTTGCCGCGTCACTATAAGGGTGACCTGCGCGCCAGTGGCGTGAGCAAGATACTGCTGACCGCCTCGGGTGGTCCGTTCCGCAATACACCCATCGAACAATTGGAGAATGTGACACCCGAACAAGCGTGCGCGCATCCCAACTGGAGCATGGGACGCAAGATATCAGTAGATTCCGCCAGCATGATGAACAAAGGCTTGGAGGTCATCGAAGCACACTGGCTATTTAATGCACCTGCTGATGTCATCCAGGTGGTGGTGCACCCGCAGAGTGTCATTCATTCGATGGTGCAGTACGTGGATGGCTCTGTCTTGGCGCAGTTGGGCAACCCGGATATGCGCACCCCCATCGCCTATGCCTTGGCCTATCCAGAACGTATTGATTCGGGTGTCGCACCACTCGATTTGTTCCAGATCGCCAAACTGGATTTCGTCGCGCCTGATTTCGTTCGTTTCCCTTGTTTGGGTTTGGCCTATCAAGCCTTGCGTGCAGGGGGCACTGTCCCCGCTTTATTGAATGCGGCGAACGAAGTGGCCGTTGCGGCCTTCTTGGATAGAAAGATCGCCTTCTTAGACATCCCACGTTTGATCGAGGCCGTGTTGACGAGTGTTGCACGTCAACAAGTGAATGCCCTGCAAGATGTGTTGGATGCTGATGCGGCGGCGCGCGTGGCTGGGCAGGAGTGGTTTACAAAATGATTATGAAGACCATTTGCCACAGAGATTTCAGCGATTTTCATTGTGTACTCTGTGGCTTGATGTTGGGACGTGTTGAAGAATGACAACCTTACTGGCTTTCATCGTTGCCATTGTTGTCTTGGTGGTGTTCCACGAACTAGGGCATTACTGGGTCGCGCGCTGGTGCGACGTCAAGGTGCTGCGCTTCTCTGTGGGCTTCGGCAAGGTGATCTACGTCAAACGTTTTGCGGGTGGAGAAACGGAGTGGGTCGTCTCTGCTATTCCCTTGGGCGGTTACGTCAAGATGTTAGATGAACGCGAAGGTGACGTCGCGGAGAGCGAGCTGTCGCGCACCTTTAATCGCAAGACTGTGTTGCAGCGCATGGCCATCGTGGTGGCAGGTCCGATAGCGAATCTGCTGTTGGCGATCACACTCTATTTCGTCCTGTTCATGCACGGTGTTCCTGGGTTGAAACCTGTTCTGGGTGAGGTTGCTCCAGACACTCCAGCAGCAGCAGCAGGTCTGCAAAGCCTGAAGACTATCGTCGCTATCGATGGGCAAGCGACACCTAGTTGGCAAGAAATACGCTGGGCGATGCTGGATAAGGTATTGCAACAGAAGGTGGCTAAGGTTGAGTTACGTACAACAGAGGGAGAATCCGAGTTCCACACACTTCAGGTGAATACGCTGACAGCCGCCGACCTTGATGGCGACTTCATGCAAAAACTAGGATTAAAGCCTTATCAGCCTCCTGTCTATCCCATCATCGGCAAACTTGTCGAGGGCGGCGCAGCGCAACGTGCAGGGTTCTTGGTGGATGACAGGATACTTAGTGTTGATACTCATCCTATGGAGCTATGGGAAGACTGGGTGGATGTAGTACGTGCCAATCCGAACAAACTGCTCAATGTCGAAATCGAGCGTGCAGGGATGCACCTCAAGATAGCAGTTACGCCTGAGTCTTTCGATGATGCGGGCAAGACCATCGGGCGAATTGGTGCTGCTGCATTCATCGATAAGACTGCTTTTGAAGCAATGACGATGACAGTGAGTTATCCGCCAATCACCGCCTTGCAAGAAGCCGTTCGTAAAACTTGGGATACCTCTCTCTTCAGCCTGAAGATGATGGGCAAGATGGTGATGGGCGAGGTGTCTATGAAAAACCTATCGGGGCCGATCACCATTGCGGACTACGCTGGGCAATCGGCTCAGTTAGGATTGGGCGCTTATATCGGATTTCTTGCGCTTATTAGCATCAGTCTTGGTGTGTTGAATTTACTACCCATCCCGTTATTAGATGGAGGACATTTGCTGTATTATGCGGTCGAATTTTTGAAAGGAAGTCCTGTCTCCGATAGCGCTTGGGAGGCTGGGCAGAAAGTGGGCATCGCGCTCTTGGTTACCATGATGGCTTTTGCGATTTTTAATGACATAAGCCGCCTGATTTCGGGTTGAATATCACAATGAATCTCAAAAAATTAGCGAGCGTACTTCCGCTGCTGTACGTCGCCTCTGTGTGGGCTGCTGAGCCTTTCGTCATCAAAGACATTCGCGTTGAAGGCATCCAACGCACAGAAGCGGGGACAGTCTTTAGTTACTTACCAGTCAAGGTGGGCGACACACTGGACGATACTAAATCAACCACCGCATTACGATCACTATTTGCAACTGGGTTCTTTAAGGATGTGCGGCTATTGGTTGACCAAGGTGTACTTGTGGTGCGCGTACAAGAACGTCCCACTATTGACAGCGTCGAGATCAACGGCGTGAAGGACTTTCCCAAAGATCAATTACGTGACAACTTGAAGTTGGTCGGTTTAGGTGAGGGGCGTATCTTCGACAAGTCTGCATTGGATAAGTCTGAGAACGAATTGAAACGTCAATATGTGGCGCGCGGCAAATATGCAGTATCGGTTAAGACAACCGTTAAGGAATTGGAACGTAACCGCGTCGCGGTGAGTTTTGATGTGTCTGAGGGAAAGCCATCAAAAATTCGTCAAATCAATATTGTTGGTAGCAAGTTCTATACTGAGGATGAATTACTTGATGTTATTAAACTCACTACTCCAGGAATATTTACCTGGTTCACCAACAACGACCAATACTCTAAACCAAAATTAGCTGCCGATATCGAATCGATAAGAACGCTCTATCTGAACTCTGGCTATATGGATTTCACTGTCGATTCGACACAAGTATCCATCTCATCAGACAAGAAGGACATCTATATCACCTTGAATATCACCGAGGGTGAAAAATATTCCATCTTGGATGTGAAGGTGGCCGCATCGAAAGTGGGTTTGTCCGAAGCGCAGATACGTGAATTGATCTCGGTAAAGCAGGGAGATACCTTCTCCCGTGAAGCGTTGACTGCCTCTTCCGACAAAATTAGAGAGCAATATGGAGAAGCGGGTTATGCGTTCGCCAACGTGGGAGCCGTGCCTGATGTGAATAAGGAAAAGCACACCGTCGGTTTTACCTTCGTGGTCGATCCGATGCAGCGCGCTTATGTGCGTCGCATCAATGTGACTGGCAATGACAAGACGCGTGATGAGGTCGTACGTCGCGAGTTTCGTCAGATGGAAGGGGGGTGGTTTGCCACCTCTAAGATCAAGAAGTCAAAACAACGCATTGATCGACTGGGATTCTTTTCTTCAGTCAATGTTGAGACACAACCAGTTCAAGACACTAACGATCAGATTGACTTAAATCTATCCATTGCGGAGAAGCCTACTGGCAACTTCAACATGGGTGCTGGGTACAGTAACAACGAAGGAATTACCTTCATGGGCGGAGTCACCCAATCAAACTTATTTGGTACGGGAAATTACCTGTCCACCCAGATCAACACCAGTAAAGTCAATCAGGTTTATTCCATCTCTTATACCAATCCATACTACACGGATGATGGTATCAGTCGCGGTTTTGATATCTACAAGCGTCGTTCCAATGCGACGACTATTTCCGTCAGTCAGTACATCTCTGACACTTATGGCGGTGGCGTGCGTTACAGCGTACCCATCAGCGATGAAGAGATGTTCCACTACGGGCTTGCATTGGAGAACACCAGCATCGGTCTGACCTCAGTCAGTCCGCAACGTTACATCGACTACATTAACCAATTTGGTGCAACCAATCAAAATGTGATTGGTACGGTTGCATGGTCGCGTGATACCCGTGACAGTGGATTCAATCCAACCGATGGTATGACGCAGCGCGCCTCGATCGAAGCCTCCTTGCCCGTATCGGGGCAGAAGTACTACAAGTTGAACTACACCCAGCAGTTGTTTTACCCGCTGAATCAAACTTTCACCTTGCGTCTCAATGGTGATGTGGGTGCGGCAGCTGGATATGGTGGTAATGAATTGCCTTTCTTCAAAAATTTTTATGCTGGCGGAACGGGCTCTGTTCGAGGCTATGACTACAGCTCTTTAGGACCTCGCGATATTAACGGCTATGCAATGGGTGGTGACAAACGAGTTGTTGGAAACGTTGAGATACTTTTCCCGTTCCCCGGAATGGAGAAGGAGAAGTCAGTCAGACTGAGCGCCTTCCTAGATGGAGGCGCAGTCTATGGAACGTCCACCCCGTATGCGGCTTCTATTGGAATGCGCTATGCTTACGGCCTAGGTGTGACATGGTTCTCGCCTGCGGGACCAATCCAGCTGAGTTGGGCTAACCCGCTGAACAGCCAGCCGCAAGACAAGTTGCAGAACTTCCAATTCTCAATAGGCGGGATGTTCTAAGCTAGGTGGGATGCCGCACTACATTGTTTCAAAAGGAGTCGAAATGAAAAGAATCATGCTACCCCTTGTGCTATCAGTCTGTGCTGCCGCGAACGCGGGAGACTTCCGCGTCGGCGTTGTTGATACTGAACGTATTCTGCGCGAATCAGAACAAGCAGTGAATGCTGAAAAAAAGATCGAGAAAGAATTCGCTGTACGCGATCAAGAGATTAAAAAACTCATCAAACAAGCCAAAGAGTTGCAAGACTCTTTGGAAAAAGAGGGTAATAAAATATCCGACTCCAATCGTCGTATCAAAGAACGTGAACTAGCAAATCTGAACACCCAGTTACAAACTCAGCAGCGCGATTTCCGTGAAGATTTGAACTTGCGCAAGAACGAAGAGTTGGCACAAGTCTTGGCTCGTGCTGACAAGGCAATCAAAGCCATCGCCGCCAGTGATGAGTACGACGTTATTCTGCAAGAAGCCGTGTATCACTCTCCTAGGGTTGATATCACCGACAAAGTTTTGAAGTACTTGGCGGGTGAGCCAGTCGAAGGCGATGGCAAATAACGAGTATTGGCGCGCTATCTATGACTCGACCAACTTACCGTTTGGCTGATATCACGGCACGTTTTGGCGGCAAAATCGTGGGTGATGCGAATACGATCATCACCCAAATCGCCACACTGGATGCCGCTCAAGCGGGTGAGATAGGCTTCTTAGCTAATGCCAAGTACCGCAAACAGTTGGAAAGCAGTAAAGCTTCTGCGGTCATCTTGTCCGAGGCCGATTCTCGGACAACTTCTCTCCCACGTATCGTGGCCGCCAATCCCTACTCCTACTTTGCTAAGCTCTCGGCTTTCCTTAATCCGTTAAAAGAATACGCATCTGGTATCCACCCCTCGGCGGTAATCGCTAAGAGTGCGCACGTCTCTCCAGATGCACATATCGCAGCCTTAGTTTCTGTAGGTGAGGGTGCGCAGATTGGGGCGGGAACGGTTGTGATGGAGGGGTGCGTCATCGGCGAAGGTGTTTTGATTGGTGTTAACACGAGGCTCTATCCGCGCGTAGTGGTCTATCAAGATTGTGTCATCGGCGCTCACGTCATCTTGCATTCAGGCGTGGTGATTGGATCTGATGGGTTTGGCATCGCTATGGAAGAAGGACGCTGGTTGAAGATCCCACAGATCGGACGTGTGGTGATTGGTGACCATGTTGAGATCGGCGCGAACACTACGGTTGATCGTGGAGCACTTGCTGACACGGTAATTGAGGAAGGTGCGAAATTAGACAATCAGATACAAGTTGCACACAACGTGCGCATCGGTGCACATACGGCCATCGCAGGTTGCGTCGGTATCGCAGGTAGCGCCAATATTGGGCGTTATTGTCGTATCGGTGGGGGAGCCATCATTTTGGGGCATCTACAAATTGCAGATCAAGTCGAGGTGTCTTCTGGAACGGTCATCACCAAGTCCATACGCGAGGCTGGAACTTATACGGGAACTTTCCCCTTCGACGACAACCATGCGTGGCGCAAAAATGCGGCCCAACTGCGACATCTGGATGATATGGCAGACCGCATCAAGAAATTAGAACAACAGATAGCAACATTGAAGGAGAAAAACGTATGACTACCCCGATAACGATGGACATCCATGAAGTGCTTGAGCATCTACCGCACCGCTACCCGTTCTTGCTCATTGACCGAGTGCTGGAAGTCGTGCCCAACGAACGTATCGTGGCATTGAAGAATGTCACCATCAATGAACCGTTTTTTCCTGGACATTACCCCCATCATCCTGTGATGCCTGGCGTGTTGGTCATCGAGGCGATGGCGCAGGCATCTGCTTTGTTATCGTTCAAGAGTATGGGGACTAAACCAGATACCAATTCAGTTTATTACTTTGTGGGAATCGACAACGCACGTTTCAAACGGCCAGTCTCTCCTGGTGACCAGTTGATCTTCCGCATGGAGCTCACCATGAATCGTCGCGGCATGTTCAAATTCAAAGGCACAGCCGAAGTGGATGGACAGATCGCTGCCGAAGCTGAATTGATCTGCGCTATCAAGGATAAATGATGGACAGTCTGCGTCATCCAAGCGCCATCATTCACCCAAACGCAAAATTGGCTGCTGATGTCAGCGTGGGTGCATATTCCATCATCGGTGAGCATGTTGAGATCGGTGCAGGAACCTCCATTGGGACGCACGTGGTCATCAATGGTCATACGAGCATCGGCAACAACAATCGTATCTTCCAGTTCAGTTCCTTGGGCGAGATACCGCAAGACAAAAAATACGCGGGTGAACCAACCCGGTTGGAGATCGGTGACGACAACATGATTCGCGAGTTCTGCACCTTTAACTTGGGTACAGAGCAGGATGGGGGCGTGACTCGCATCGGCAATAAGAATTGGATCATGGCGTATGTTCATCTGGCACATGACTGCCAAGTAGGCAATAACACCATCTTCGCAAACAATGCACAATTGGCTGGACACGTCATCGTGGACGACTTCGCTATCCTTGGGGGCTTCACCGTCGTGCATCAGTTCTGCCAGATTGGTTCACATGTTATTACTGGCATGGGCAGCATCTTGTTCCAAGATATTCCACCGTATGTGACGGTATCGGGCAATCCAGCTGCGCCGCACGGCACCAACTCTGAAGGCTTGAAACGTCGCGGTTTCTCCAGTGCGGCCGTGATGGCGATTAAGCGGGCTTACAAAACGCTATACAAGTCGGGACTGACCATGGAAGAAGCCAAAAAAGCCATCATTGAACAATTGGTGGAACATCCAGAGTTGAAGTTGATGTCTGATTTTCTTAACCGTACCCAACGTGGCATCGTTCGATAATATGAAATCCGCAAAGCGATTCGTTTGCTCCCTCGCCCACTTGTGGGAGAGGGTTGGGGAGAGGGAAATGGGCGTCATTACACAATATTTATGGGGAGGCGAACGTTTTCGCCAAGCCCATTAAACCATGTCTTCGCAAGTTAAAACCATCGCCATCGTGGCAGGTGAGGCATCGGGTGACATGCTGGGTAGCATGCTCATGTCTGCGATCAAGGAAGCCGCGCCCAACGTTCACTTCATTGGGATCGGCGGCCCCAAGATGCAAGCCATCGGCATGGACGTATTGTTTCCGCTGGAGAAACTCGCTGTACGTGGCTACGTTGAGGTGTTGCGTCACTATCGTGAGATCGTAGGCATTCGTCGTCAGTTGCGCAAACGATTCCTTGCGCAGCCGCCTAACCTCTTCATCGGTGTCGATGCGCCAGATTTTAATATTGACTTGGAATTAGCCTTGAAGCAAAGCGGCGTGCCGACCGTGCATTACGTCAGTCCGTCGATTTGGGCTTGGCGCGGTGAGCGTATCCATAAGATAAAACAGGCGGTGTCACATGTACTGGCACTGTTCCCATTCGAAGCGCCGCTGTATGAGAAGGCGGGGATACCAGTCACTTACGTGGGGCATCCGCTGGCGGATTTCTTGCCTGACCATCCCAAGCGCGCCGAGATGCGTGAGCAAATGCGCATCATGCCTAAGGGCGCCAAGGTATTCGCCTTCCTGCCAGGCAGTCGTCAGAGTGAAGTAAAACAACTTTCTCATACCTATATTGAGACCGCCAAGCTCATCCTACAGAAACTGCCTGAAGCCCAATTCTTAGTGCCACTTGCTAGTCGCGAGACACGTAATATCTTCGAAGAAGTGTTGTGGAAATTGGAAGCGCAGCAGTTGCCCATTACTATGTTGTTCGGCCACGCACACGATGCGATGGTCGCCGCCGATGGGGTGTTGGTCGCCTCGGGAACGGCGACGCTGGAAGCGGCCTTACTCAAACGCCCCATGGTCATCACCTACAAGATGCCCGCGCTTTCGTGGTGGCTACATAAACGCAAGATGTACCAACGTTATGTAGGTCTCCCTAATATTCTTGCAGGGCGCTTCGTTGTTCCCGAGATATTGCAAGACGATGCATCGCCCGAGAATTTGGCGCAGGCTTTGCTGAATCTGGTCAATAACAAAAATGCCGTGGCAGAATTGGAGGAGACATTTTGCGCAATGCATAAAACTTTACGCCAGAACACCGCACAGAAAGCGGCCTCGGCCATCTTGCCTTATCTGGCATGAATGACCTCCTGCTCATTTGTGGTGTAGATGAAGCAGGGCGCGGACCGCTGGCGGGACCCGTCAGCGCAGCCGCAGTTATTCTTGATCCATCACGCCCGATTGTAGGGTTAGCAGATTCCAAGAAGCTATCTGAAAAAAAACGCGATCTGTTGGCGCCCCTCATTCGCGATCGCGCTTTGGCTTGGGCGGTGGCCTACGCCGAGGTCGAAGAGATTGATAGTCTCAACATTCTGCAAGCGACGTTGTTGGCCATGCGCCGCGCGGTGCTGGCATTGCATATCCAGCCGCAACAGGTGCTAGTGGATGGATTGTATTGTCCTCAAACGGGCATCCCAAGCGAGGCTATCGTCAAAGGAGACAGTAAAGTTGCGGCCATCTCTGCCGCTTCGATTCTAGCCAAAACTGCACGTGATGAATTGATGCTGAAGCTCCACGCGCAATATCCTCAATATGGCTTTGACGGACACAAAGGTTACCCCACTGTGGCACACGTGGCTGCCTTGCGCGAGCATGGTGTGTCAGCGGAGCATCGCCGCAGCTTTAAGCCAGTACGTGACGCACTTTTGTACACTCAGACTAATAAATAGGAGTTGCCATGATTATCTTCAAACTCTTTCATCTTTTGGCTGCCGTTATATGGGTAGGCGGAATGTTTTTCGCCTATGTTGTATTGCGTCCAGCCGCAGTCGAAGTGTTGCAATCACCAGAACGTCTGCGCCTGTGGGACAAGGTGTTCCAACGTTTCTTTACTTGGGTGTGGGGAGCGGTCGGCATCGTGTTGCTCACTGGCTTCTATCTGATTTATCAATACGGGGGGATGGCGAACGTATCACATCACATACACGTCATGTTCTTACTTGGATTGGCGATGACTGTCCTCTATGCCTACGTGTTCTTTAGTCTCTATGTTCCACTCAGTTTGCATGTCGGCAAAGAGCGATGGAAAGAGGCGGGCGAATTGCTGGGCAAGATTCGCAAGATGGTTGCCATCAATCTTTCTTTGGGCGTCGTCACTATTAGTGTCGCCGTTGTCGGATATGCGTGGAATTGACTTGTTGAACGGGGACAGGAGTCGCGCATGAAGAAGTCATTACTCGTCCCTAGTTTTGCCTTATCTGGGCTGATTGTTGGATACCCCATCTTCGGAAAGTTGGTCAGATAATACGTCAGTTTCGATATACTCTTCCCGTATGGGGGGAATGGATTCCAAAGTATGCTGCGCTCACACACTGGCATTGAAGATATACGCAACAAGATGGTGTTGCGCGGTGCTGTGGGCGTGCACGTTTGTTAGATTGAGTACGTGAGACTTGGCAGAAACACGGGTGTAGTGAGTAGTGGATTCAGCAGAAACTGTGTGTGGTATCGCTAAAAAAACGCGCTTGGAATGGGAAATCAAAACAGGCCAAAAGGTAGTGAGTGGCGGGAATTATTTGCCGCCTGCTACGCAAAATAAAATCACACGAACATAAAGACACGTTCAGTACATGAAAACCATCACCTTTCCAGATAGTCCCTACTTGCTGCACCTGCCATTCGATCCGGCGGGCGATCAGCCTGCGGCCATCGCGCAACTGGTGGAGGGCATTGATGACGGCCTGGCCTACCAGACACTGCTGGGGGTGACCGGCTCCGGCAAGACTTTCACCATCGCCAACGTCATCGCGCGCACTGGCCGGCCGGCCATCGTGATGGCGCCGAACAAGACGCTGGCGGCGCAGTTGTATTCCGAGTTGCGCGATT
>JAVHQF010000392.1:0-5615 GCA_036170995.1 Sideroxydans sp. | reverse complement strand
TTGTAAAGACGCATCCCTTATCTCGCTTCAGTCTCCCACGCAAAACCCAGATGAAGCAAGGCGCGGGTAAGCTGATTTTTTTTGTGTGTTAATCCAAAGAACTGGACTGTTTTTGCGCTTCTGTTCTGGAGCTGAATAGCACAGCAGATGCTTATGCTGAAGCATCCCTCGATCTCTGAAAGGCATGCCATGAACCACCCCCTAAAACTTTTTTGCCTCATTGCTTTAGGAATTGCCCTGCCAGCGCTAGCACTTGATGCACGCGCCCACAATGATCAAAGTGCCGTGGTCGCAAAATTCCTTAATGGTCTTAAATCAGACAACAGTGTGTACATGGTGACGCACAACATCGATTTTTACGCAGGCTTGGCCAAAGGACAAAAACCGACTGCGACCATTGTGACCTGCTCCGATTCGCGCGTGCAGTCCAACATGTTTGACCGCTCGCCAGAAGGCGACTTGTTCACCATCCGCAATATCGGCAATCAGCTGGCGACTTCCGAAGGCTCTGTGGAATACGGCGTACATCACCTACACTCCCCCATCTTAGTTTTCCTTGGACACTCGCGCTGTGGCGCAATCGCAGCGGTAGGTGGGAATTATTCGAAAGAATCCACTGCTATTAAGAAAGAGCTAGACACCATCAGCATCCCCAAAGAAATCGGCAACATGGAGGGCGTCACCGCGAATGTGAATAATCAAGTTGCTTTAGCCATGAAGAAGTTTGAAGAGGAGGTCGGCGCTGGGCATCTCACCATCATGGGTGCAGTGATGGATTTTGCAGATGACCTGCATCAAGGCGCAGGCAAATTGCATGTCATCAACATCAATGGCGAAACGGATCCAGCCAAGATAGATAACCTAGCAGCACTGCTGAACAAGGCCAAGATGAAACCAGTAGCCGAAAAAGTAGGGCATAAAGTTGAAGTTAAATCAGTGGTCGCTGAACCTGAAAATCAGCCACCGGAACACAACAAGGTTGCTGAACATGCAGCAGAGGCAAGCAACCCGCACTAAGCATCAACGCCGCGTGTGTTGGACTTGTTGCAGGTAAAGTTGCTCTACCTTTTGGCGAGCCCAAGGGGTTCGCCGTAAGAACTTCAAACTGGATTTGATGCTGGGGTCGTTTGTAAAACAGCGCACTGGGACAGCTTGCGCCATGGCTTCCCAGCCGATGCTCTCAGCCAGATGCGTGACTATGCTTTCCAAGGTGATGCCCTCTAGCGCGGGGCGACTATGTATTTCCTTCATCTCTTCTTCTCTGTATGCGTACGGGAATACTGACCATCTCGGTCATTACCATCACAGCAGTCTCTGCACAAACTGCTCCATACCGCCGATAGGCACGATGAGGATGAGCTGACAGATGATGAACAACACCAGCACGGAAAGATCCACACGGCCGACTAGCGGAATCAGCTTACGCAAGGGTTGCAAGAAAGGTTGATTACAAGCATTGAGCATCGGTGACAGCGGCGTATGTGGATTGACCCAAGACAAGATGGCTTCAGCTAACAAGGTCGCAACCAGCAGATAGATGCTGATCTTCAACAACTTGACCACCGTCCATGCCAATAAGCCAAGCAAAGGGAAAGTATCGAAGGGGAAGCTCTGCACGCACAGGAAAAGTACGAGATAGATGAACTCGACCGCAAAGGCCAAGGCCAGCGTGGCGCTATCCAACCCGAACATCGCAGGCACATAACGCCGCGCTTTGAGTACGACGAAATCGGTGAGCGCCATGATGAAATCCCCAATAGGATTGCGCATCGGTGCTTTCAGCCATACTGCATGGAAGCGGAACAACAGGACGGCAGCGAAAGGTTGCACCAGTGCGTCAATTAGAAACGATAGAGCTTCGGCTAGCATCAGGCATCTTTCCCTAGTTCATCGCCCATCTCTTTAGAACGCGCCGCTGCCGCATGGATAGCAGCAACGATGTAATGCTTCACGTTGTTGGCCTCCATGCTCTTGATGGCTTTTTCCGTCGTACCGTTCTTTGACGTCACGCGCGCACGTAGTGTCGCGACATCCACATCCTTGCTACTCTGCGCCAATTTGCTGGCGCCGATGAAGGTATCCAACACCATCTGCCTAGCTTGTTCCTGATCCAAGCCCAGCTCATATGCCGCTTGCTGCATGGCTTCGATGAAATAGAAAACATAAGCAGGACCGCTGCCAGAGATCGCCGTCACACCGTCCAACAACACTTCATTGTCTAACCAGAAAGTCGTACCGACCGCTGACAAAACAGCTTCCGCACGTTGGCAATGATCTGGCTTGACGGCAGGAGTTGCGTACAGCGCGGTGACACCGCTGCGTATCAAAGCGGGTGTATTCGGCATACAGCGCACGATGTTCTGTGAACCACTCCAGCGCGCGATGTCTTGCGTACGGATGCCAGCGGCAATCGAGATGATAAGGCGATCACCCAGCAAGGGTGCAACTTGTGTCACGACTTCGCGCAATTGCTGCGGCTTCACCGCCAGCACGACTGCCTCGCAGTGCGCTACAGCCTCGACTAGCTCGGTGCTGGCGCGGATCGCAAATTCGTTGTGCAGCTCGGCACAGCGCTTCTTGTCGAGTTCTACCGCGTGAATCTTGGAGGGCGAGTGCCCACGCATGATTAGGCCGCCGATTAAGGCACTTGCCATGTTGCCACCACCAATGAAGGTTATTTTCATTTTTGTTCTCCCTAATTTCTATTTCCAAATATGGCAGTGCCAATACGCACGATGGTCGCACCTTCTTTAATCGCTGCGGGAAAATCATGCGACATCCCCATTGAAAGAGTGTCCAATCTAAATTCCTGTTCATTTAAGCGCATTAACAGCATTCGCATTTGGGCGAATGCGTGCCGCTGTTCGGATGCAGCCGAAGTGGGTGCGGGGATACACATCAATCCGCGCAAATTGAGGTGCGGCAACAACGCAATCTTCCGTGCCAATTCGGGCACTTCAGCCAGCGACGTGCCACTCTTACTTTCCTCATCACTCACATTCACCTGCAAACAGATATTCAAAGGCGGCAGCATCTTAGGGCGTTGCTCGGAAAGACGTTGTGCCACTTTTAACCTATCCACGCTATGCACCCAAGCGAAATTTTCTGCGATGGGGCGCGTCTTGTTGCTCTGAATGGGGCCAATGAAATGCCACTCCAGCGGCAGATCTTTCAGCAGTGCCATCTTATCCAGTGCTTCTTGCAGATAGTTCTCGCCGAACGCGCGCTGACCACCTTGATAGGCTTCGCGTACCGCCTCGGCTGGAAAAGTCTTGCTCACTGCCAGCAGATGCACATCAGAGACCGCACGCTGCGCAGCTATCGAGGCCTTGGCAACAGCCTCGCGGGTTGCTTGCAAGTTAGAGAGGATTGCAGTCATAATCGCCCAAACAGTCGCTTTTCAACGCTTAAAATTAGCTCAGGGATTATATATGGATATCACCGAACTACTCGCCTTTGGCGTGAAGAACAAAGCATCTGACCTGCATCTCTCGTCTGGTTTGCCACCCATGATTCGTGTTCACGGCGACATGCGCCGCATCAACTTACCCGCAATGGATCACAAGGAAGTTCACGCCATGGTGTACGACATCATGAACGATGGGCAGCGCAAACATTACGAAGAGAACAAGGAAGTTGACTTCTCCTTTGAAATACCCAACCTCGCGCGTTTCCGCGTTAACGCCTTCGTTCAAAATCGCGGCGCTGCCGCGGTCATGCGCACCATTCCTTCTAAGATATTGTCGTTGGAAGACTTAAAAGCGCCCAAGATTTTTGAATCCATTGCCGACTATCCGCGTGGCTTGGTATTGGTCACAGGCCCCACTGGTTCAGGTAAATCCACCACCTTGGCTGCCATGGTGAATCACAAAAACGAAAATGAACTCGGTCACATATTGACAGTGGAAGACCCAATTGAATTCGTGCATGAATCTAAAAAATGTCTGATTAACCAGCGCGAGGTCGGGCCACACACGCTTTCTTTCAACAACGCTTTGCGTTCAGCTTTGCGTGAAGATCCAGACGTCATACTCGTAGGCGAAATGCGCGACTTGGAGACCATCCGCCTAGCGATGTCCGCTGCGGAGACGGGACACTTGGTGTTTGGCACACTGCACACCAGCTCTGCTGCAAAGACCATCGACCGTATCATCGACGTGTTCCCTGCCGATGAAAAAGAGATGGTGCGCGCGATGTTGTCCGAATCGTTACGTGCTGTCATCTCGCAGACGCTGCTCAAAACCAAAGACGGCACAGGCCGCGCCGCCGCACACGAGATCATGATCTGTACACCCGCTATCCGTAACTTAATCCGCGAAGCAAAAGTACCGCAGATGTACTCTGCCATCCAAACGGGCGGCTCCATCGGCATGCAGACGCTAGATCAATGTTTGACCGATCTGGTTAAACGCAATGTCGTCGCTTCTGCCGAGGCTCGCACCAAGGCGGCAAACAAAGACCTGTTCCCAGGCTAATCACCAGATTTAGGAGTACACCATGGAACGCGACCAGGCTACGGAACTTGTCCACAATCTACTGCGCGGAATGATCTCGCAAAAGGCATCCGATCTTTTTGTCACTGCTGGCTTTCCACCCGCATTTAAGATTGACGGCAAGATGACCCCAGTTTCAAATCAGGCGCTGACTGCCCAGCACACTCAAGAATTGGCGCGTAGCATCATGAACGACCGCCAAGCAGCCGAGTTTGAATCCACACACGAATGCAACTTCGCCATTAGTCCTTCTGGTATTGGTCGTTTCCGTGTCAACGTGTTCATGCAACAACAGCGCGTCGGTATGGTGTTACGTACCATCACCACCAAGATACCAAATTTTGACGAGATGGGATTACCTCCAATCTTGAAAGACGTGGTGATGACAAAACGCGGACTGGTCATCCTCGTCGGCGGCACAGGCTCGGGTAAGTCCACTACCATGGCGGCCATGCTCGGTCACCGGAATCACAACAGTTACGGTCATATCATCACCATCGAAGACCCAGTGGAATTTGTGCATGAACACGACAAGAGCATCATCACTCACCGTGAAGTTGGGGTGGATACTGACAGCTGGCAAAGCGCGCTGAAGAACACCCTGCGCCAAGCACCCGATGTCATCCTCATCGGCGAGATCCGCGACCGCGAGACCATGGAATACGCAGTCGCCTTCGCCGAGACTGGACACTTGTGTATGGCGACCCTGCACGCGAACAGCGCCAACCAAGCACTGGATCGCATCATCAACTTCTTCCCCGAGGAACGCCGCGAACAGTTGTTGATGGACTTGTCACTCAACATCAAGGCCATCGTCTCGCAACGTTTGATCCCAAAACGTGATGGCAAGGGGCGCGCTGCTGCCATCGAGATTCTGCTCAACTCACCGCTCATCGCCGACCTTATCTTCAAGGGCGATGTACACGAGATCAAGACCGTGATGTCTAAATCGCGCGAACTCGGCATGCAGACCTTCGACCAAGCCCTGTTCGACCTGCACGAGGCAGGCATGATCAGCTACGAAGAAGCATTGAAGAACGCTGACTCGGTGAACGACCTGCGCTTGAAGATCAAGCTGGAAGGACAAGCCACCAAAGACCGCGATGTGATGGGCGGACTAGA
>JAVHQF010000391.1:0-1190 GCA_036170995.1 Sideroxydans sp. | reverse complement strand
TGGACGTTGTTCGAGACGATGCCCGGCATCCCTTGTATTCTTTGGTTTCAGTGGTGGGCGATTTGATAGAGGCTTATGAAATAGAACGTGAGCCCTTGGGTCAATCGTAATCCTGCCCTTCCATGGCTTCGACGGGGTGGTCACATAACGTTCTTTTTGGCAAGACCACTTTAGAAGGCAAATAAGCCTACAGCCACCGTCCAAAAAGCGCAAGCAGCTACGCAAATAGTAGCATGCAGCACCCCACCCGCTCGCGTTGAGTTATGCAGAGCTCGCGCTTAACTCACCCAATAATTCTGGATGACTGTCAAGCAGGCGAAAGAGGTTAATCACCGCGGCCACCGGCTTGGCCTGACCACGTTCATAACGCGAAAAGGCATTCTTGCCACCACCGGCCAGTCGCGCGGCTTGCATTTGGGTGAGTTTGAGTTTTTTACGAATCCGAGCCAACTCAGCCACCTCCGCAGCATCCACCTGATCCCGAAACGCCAGCCATGCCGTTTCTTCATTGGCATCAAATTCCACAAATCCATCTTCACAATGATCACAAAATGCCCCGTGCGCGTCCGAGCTAAAAACTTGTCCCTTGTATTTTTGCAAAATAGTTTTGACGCCATCATGCAGCGTTCCTGCACCACAAAGGTGGCAGGTCTGACCATTCCATTTGCTTGCCATGTCACAACTCCTTAAACGAAACCACAAAATATTCACCTGCGCGCTGGAACTTGATATACAGCGCCTGACCACCCCACGAACCCTGGTACACATCCTGCCAAACGCGATGGTCAGCCCGGGTTGTCATGCTCTTGTAAAAGCTCTTGCGAGTCAGTGCTTGCACCGCCGCTAGGGCCTGCGTCTGAGCCATGCCAACAGCCCGAATCCCGCTTCGCGCAGAGACGGTCAAATTCATGTCGGGCACCGTCGCCATTTGCGCCTGGATTTCGGCCAGCGGGTAGTGAGGTGTCGATTTCTCCATGGGTCAAATTATCCCTCTTAAGGGGAATTTAGACAAGCTACCTAGCCGTTTACCCCTCTGCCCAGAACCGGCCCCAAACCCCGGCGCTTGTCGCAGTAATCAGCGCCTGGTGCCGTGACAGACTCCTCTGTCGCAATGGCCTCATTTGCCAAACTCAGCCCGAGCGGCGAGAGTCTTGGTAGTTACAAGTTCTCAAGCAAATAGGCCTCAAGCC
>JAVHQF010000390.1:0-5632 GCA_036170995.1 Sideroxydans sp. | reverse complement strand
CCCACAGGGGGAGGGCTGGGGTGGGGGAACACTCTCTATTGTCCAGCCCGCAAGCAAGTAAGTAGCGGGTTCTGCTTGTAAAGACGCATCCCTTATCTCGCTTCAGTCTCCCACGCAAAACCCAGATGAACCTTAGATAAACCTGCGCATGGCCCAGACAAAACCAACGGCATTTTTAATTACAACACTGGATTCCCGTTTGCCCGAAGGACATCCTGTCCTGAGTTAATCAAAGGGCGGGAATGACGGCCTATTTAATTTCAGTTTCACCATTACAGTTTCACCGCGTGTTCGCGGGTCGCATGGAACACGACTTTTGGCCAGCGTTCCTGCGTCAATTTCAAGTTCACACTGTTTGGCGCGAGATAAGCCAAGTTACCTGCTGCATCAATGGAAAGGTTGTGCGACAACGCTTTCTGGAAATCAGCAAACACTTTGGCATCATCGCAAGTCACCCAGCGTGCGGTGTTGACGCTTGCACTTTCGAACATCGCATCCACACCGTATTCACCCTGCAAACGACTCGCCACCACATCGAACTGCAACATACCGACCGCACCCAAGATCAGATCCCCGCTGTCTAGGGGCTTAAAGACCTGTACCGCGCCCTCTTCACCCAACTGCTGCAAGCCCTTGTGCAACTGCTTTACCTTGAGCGGGTTACGGATGCGCACCGAGCGGAAGAAGTCTGGTGCGAAGTAAGGGATGCCAGTGTATTGCAACGATTCGCCTTCAGAGAAGCTATCGCCAATCTGCATGTTGCCGTGGTTGGGCAAGCCGATGATGTCGCCCGCATACGCCTCTTCCACTTGCTCGCGTGCATTCGCCATGAAGGTGACCACGCTGGATACGCGAATCTCTTTGCCGATGCGCAGGTGCTTGACCTTCATCCCGCGCTCGAAATGGCCAGAGCACACACGCAAAAAGGCGATGCGGTCGCGGTGATTGGCATCCATGTTGGCTTGGATCTTGAACACGAAACCAGAGAACGGTTGCTCGGCTGGTGAAACGACACGTACCGTGGCATCGCGTTCACGCGGCGCAGGTGCCCAATCCAACAACGCGTTTAATATCTCACGTACACCAAAGTTGTTGATGGCCGAACCAAAGAACACTGGCGTCTGTTTGCCCTCGAGGAAACGTTGCAGGTCGAAGGGATGCGATGCGCCATGCACCAATTCCACTTCCATCTTCAACTGTTCGATCTCCAGAGGAAAGCGTTCGGCCAACAAGGGATTATTGATGCCCTTGATGACTTCCACCTCACCATCGGCTCTTTCTTCACCTGGCGTGAACAACAGTATCTCGTCGCGCAACAGGTGATACACACCACGGAAACTCTTGCCCATGCCGAGAGGCCAAGTGACGGGTGCACATTGGATGTTGAGCACCGATTCCACTTCGTCCAACAACTCCAATGAATCGCGCACCTCGCGGTCCATCTTGTTCATAAAGGTGACGATGGGCGTGTTGCGCATACGGCACACGTTCAACAGTTTGATGGTCTGCGCTTCCACACCTTTCGCCGCGTCAATCACCATCAGCGCAGAGTCCACTGCCGTCAGCACACGATAGGTGTCTTCCGAGAAGTCTTGGTGGCCAGGAGTGTCCAGTAGATTCACCACGTGATTGCGATACTCAAACTGCATCACCGACGAAGCCACCGAGATACCGCGTTGTTTTTCGATCTCCAAAAAGTCGGAGGTCGCATGACGCCCGCTCTTGCGTGACTTCACAGCACCCGCCATCTGGATCGCGCCAGAGAACAGCAACAGCTTTTCGGTGAGCGTGGTTTTGCCAGCATCGGGGTGGGAGATGATGCCGAAGGTGCGGCGGCGCGCCACTTCGCGCGCGATCTTGTCGCGCGAGACGGCTACGAGTTCTTGAGTGGTTTGGTCGAGGGCGTCGGACATGATGCGTGCCTGTGCAAAAAAGGCCGCAAGTCTAATGAGTTACGGGGCGAATGTCTAAACGTATCAAATTACTTACAGCAGGCAATCCGTCAACAATCCCTTGATTGTGCATTCCGTCACATCGTCGACACGGGCGCAGTGTTGTTTTCCATGGTATTGACCGAGACTTAAGGGCAGGTTAGGGTGCAGGCGTTTGCCAGATACGCGATGTAGATGACTATGCGCTTGCTCCTCAATCTCCTCATGGGTTCACTCTTCGCATTTACTGCACTGGCAGAACTTTCTTTTGCTTACGCCGAAACTGCGATCATTCAAACGCGTGGGGGAAATCAAATGAGCGTATCGGTATCGTCCTATCTATATGAGGAGCCATCCATGTCGATGTCACTCAAAGGGGATAAATTGGGCGTCAACCATGTTGGTACAGCTGTGCTTGAGGGTGGCTGGTTCTTCAAAGACGACATCCAGTTTGTGATGGGGCGAGTTGATTACGTTGGTTCGGGTTTTCAACCCAGTGTGCCTGATTGGTATGTTGAGACAAGGGGGATGTTGGGAAAAGATATTGAAGTTGCGCATTCTATGTTTTCGCCCTACATAGGTTTTGGCTACCGCTACTTGTTTAATGACCTGCGTGGGAACAGTAGTGATGGTTCGATTGGCTATCGCCGAGAGAGTAATTATCTCTACATCCCACTCGGCGTGACGCACCGATTTAATGTGGATGAAACAGCAGTGCTAGCGACCACAATCGAGTTCGATAAGTTCGTCAGTGGGAAGCAGATTACGCGGCTGTCTGATTTATCTGGTTATGTGGGATATGTGGGTGTTGCCGATATTGAGAATCGTCAAAAAAGTGGGTTTGGGTATAGAGCAGAAGTGATGTACGAGCTAAGTGATTGGGCATTTGGACCGTTTATCAATGTTTGGCGTATCGATCAGTCTGATTTTGTTCCAAGGTTTATGTTGTGCAACGGGACGGTTCAATGGTGCGTATTGAGCGAGCCGCAGAACCGCACCACCGAGTTTGGAATGAAAATGAGATTTAAGTTCTGAGTTTTCTCGAACTTTTCCTCCCCATCTCAATCAGATAGCGGGACTTGAAATAGCACCCATCACCCCCACGTAGCGAACCGAGCCGCTGGAGAGGTTTGTTAAACTGAGCGCCGTGAACTTAACTTTGGAGAGAGTCGCATGAAACGTATCTTTTTATTCCTTCTGACCAATATCGCCGTTTTGGTGGTCATTAGCATCACTTTGCGCCTGTTGGGCGTGGATCGCTGGATGGATGCGAACGGTGGCATCAACTTTGGTTCATTGTTGGCCTTGTCAGCAGTGATTGGCTTTGCGGGTTCTATCGTTTCTCTGTTGATGTCCAAGTGGATGGCAAAGCAGTCTGTTGGAGCGCAAGTCATCGAGAATCCGCAAGACCCGACCGAGCGTTGGTTGGTGGATACCGTACGTCGCCTAGCGGAAGCCGCAGGAATCGGCATGCCTGAAGTGGCGATCTACGATGCGCCTGATGTGAATGCGTTTGCCACAGGTTGGAACCGTAACAATGCGCTGGTGGCAGTGAGTACAGGTTTGCTCCACTCGATGAGTAAGGACGAGGCGGAGGCGGTACTGGCGCACGAAGTGAGTCACGTGGCGAACGGGGATATGGTCACGCTCGCTTTGATTCAAGGCGTGGTGAACACCTTCGTGGTCTTCTTCGCCAAGTTGTTCGGTTATTTCGTGGATCGCGTGTTGTTGAAGAACGACGGACGTGACGGCCCTGGTATCGGCGCATTCGTAGCTGAGATTGCTGCACAGTTAATTCTGGGCGTGCTGGCCAGCATCATCGTCATGTGGTTCTCGCGTCAACGTGAGTTCCGTGCCGATGCGGGGGCTGCTAATTTGGCAGGTCGCCAGAAGATGATCGCTGCGCTAGAGCGCTTGAAGGGCAATCACGAACAAGCTACGTTGCCCAAGAATATGGCGGCTCAAGCCATCTCGGGTGGGGGGGGCTTTTCCAAATTATTCATGACACATCCACCGTTGGATGAGCGCATTGAGGCATTGCGTAACGCTCAATGATTTGATTCAGGCAACACAAACAAGAACGGCGGGGATTTTTCCCGCCTTTTTTATGGCGCTTTGCCCTCCTCATCCTCGTCGTCATATTTCATACGAGGTGGATTGCCGTCGAATACTAGGCTTTGGCGACGTAGCAGATAGAAGTCTCGCAAAGAGCTGTAACGGTCGATGGTCGCATCAGCCAAGACCTTTTCTTGGTCGAGTAGATTCACGCGCTTGTTTAGTCCCTCTGCGGCATAGGTGGCATAACGCGATTGGGTGGGCGTCGTGTTACCAATGACACTCACATAACTGTCACCGTACAAGCCGATGCCATCGCGGAAAGAACTGGGGCCCAATATTGGCAACATCAGGTAGGGGCCACTGTGCATGCCCCAATAGCCTAGGGTCTGCCCGAAATCCTCATTATGTTTTTCCAAGCGTTCGGTCACGTTGAGGAATCCAAGGATGCCAAAAGTGGAATTGAACAGCACACGGCTGCCATCACTGACGGCTTGTTTGAATTTAAGCTGAAGCAAATCGTTTGAGGTGACCGTCACATCATCTAGGTTGGAGAAGAAATTATTCACCAGCGTTTGTGCAAGTTGGGGAACGACCTTTGCATAGCCTTGCGCAACGGGTTTGACGATCGCTTGGTCCAGCGTATCGTTGAACACATAGACCTTGCGATTGAAGGCTTCAAGCGGGTCTTTGTCCAAGGTGTACGCGCTGTGATGAAGTGTGCTACACCCAGAAAGTGCGAGACTGGCGAACAAGATGGCGACACGGACTAGCGGCATTCGAGTGGTTCAGGAATCGGAATGGGTTGGATTATAAGCGGAAACTAATATACTTTGAATCATAGCCGCGCGCGAAGCAGGGGTTTCTAGGCTGATTTGTCCAAGCGTCCCTGTGCGGAAGTCCTG
The DNA here is from genome assembly GCA_036170995.1 of Sideroxydans sp. GTDB lineage: Bacteria > Pseudomonadota > Gammaproteobacteria > Burkholderiales > Gallionellaceae > Sideroxyarcus. The sequence continues at coordinate 741 of JAVHQF010000390.1, read as the reverse complement.
TAGCAAAGTGATCGCCGCTTTGTCATAATCAAATTCTTTGCCGCGAATTCTGAAGCTGCGAAGCTGGGCGATGGCTTCGATGAGCCCGACGCCGTCCATGCTGGTGATGTCGCATTTGTAGCGCTGCTGTACTTGTGGCGCATAGCGTTGCATCAGCAGATCACCCAAGAAGGTCGCCACTTCTTGCTCATCATAGGCATTGCGGCCAATGAGGTTGCTGGCGGCGAGCATCATGCCGTCGCTCTCATGTTCAATCTTCGGCCACATCATGCCCGGCGTATCGACGAGTTGCATGTGGTCGTTGAGTTCGAAATATTGCAGGTTCTTGGTGATGGCAGGCTCGTCACCTACGGCGGCAGTGCGTTTCTTCAACAGCGCATTGATGAAGGTGGATTTACCCACGTTGGGGATGCCCATCACCATCATGCGCAGCGGCTTGAGCGTCGTACCGCGATGTGGTGCAAGGGGTAGGCACAGCTTGGGTATCTTGGCGGCTTCGCCTGGTTTCTTGCAGGAGAGGGCGATGGCCTTCACGTACTTATGACTGTTGAAGTGGTCCAGCCACGCCTTGGTGACGGCTGGATCGGCGAGGTCGGCTTTGTTCAATACTTTGAGGCAGGGACGTTGCCGATGCTCGCGCATCTCGCGCAGCATCGGATTGCTACCCGCCTCCGGTACGCGCGCATCTAACACCTCGATGACGACATCAATGCGCTCCATGGTTTCCGTCGCCTTCTTGCG
>JAVHQF010000389.1:0-23456 GCA_036170995.1 Sideroxydans sp. | reverse complement strand
TTGAAAAAGGCTGGATCAAGATGGGCAACTTCAGCAAAAACCCCGACAAACTGAGTTACGCCTATCTGCTGACCCCCACCGGTGTGGCTGAAAAGGCTGTGCTGACTAGGCGCTTCTTGCAACGCAAGATGGCTGAATATGACAAGCTGCGGGGGGAAATTGAAGCGCTACAGCTTGAAGCCAAACAAGCGACTTCATCCCTTGCAAATGAAAGTGGATCTACGAAATGAATCTTCCAGACACCAAAATAGCCATCATCGGCCTAGGCTACGTCGGCCTTCCCCTAGCCGTTGAATTCGGCAAGCACTACGACACCCTCGGTTTTGACATCAACACCACCCGTGTTGATCAATTGCGTAGTGGCTTAGACCGCACGCTTGAAACCACTACCGAGGAACTGCATAGCGCCAAAAGGTTGCAATTTAGCACCGATGCCGCATCGCTTAAAGACTGCAATGTATTCATCGTCACTGTCCCCACCCCCATCGACAAAGCCAACCGCCCTGACCTGACCCCGTTGGTCAAAGCCAGCGAGACCGTTGGCAAGGTGCTTCAAGCCGGTGCCATAGTTATTTACGAGTCCACTGTTTACCCTGGTGCAACTGAAGAAGTTTGCGTACCCGTACTTGAAAAATTCAGCCGCCTCAAGTTCAATCAAGACTTCTTTTGTGGCTACAGCCCCGAGCGCATCAACCCTGGCGACAAGGTCAACACGCTCACAAAAATCAAAAAAATCACAAGCGGCAGCACACCCGAGGTCGCCGCCACGGTTGATGACCTCTACAAAACAATCATTGCCGCTGGCACGCATAAGGCCACCAGCCTCAAGGTTGCTGAAGCTGCAAAAGTCATCGAAAACACGCAGCGCGATTTGAACATCGCCTTGATAAATGAACTCTCTGTAATCTTCGAACGCTTGGGCATTGACACCCTTGAAGTGCTAGAAGCAGCAGGCAGCAAATGGAACTTTTTGCCGTTTCGCCCTGGATTTGTCGGTGGACACTGCATCGGCGTTGACCCTTACTACCTTACCCATAAGGCAGAAGAAGTTGGCTACAACCCACAAGTCATCTTGGCTGGTCGCCGTATCAACGACAACATGTCGCGTTACGCCGCCCGCAATCTCATCAAGCGCATGTTGGTCAATGGCATAGACGTGGCTCGCAGCACCGTTGGCGTATTAGGTGTCACATTTAAAGAAAACTGTCCTGACATTCGCAATAGCAAGGTTGTCGATTTGATTCACGAACTTCAAGCTTGGGGTGTTACCGTCGTCATGGCAGATCCGTGGGCAGATGCCGCCGAGTTTTCGCATGAATACGGTTTGGCACTTGGTACTGTGGATGCCAAGCACCTTGTTGACTCATTGGTGGTTGCAGTCGGGCATCACGAGTACCGCGACCTCTCACCCACTGATTTGCGCCAATATTGCCGGGGTGACAAACCCGTACTAGCGGATGTCAAGTGCCTCTACAACCGACATGAAGCCGCCGACGCGGGGTTTACCGTCTTCCGTTTGTAATAAGTTCCACCATGCATAACTACACACCCATCACCAATCGCAAAATTCGCCTAGCCCTAGTCGGCTGCGGCCGCATTGCCAACAATCATTTTGCTTCTATTGAAAGCCACACTGATAGCGTCGAGCTGGTCGACGTCTGTGATGTGAATGCCGCAGCACTGGCCCAAGCCGTTTCCCGCACTAAAGCTAATGGCCATAGCAATTTGGCCGACTTGCTTAAAACCACCACTGCAGACTTGGTAGTTTTGACCACTCCTAGCGGCCTTCACCCCGAGCAAGCGATTCAGGTTGCTGCTTCAGGCCTCCATGTGATGACTGAAAAGCCAATGGCCACCCGTTGGCATGACGGTGTACGTATGGTCAAAGCGTGCGATGAAGCAGGCGTTCGCCTGTTTGTGGTCAAACAAAACCGCCGTAACGCCACCTTGCAGTTGCTAAAGAAAGCCGTCGAGCAAGACCGTTTTGGAAAAATTTACTCTGTGGCCATGAACGTCTTCTGGACTCGTCCACAAGAGTATTACGACAGTGCGAAATGGCGTGGCACCTGGGAGTTTGATGGCGGTGCCTTTATGAACCAGGCCAGCCATTACATCGACTTGCTGCACTGGATGATTGGCCCGGTAGAAAGCGTCATGGCCTACACCGCAACCCTAGCCCGTAGCATCGAAGTTGAAGACAGTGGCGTAGCTGCTATACGCTGGCGCAGCGGGGCCATGGGCACCCTGAATGTCACCATGCTCACCTACCCCAAAAACATGGAAGGCAGTATCACCATCCTGGGTGAAAAAGGTACGGTGCGCATTGGCGGTGTAGCGGTCAATGAGATACAAACTTGGGAGTTTGCCGATACCCGCCCTGAAGACGCTGAAGTAGCTGCCAGCAGCTACCAAACCACCTCGGTCTATGGCTTGGGCCACCCGCTCTACTATCGTAACGTCATCGAAACCTTGCGCGGTGAAGCTGAACCCGAAACCGATGGCCGCGAAGGGCTCATCACCCTCGAACTGCTAATAGCCATGTACCTGTCGTCCCGTGACGGCAAGCGCGTAGCCCTGCCGCTGGACTACTAAGCAACACCAGCCAAGTAGCATCAAAACATGCACATTGCAGTGATAGGCGCAGGCATTAATGGGGCGTGCACCGCTTGGGCGTTGGCCAGAGCTGGGCATCGTGTGCGCCTTTTTGAGCGCGACACGGCCATGGCCCACACAAGCCGCGCATCCACCAAACTGTTGCATGGCGGCCTTCGCTACCTAGAAAACGGCGAATTCCGCTTGGTGCGCGAAGCTCTGTTAGAGCGACGCGCTTGGTTTGCTGATGCCCCCCAGCACGCCCGACCACTCAAGCTCACACTGCCCATATACCGAACTTCCCGCCGCCCATCCTGGCTGGTAGGCGTAGGGTTGGGCTTATATGACATGTTGGCCACAGGCAGTGGTCTACCGCGCCACACCTGGCAAAGCCTGGAACTCACCATCGGCAAAAACCCACACCTTAAAACCGATGGCCTGCTGGGCTCCTTCACTTTTTGGGACGGCCAGATGGACGACCTCGAACTGGGCTTGTGGGTCATTCACCAAGCGGAAAACGCGGGCGTGCAGATGTCCGAAAACACCGCCATCAAAGCCGTTCACCCCAGCGGGCAAGTGACCTTTGCCGATGGTGGCAGCATGCAGTTTGACCAGATCGTGAACGCAGCAGGCCCTTGGGCTAGTCAACTACTGGCAGCCAGCCACATCAACAGCCAGCACAGCCTAGATCTGGTGCGCGGCAGCCACATCGTGCTAAACCGCCCATGCCCCAATGCTTGCCTGCTAGAAGTGCCCAATGGGCGCCGCATCTTTTTTACCCTGCCTTGGCAGGGGCAAACCCTGGTTGGCACCACTGAAGAACGCCAGCCAGCTCCCGCACCTGGAACCACTGTTGCGCCCAGTGCCCAAGAAATTGCATATTTATTGAACGCATACAACTCTTTCTTCACCACCTTTGCCACATCAGCAGACATCACGACTACGTTTGCCGGTCTGCGCCCCTTGGTTAAATCTGCATCTAGCCCGAGCCGAGCCACCCGTGAATATGCGTTTGAGCGCCACGGCAAGCTCATCACTATCTTTGGCGGCAAGTGGACCACCGCGCGCGCCTTGGCCCGTCACATCACAAAACTCATCCCTACCCAATGAGCAACATCACCATTCACTCCACAGCCATCGTTGACGACGGTGCCCAAATTGGCGAAGGCTGCCGCATTTGGCACTGGGTTCATATCTGCGCCGGTGCCAAAATCGGGCGTGATTGCTCGTTTGGCCAAAACGTCTTTGTCGGTAGCAAAGTCGTTCTTGGCAACAACTGCAAAATACAAAACAACGTATCGGTCTATGACAACGTCACTCTAGAGGATGATGTATTTTGCGGCCCTAGCATGGTTTTTACCAATGTGTACAACCCCCGCAGCGCGGTGAGCCGCAAGGATGAATACCGAAACACATTGGTCAAACGCGGTGTCACCCTGGGTGCAAACTGCACCATTGTCTGTGGTATCACCGTAGGTGAGTTTGCCTTCATTGGCGCTGGTGCTGTCGTCAACAAGGATGTCAAGCCCTATGCGCTCATGGTGGGCGTGCCCGCCAAACAAGTTGGCTGGATGAGTGAATATGGCGAACAAATTCCACTCCCGCTAGACGGAGAAGGCCAATACGAATGCCCTCACAGTGAACAAATTTACAAACTAGGCAATCATCAAATCAAAAGAATCACACTATGACTATTCCATTTATCGATCTTAAGACCCAGTATCAAGCCCTAAAGCCACAAATTCAGGAGCGAATCAATCGCGTACTCGACCACGGCCAATACATCATGGGACCAGAGGTCTTCGAGCTGGAAGAACGTCTCGCCGAATATATTGGGGTGAAGCACTGCATCAGCGCAAGCAGTGGTACCGACACCCTGCTCATCGCCATGATGGCTTTGGGCATTAAGCCTGGCGACGAAGTGATCACCACCCCTTTCACCTTCATTGCCACCGGAGAAATGATTTCACTGCTCGGTGCCATCCCCGTGTTTGTGGACATCGACCCGCGCACCTATAACATCGACCCAACGAAAATCGAGTCGGCCATTACACCCAACACCAAAGCCATCATGCCGGTGAGCCTTTATGGGCAATGCGCCGATATGGATGCAATAAATACCATTGCTGACAAACACGGTCTATCGGTTATCGAAGATGCAGCCCAATCTTTCGGGGCCACTTACAAGGGGCGCAAATCTTGCGGCCTCTCCACCATTGGAAGCACCAGTTTTTTCCCAAGCAAACCCCTGGGAGCCTATGGGGATGCTGGCGCGTTATTCACTAATGACGACAATCTAGCCAAACTCATGCGCGAAATTCGCTTGCACGGGCAAGACCGCCACTATCACCACCCACGTATTGGAATCAATGGGCGGATGGATACTATTCAGGCAGCTGTACTACTTGCCAAGATAGATTCCTTCCCTGCTGAAGTTAGTGCGCGTCAACGCATAGCCACTCGCTATAACAGTTTATTGACAAGCAAAACCGTGCCGCCGTTTGTTGAAGCATTCAATCAGTCTGTGTATGCACAGTACACCCTGCTGGTCACTGATCGCGTAGCCGTACAGCGAAAGCTAAAGGAAATGGGGATACCAACCGCAGTTCATTACCCGATACCTCTAAACCTACAACCTGTCTTTGCCTATATGCATCAGCCTGAAGGTTCGTTCCCCATTGCCGAAGACATTGCCAAACGGGTTATCAGCTTACCAATGAGTCCATACCTATCAGACATCGACTTAGAGCGAATCGCAGTTGCGGTACTGGATGTTTTATGAGTAAAACCTTTATTCATCCCAGCGCGAATGTTTCAAGTGATGCCAAGATTGGAGACGGCAGCAAAATTTGGATCAATGTTCAAATTCGAGAGCATGCGCAAGTTGGATCAGGCTGCGTCATCTCCAAAGATGTCTATATCGATCACGCAGTTCAGATTGGAAGCCGCTGCAAAATTCAAAATAGTGTCTCTGTCTATAACGGTGTAACCATTGAAGACGATGTCTTTGTCGGACCAAACGTAGCGTTTACCAATGACAAGGTTCCTCGCGCATTCAACGCTGATTGGAAGATCACCCCAACTCTGGTACAGCATGGCGCCAGCATAGGGGCTAACGCCACTATTGTGTGCGGCATCGTCATTGGCCACTATGCAATGGTCGCCGCGGGTAGTGTAGTGACCAAAACTGTCCCCAGTCATGCCTTGGTGATGGGCAATCCAGCCAAAATTATGGGTTATGTCTGCATGTGCGGGAATCGGTTGGATAGTCAGAGTCACTGCAATACTTGTGACAAAACAACTGAATTGTTAGCCGGAGAACTTGAATGAATATTGGCTTGATTGGATACGGTTATTGGGGTCCAAATGTTGCAAAAAATATTTTTGCAAACAAAAAGCTGAAGCTTCATACCATCTGTGATTTAAAGCAAGCCCGTTTGGATAAAGCGCATAACTTATATGTAGAGCAATCAAAATATGAAGTCGATTATCAAAATATATTGAGGAATCCAGATATTAAGGCAGTGGCGGTTGCCGTTGAAACAAGCGCTCATTTTCAGGTGGTTAAAGATGCACTGAATGCGGGTAAGCATATCTATGTGGAGAAGCCATTCACTTCCACGGTTCGCGAAGCTGAAGAGTTGACTGCTCTGGCCGCCAGCAAAGGCCTCATCATCCATGTTGACCACATCATGATGTATCACCCCTGCATCAAAAAGATCTGCGACCTGATCGTTGCGGACGAATTGGGTGAATTGCTGTATATCGAAGCGATGCGGATGAATCTGGGACAGATCAAGAAAGATGTCAGTGCAATGGAAGACTTGGCGGTTCACGATCTGTCGATCATCGATTATCTATCTGAGGGGAAAGTGCCGTTTTACATCAAGGCGGTCGGCGAGAAAAAGTACAACCCGAAAGAAAGCCTGACATTCCTGATGCTCAGATATCACGATTTCATCGCGCACATCCAATCGAGCTGGATATCGCCCTTGAAGGAAAGAAAGCTCATCGTGGCGGGATCGAAGAAAATGGTCGTATTCGACGATATGAAGCCCTCAACCGAGAAGCTTACGATCTATGACAAAGGGGTAGATGTCATTGCAGGGGTAGATGTCGAGTATGAGGACTATGCAGTAAAAATGAGAGTTGGCGATATTTGGATCCCTTACATTCCTGAGCAAGACGCGTTGTTCAACAGCATCGATCATTTTGCCGCTTGCATCGAGAGTGGCAAACAATCGGCATCAGGTCCCGAGCAAGCTATCCGTGTGCTGAAGATCCTTGAGCAAGCCGATCAAACCATGAATGCCTAGAATTTAGAGGAAAGCATGAAAATCTTAAATCGTCCCCACATATCAGGGAGCGGAATATTGGTAACCGGCGGTGCCGGTTTTATCGGCAGCCATCTGGTCGATCGGTTGCTAAAGGAGGGTGCGCGTGAAGTGGTGGTTATTGACAACCTATTCACAGGCGACGAGCAGAATCTGCAAGACGCCTTTAAAACAGGCCGAGCCGTGCTTTATCGAGATGATGCAGAGCTAGGCACCAGCATGGAATACATCTTCACCAAACATCAGATCGATCTAGTGTTTAATTGTGCGACCAAGGCATTGAATTACTCGTTCCTGAACCCAGCCAATGCCTTCTCGACCAACGTCAACGTCGTGCTCAACTTGCTTGAGCTACAACGCAGGGGGCTATTCAAAACGCTGTGCCACTTCTCTACTTCGGAAGTCTATGGCAGTGCTGTTTATGAACCGATGGATGAAGCACATCCCAAAAATCCAACGACAACCTACGCGGCTGGTAAGGCCGCCGCAGACCATGCGGTAGAGAGCTACGTGAAAATGTTTGATCTGGATGCGTACATCATTCGTCCCTTCAACAACTATGGCCCCCGCCAAAATTACAAAGGCTATCTGGCAGGCATCATCCCAATCACGGCGTGGCGCATCATCAACGGCATCACACCCGAATTGCACGGAGAAGGTTTGCAGAGCCGTGATTTCATCTATGTGCATGACACAGTAGATGCTGTCATCAAATTGCATAACGTGATAACTAAAGGTGAGTCGGTGAACATCTCAACCGACAATCAGATATCAATCAGCGATCTGTTGAACAAGATATGTTCAGACATGAACTACAGCGGAGAGATTGCGAAAAAGGCGGAACGGAAGTCAGACGTGCTCTGCCACAACGCCAGTAACGAGAAAATTCGGAAAATGATTGATTACTCGCTGACACCTTTTGATCAGGGCTTAAGTGAGACTTTGGCGTGGTATCAGCAAATGATCAAGAGGGCAGCATGAATAATATTCGATTGGCGAAGCCATACATTACCTTTGACGAAGTAGAAAAAGAATTTCGTGACGTGTTTGAGAGCGGCATCTTTACGCGAGGGCAGCACGTCGAGGCATTTCGCCGCCAAATCGCAGAATATACGGGCGCTAAACATGCCTTTCTTATGACTTCGGCAACGACAGCTTTGTGGACCTGCTTGAAATTATTGGGGATAGGCGTCGGAGATGAAGTGATTGTTTCCGATTTTTCATTCCCGGCGACTGCCAACGTGGTCGAAGATCTTGGAGCCATACCGGTATTTGCCGATGTGGATCTCAACACCTTTAACATGCTACCCGCCGAGTTGGAAAAGAAGATCACTTCGCGCACCAAGGCGGTGATCTTTGTGGATGCGCTAGGCAACCCAACAGGAGTGACCGAGATCAAGGCGATCTGCGAAAGACACGGGATACCCCTCATCGAAGATGCCGCCTGCGCGATTGGTAGTTCGGAAAACGGCCGCCGCTGCGGTTCGATTGCTGATCTGACTTGTTACAGTTTTCATCCACGCAAACTGATTAGCACAGGTGAGGGGGGGGCGATCACCACCAACCGCGATGATTGGGCAGAGTGGTTGGAGGTCAAGCTATTCCATGGCGCCAAAGGTATGAAGGGCATGGCGTTGGATTTCGTCGATTATGGATACAACTTCCGCTTACCGGAATTGCAAGCGATTATGGGGAGTAAGCAACTGGCCAAGATCGAAGACATCGTAGACGAGCGTAATGGCATCCGTTCTGCGTATATTGTGCAACTAGAGCAGCTTGGTTTTATTCCCCAGCAGATTGGTGAGAATGTTCGGCACAATGTTCAATCATTGGTGTTTAAGGTGCCAGAAGGTTGTAATCGTGATAGTTTGATACTTGAATTGCGGAAAATTGGTGTGGAGTCGACCATTGGCACCTACGCGCTTAGTAGTGGTACCTACTATGCCCGCAAGTATGCAAGCCCACAAAAGAACTCAACCAAGCTTGAACGAACCACGATCACACTGCCATGTTTTGAGGGGGTTGATGTTGATAAGGTTGTTCGTTCAATTCAATCTGTCTTGTGATGAGCGACCCTATCAAGCTTGGCATCCTCGAATTGGCCAAGACTATTTGGTCATCCGACAATCTTCAGTTCTCGGATACAGAGCGCGCACGAGGACTTCGTGAGGATATTCTCCGCAAATTACTGGCTCTAGCCATGACCGATGATGAGCGAGCAGCAATGCTTGGCTTACCAAGTGGCTGTAGAGTGCGCGAAACAGCAAAAATTATCTCCCCCCAATATTTGGTTTGCGGAGAATATGTTTGGGTTGGAGAAAATGTAGTGTTGGATGCATCTGGTGGCCTGCAAGTAGGCTCGCATACAACTTTTGCGGTGGGTTCGCTTGTATGGACACACAGTTCTGTTTTGTCCAATCTTGAAATGGACAATCGTAGTGGCAATCCATGGATAGTCCGCAAACCCACCATAATTGGAAGCGGCTGCTACATAGGCGGGCCATCATTGATAAATCCAGGCGTAACCATTGGAAACAAAGTTATTGTGCTGCCTATGTCGGTGGTGACTGAAGATGTGCCGGATAACGTAATGGTAGGTGGGAGCCCTGCAAAAATTATCCGCTCAATTGATGAAGAATGGATGTCTCGTTATCGAGAGAAAAATGGTTTGCAGAAAGTGCTATAGGAGCGGCTGGAATAGCTAATCTATCTGATTGGAGTGTTAAGTTGATAACAGTAGTCGATTATGGAGCAGGTAATATCGGCTCGGTCCTAAACATGATTCGAAAAGTGGGAGGACAAGCCGAGGCTTCCTCAAAACCGGATAAATTAAGAAGTGCTAAGAAAGTACTGCTGCCGGGCGTTGGCAGTTTCGATAACGCGATGGTCAAGCTAGAGCAGTTGGAGTTGGTTCAACCACTCCGCGATTGCGCAGCATTGGGTGTTCCTTTGTTTGGCATTTGTTTGGGCATGCAATTGCTTGCTCAGAGTAGCGAAGAAGGGGCGTTGCCAGGTTTGGCTTTGATTCCTGGGCGAGTTCGTCGTTTTAGTTTTAATACGGGGCAGTCTGCGCTAAAAATCCCGCACATGGGCTGGAATCAAGTCTCAGCTTGCAATAGACATCCGTTGGCAGAAGGCTTGGAGACAGGGTCGAGGTTCTATTTTGTGCATTCCTATCACTACGAATGTGAAGATCATGCAGATGAATTATTCAAAACCCACTATGGTTACGATTTTGTTTCCGGCGTTCAGCGCGGCAATGTAATGGGTGTGCAGTTCCATCCGGAAAAAAGCCACCGATTCGGCATGCGGCTGTTTAAAAACTTCATCGGTCTTTGATCCATGCTAGCAACTCGACTGATGCCTTGTTTGTTGATGAGTAACGGCGCGCTGGTGAAGACGGTGCGCTTTAAGAACCCAGTCTATGTGGGCGACCCGGTCAATGCAGTGCGTATCTTCAATCAGAAGGAAGTGGACGAATTGGTGCTTCTGGATATTGAAGCGACAACGCATAACCGCGGGATTGATTTTGAAACACTTGAGAAGGTAGTCAGCGAATGTTTCATGCCGATCTGTTACGGCGGCGGTGTGAATACGGTGGAAGATATGCGTCGATTGTTCAACTTAGGGGTAGAGAAGATTTCGTTAGGTGCAGCCGCTTTTGAAAATCCAGATTTGATTCGTCAGGCGTCAGCAGAATTTGGAAATCAGGCGATCGTAGTGACACTGGATGTAAAAAAGGGTTTGTTGGGTGGGCATTCTGTGCGCACCCATCAAGGGAAAAAAGATACTCGAATCGACGCTGTGCAAGCTGCGCTAGATATGGAAAAACTAGGCGCGGGTGAGATCTTGCTGAATTCGATCGATCGTGACGGTACGTGGAGCGGTTTTAACCTGAAACTGATTCGCGAAGTAACTAGCGCGATTGGCGTGCCAGTTATTGCCTGCGGTGGAGCAGGGTCGTTACAGGATGTGCGTTTAGCGGTAAGCGAAGGCGGAGCATCCGCAGTCGCTATCGGTAGCATGGCTGTATTTCAGGGGAAGGATCTAGGTGTGTTAATCAAGTTCCCAAAACGTATGGACCAGGAAGCAGCATTCGCTTAATAGAGAGAATTTAATGACTAAACAGATTTGTTCGCGTTGCATTTACGATGACACAGTGCCCAATATTTCCTTCGATGCCGTAGGTGTATGCAACTATTGTCGTCAAATCGATTCACTTGAAGCCGAATATCCAACAGGCAAGGAAGGACAGGCCCGTATCGATAAGATGATCGAAGATATCAAGGCCGCCGGTAAGGGCAAGAAATACGATGCCATCATCGGGGTGAGTGGTGGCTGTGATTCGTCATATTTGGTGCATGAGATGGTCACCAAATATGGGTTGAGAGTATTAGCAGCCCATTTTGACAATACATGGAATTCGACAATCGCCACCGAGAATATTCATAATGTGCTTGATAAGCTGGGTGTCGATCTCTTTACCATCGTTGTAGACAACAAAGAGTATGACGATATCTATCGTTCATTCTTTAAAGCTGGTGTGAAGGACTTAGAAACACCGACCGATATTGCACTGGCAACGACGCTTTACAAGGCCGCTGAGAAATTCGGTATTAAATACATGATCGAGGGCCACTCCTTCCGCACAGAGGGAGTTGCACCGTTAGGGTGGATTTATATGGACGGAAAATACATCGAATCGGTGCAAAAAGAATTCGGTACCTATAAGCTAAAAACATTTCCGAATTTATGGCTGAAAGATTTTCTGCGCTGGATGATCTTTGGAGGAATCAAAAAAGTCCGCCCGTTGTACTACATGGATTACGATAAAGAAGCAGCGAAGAAGATGTTGATCGAAACATACGGATGGCAATGGTATGGTGGCCATCATTTGGAGAATCGGTTCACCGCTTTTTATCACAGCCACTTTCTGCCAACCCGCTGGAAAATTGACTTTCGCATTGCCGGTTATTCAGCTTATTGCCGCAATGGTTGGATGACACGGGAAGATGCCCTACAGCTAATGCAAGAACCCCCTCATATTGAGGAGGACTTGGTGGAGTATGTAAAGAAGCGTCTAGGTTTTTCTAACTCAGAGTTTGATCGGTTGATGACCCTTCCTAAAAAGACGTATAAAGATTACAAAACCTACAAAAAGACCTTTGAACGCCTGCGTCCTTTCTTTTGGCTTATGTATAAGCTCGAGTTAGTTCCTAAAAGTTTTTACATGAAGTACACGACCAAGGCCTAACGTGGCGATTAGACGTATTTCACTTGGCCCGGGAGAGGTCGCAGGGTATTTGTCGAGACTCAAGTTGGGTTTTGATGAAATTGGAGTTCCTTGTGAACACTTTTTATTTACTGGTCACAAATACTCCTACTCTGAATCCAAGTTTTTTCTTAAACCTATTTATGAAAAAATTAAAATACTTCTAAATAGCAAATATTATTTAATTCGTCGATCAGTCTGGATACTTGAAAAGATTGTACGGTCGATTGTATTTGTTTACGCAGTTATGCGCTGCGATGTGTTCATTTTTTTGGGATCAGGATCTTTTTTTAATTTTCACGAACTACCCTTATTGAAGTTGCTTGGAAAAAAGATATTAGTAATATATTTAGGCTCTGATGCACGCCCACCATATTTTAGTGGACGCTATCTAGACGATTTAGGTAATTTTAAGAATGCGCAGTCTTCTTTTTTTGAATCCAAAAAAATGCTTACAAAAATAATAAAGATAGAAAAATACGCTGATACTACTATTAATCACACTGCAACAGCTCAATTTTTTTCAAAAAAGTTTGTAAGGCTCAATGCGCTCGGTACTCCGATAGACATTCAAGCCATATCAATAATTTCGAGTGAGAAATCTAAAAATCGAAACAAAGCTACAAACAATCAAGCTATTCGAATATTACATGCACCATCACGCCCAATAGCTAAAGGTAGTATCATTTTTAGGACTATTGTAAATGAGTTACGAGCAGAGGGCTACTCTATTGAATATATAGAGCTATCTGGTGTCTCTAACCAAATTGTTCTAGAGGAATTGCATGAATGTGATTTTGTCCTTGACGAACTTTATTCTGATGTGCCTATGGCTGTACTTGCCACAGAAGCAGCCATTTTTGGTAAGCCGGTTATTGTGGGCGGATTTTATGCGAAACAGTATCCACTAGATAACTGCGATGAGGAAATTCCACCTTCACTTTATATTGATCCTGCCGAGATAAAGCACGCCATACGAAAAATGTTGGATGATGTTACTTATCGTGATTCACTAGGCACGCGTGCCAATTATTTTGTAACTAAATATTGGAATTCAAAAAAGATTGCACAAAACTACCTTGAAGTAATAAATAACGAAGCTCCAAAAAATTGGTTATGTGATCCGATGAAATTGGACTATTGCTTTGGATGGGGCTTGTCCAAAGAAAACTGGCTGAAGCAAGTTGGCGAATATTTAGGTGAAATGGGTAGTGATGCTCTCTTGCTTGATCATAATCCCAAGCTAAAGCAACGGGTGATTGAAGAGATTTCAAAAGCAAAGGGTATGCATATCTCATGATACGACGCTTTGCCAAAGATGCGTTGACTTATGCGCTTCCCATGTTTCTGGCGCGAGCAATCGGTTTAATAATGCTCCCTATCTATACGCGAGAGCTAGGGCCAACGGATTTTGGGTTTATCGAATTCATATCGGCTGCTTCAGTTATTGTTCTGCTGATACTACCACTCGAAATAAATCAAGCAGTAGCACGACTACTTCCTGAGACTGAAGATATTGATAGACAGAATATAATTCTGTCTTCCACATTGTGGTTTACGATGCTTGTGATCACAATTTTCGGTATACTGGTTTATACGAATAGATTTTATATATTAAGATGTGCTAACTTACCTGATATTTACGCACAGTACTTCGGTGTTGTTTGCGTCAGTGTTTTAGTTTCATCGGTTATGAATCTATTGCAGGTGCAGTTTAGATTCACGAGCCAAGCAAAGTCGTCAGTAGCAATAAATTTCGTAGTGATATTTGTTAACATGCTATTTATCATATATTTTTCTACTGAAGGTAAATTAGGAATCGAACAGTACTTTTGGTCTCAAATCGTAAGTGGCATCCTAGGCTTGGCAGTTGGTTTAGTGCTTGTGACTCGCAAATACGGTCAACTTAGGCCGTCACTAGACGGCTCAGTGTTAAGTGAACTCCTCAAGTTCTCTTTGCCTATTGTTTTGTCTTCCGTTGGAGTTGTGCTTTCGGGCACAGTCGATAAGATGATAGTGGGAAGTTATGTAGGATTAACAGAATTGGGTTATTACGGTATTGCGTCAAGATTCGCAGCAATCGTTGGCTTGGGCTTTTATGTCATAAGTACAGCGATGACGCCTATTGTGTACCGTGATCATGAAAAGCTCGAAACTAAAAAATTGATCGCCTTGATTTTCAATTTTACGATTATTGCATTGCTATTGTTTCTTGTCGTAATTTCTATTTACTCAAAACCCGTAATTGTTCTAATTGCGGGCTATAAGTTTGAGCAGGCTTCAAATTACCTTTTTTATTTAATGCTCTCAACCGTGTTTGCTAATTTATATATTTTTTTCCTAGGAATGGATGTCGCCAAAAATACAAAATTACTCGCCAAGATAAATCTCATTTCAGGCGGATTTGGCGCACTGGGGAGCATTGTTTTAGTTCCTCAAATTGGTATTTGGGGAGCAATTCTTTCAACACTTGTAGCAAATGCAATCAGACTTTTATCATATGTTTATTTTAGTCAAAGAGTTTATACAATTCCTGTGAAATTCGGATGGATCCTTATTTTGCTTGCCGCATTAATAGTCGTTAATGTGCTTGACTTAAAACAATGTGATATTTATAACATGTTCCATTTTCTAACTTATGATAATAATATTTATTCTCGTTTTCAATGGAATTAAATAATATTTATATATATTGATATATGCACATTTTTACTAAAAATATTGAGATGTTAAGTGCTAGTTTTTTTCGCAAGATATATTCGTTTGCAAAGTACCTTCCTGGACGACATCCCAATGCGTATGGTTGCAAAATTCGTGCTGCGGTTTTACGTAGGTTGGCGCGAAAGTTTGGCAGTAGAACTTGCGTGTTGCCCAATGCAATAATTGCGCGCCCAGAAAATTTGGAAGTTGGTGATGATACTGGTATTGGGGCTGGGAGTTTTATCAGTTGCACTGATAGAGTCTGTATTGGTGATAGGGTGTTGATGGGGCCAGAAGTCATGATATTTACCTCTAACCATGTTTGGAATGCTGAGCTCAAGAGCTACTTCAAACAAGGAGAAACAACTAACCCCGTCATCGTCGAGGATGATGTTTGGCTCGGTGCGCGTTGCATATTATTACCTAGTGTAACTATTGGCAGGGGATCGACTGTAGCAGCAGGTGCGGTGGTCACCAAGAGCATTCCCCCATTTTCAGTGGCAGCAGGGGTACCGGCCAAAGTTATTATGATGTTACCAACGTCCCCAAATTGATTAATATCTAAGCCCTTTTATGAATCCTAAACGAAAAATTGTTTTACTAAGTTTTCTAGAACCGTGGTCAATGGGCTATGGTATAGGTGCCCCAAGCTTGTATGAAACGCTGAAAGGGTATGCTAGAGCAGGTTGGCAAGTTGAATATATTACATTTGAAAAGCGGCATGTTTTGGGAGGAGCCCATGAAAAGAATGTGCCAATTAATATTCCTGGAGTGACAGTTCATCGCTTTACCATTCCTACACCGTTTATAAAAATTCTGGGAGCAAGATTTCAAGCAAAGGCTGATCGATTATTTTTATTCACCCTCTTTGCGTTGCGAAAAGTAGTAGAAATTATTCGAATTACGAAACCAAATGTTATTTATGCATATGAAGCATCTGGAATTATTACTGCTCTTGTGCTCAGGTTAATTTTTCGACAGCCTAAATTCCTATATATAAATCGTATTCAAGGTGTATCAGTACTTGGGGAGAGCTATCAAAGACTTCCTTTCATGGTGAGAAAGCTAGAAACGTTGCTATCTTTGTATTTGAAAGCCGACTTATACATCATGACAAATGATGGTACTAAAGGGGATGATGTCTGGACTTATTGGAATAATTCTATTACGGTCAATAATTTGCTGTTTATACGAAATGGAATTGATAAAGATATTTATATACCGGATATGAACCGAAGTGAAGTATTGACGCAGGCAGGGCTTGATCCAGATTGTTTGTATTTAGTAATGGTAAGTAGACTGGATCCAATTAAACGTATTGAGCGTGGGTTGTTTTTGCTTAAATACATAGTTGACCTGAAACCAAATGTTCGATTGTTGATATTGGGAGACGGAGAAGATAAGTTACGTTTAGAGAATATCGCAGATGAACTAGGTATTACAAAACAAATTGAATTTCTTGGAGCTTTGTCGCGCCCAGTTGTTGCAAATATCATGAATATAGCAGATATCTTTTTGTCGCTTTACGATTTTAGCAATTGTGGGAATCCGTTATTTGAAGCATTACTTTGCGGTAGACCAATTGTGACATTGGCAAATGGAGCCACCCCAGACGTTATCACAGATAGTATCAATGGCCGACTATTGCATCCAGATGACGTAGTGGGCTTACGTTGCGCAGTATTGGAACTGATCGTTGATTCAAAGGCCCGCTTACAAATTTCTGTTGGTGCGCGTAACTGGGCCGAAGCAAACATGTATTCATGGGAGCAAAGACTTCGTCGCGAGATTAATTGGGTTGAAAAAAAGCTTAATATTCAATGAAGACAAACCTGTTACTGCGTCACCTACAACCTAGGCAACCTTTTAAGTGCAATTTTGAATTTGTAGTTTATTTATTTTTTTTAGGCATACCGTTTGTAGATGTATTTACTGGGGCGCTTACGTCATCGACTGGCGGAAGTTCTCTAAGTGTTATATATAAGTCACTTGTTATTTCATTATTTTTTAAGGCTTTTCTTAATACTGGATTTAGAGCCTCGTATGCTCTATTTATATTCACATTTGTATCATTAATTTTTATAGGTGCTTTACTTCATTCGGTTAATGGTGAGAGTAATCTTCAATCTGATCTAATTTTTATGGCGAGAGGTCCAGTTTTGATGGGGGTGATGCTGTTGCTGCTGCTTTCAATAAAAGCTTCCAGTTGTATTCTAATATTAATAGGATACTCAAAAATAACGTGGTTGACAATATGTCTCTCCATCATTCTTTTAAATTTGCTTGGAATTTCGCAGGCAACATATGATGCAGGATTTGGATCAAAAGGAGTTTATAACGCCGCAAATGAGATTACATTTATATTTGTGTTGGCATGGTGGGTAATTACAAATTGCGCCAACATGAGCTTTCGCACCATTATGTTTTACACCGTTGCAACAATATTTACTCTTTATATGATTGGTACAAAATCTGGGTTTGTTATGCTATTCATTTTTGCATTTTGGCATTTGTCAATTAAATATAAATTAAGTTCATCATTTACTTTAATTCTCTTTGTGGCAGTTTGCTCAGTAGTTATATCAGCTGCTGGGCATATTTTTTTAGCAATTGTACAATATTTGCCTGGCGCAGAAATATTTACTTTTTACATTGAAAATCAAGGTGCAACTTCCGCTTTGACTGGAGGCAGATTTGTGATGTTAGATTTGATTTTGAATATTTATTCAAAATTTAGCTTCGTTGACTTTCTTCTAGGTATAGGATTTCAAAATTTCTGGGATTTGTTAATAGGGAATTCTGTAGAGTCGGATCTTTTTGATCTTATTGGAGGCGGTGGTTTGGTGTTTACCATTTTCTTTTATGGCTCATTGATATGGGGTTATGCCATGAGTAGACAATATATTCAGGGTAGATATAATGATTCCATTTGGGCCCCAGTATTTATATCTGCAATTTTGTACTCTATATTTGTTGGGCATGTTGCATTTGCAGCGACCCCAGTAGTCTCAATTACATTAATTTTGGCAATGGTCATTGCTAAGCGAAATTATCTTAATGATCGAAATAACACTTTGGAGATGAAATGAGGATTCTAGGTATACATGATGGTCATAATGCGTCGGTTGCGATGCTTGAGGATGGTAAACTTAAATGGCTAATTCAGGAAGAGCGCTTACGTAGGGAAAAGAACTTTGACGGATTTCCTGAGATGGCTTTAAAAAAAGTGATGACATTAGAAAATCTTACAGCTAAAGATATTGATTATGTTGCCATGAATGGCTTTTATATGCCGAGTCCGATGAATAGGACCCAATTGCTTTCAGCATTTAGGAATTATGGGGGAATTTCAAGTCGGATTAAAAGTTTCCTGAAGTCTATTCCTTCTATTGACAGCATGAAAGCGTCAAAAAATCGTGCGATGCGGTTAGAGAAATTGCGACATTTTGGCTTTGTTGAATCAAAGATACGGTTTGTTGATCATCATACTTGTCATGCATCAAGTGCATATTTCGGCAATGGTAACTTTAATGAACCGATATTGGTCCTGACAAATGATGGGGCAGGCGATAGGATTTGTGCCAGTGTCAGTATTGGGCAGAGCGGATCGCTGAAAAGAATCGCCGCAGTAGATGAGAATAATTCAATCGGCTTGCTATATGCGATGTTCACTTTTTTAACTGGAATGGTTCCGTTGGAGCATGAGTTCAAGTTGATGGGTATGGCACCGTATGCAGATAGCAAGGGTGTACGAAAAGTGGCGGATGAACTTCACAAAATGTTTCAGTTTGATGAAGATGGATTGGTCTGGAAGTTTACTAAGGGATATTCAATATATACTTCCTTAAATTACTTTAGAGAATTTATCTATTTGAAACGATTTGATCATTTAATGGGAGGGTTGCAGCTTTTTGTCGAAGAATTTTTAGCTCGTTGGGTAATGAACGCCGTAAAGAAAACGGGTATTCGTAAGATCGCCTTATCAGGCGGCACTTTTATGAACGTAAAAGCGAATCAGAAGCTTATGGAGCTAGACGTAGTTGACCAGATTTTTGTGTTTCCGTCATGTGGTGATGAATCGAATGCGTTTGGTGCAGCGTGCAATGTGTATTCGGAGGTTGGAAATTACTCATCATTTTGTAAATTGGATACTGTGTATTGGGGCGTAGAGTGGTCCGACGAATTAATCAAATCTGAATATCAAAGTTATAAATTTCAGAATCGATATAGTTTTGAGTATTTTGACGACATTGAAATGAAAGTGGCCTCCGTTTTAGCAGATGGCGATGTCGTGGCGCGGTTCAAGGGACGTGAGGAGTTCGGGGCACGTAGCTTAGGTAATCGTGCCATTATTGCAAATCCATCCAAGCCAGAGGTAATTAAAGAAATCAACGAATTGATTAAATGCCGTGATTTCTGGATGCCTTTTGCTAGTTCGGTGCTGGCTGAGAGTATGGATGAATATGTAAGGTGGGATTCAAAGAAAAATTTTCCCTACTACATGATTATGACATATGACACTAAACCGCTCGCCCACACTCAAATTGCCGGTGGGATACACCCGTATGATAAAACTGTTCGCCCCCAATGTGTAACGCGTGAGCACAATTTTGACTATTGGAGATTAATTAATCGGTTCAAGGAGCTAACTGGAATAGGTGGAATATTAAATACTTCGCTCAATTTGCATGGTTTGCCATTGGTTTACGAGCCCAAAGATGCATTTGAGGTAATTGAGAAGTCCGGACTCAAGCATTTGGCGATTGGAAACTATTTTTTGAGTAAGAATTAAGTGTTTGATTTTCTGTACAAATTGTCTAAGCACAGGCACGTAGGGAGGTTGGTGTTTTGGTTCGGTTATTTGTATCTGGGCATACTAAACCATTTGCTAAATAAAGTTCCTGTATTTTGGTTTAGGTATTTTGTATACAAGTATCTTTATGGTATGAAAATCGGCAATTCATCGATTCATATGGGAATTATTACTTTTTCTCCTTGGAAAATTACTATTGGCAATAATTCAATAATCCATTTTGACTGTCTACTTGATGGGCGGGGTGGTATCTATATTGCTGATAACGTGGATGTTTCGTTTGGCGTAAAAATATTCACGGAGCAACACGATGTTAATTCAGCTAGTTACGGAACAATCGTTAAACCCGTAAAGATAGGTAATTATGTTGTGATTGGGGCGTATTCAATCCTTCTTCCTGGTGTGATTGTTGGTGAGGGGGCTGTTATTGCAGCAGGTAGTGTCGTTACAAAAAACGTTGCACCATTTGCAGTTGTGGGTGGAAGTCCGGCCATAGTGATTAAAAGTAGAGTTTGTGTGCCCACGTATAAGCTGATGTTTCGCAGACCATTCCATTAGAATATGAAAATATTACTGATAACGAACATGTACCCATCTTCTGGCGATGAAAGTTGGCGGGGGGTTTTTGTAAAAGAGCAAGTCGATGCGCTCGTTGATCTATTTCCAAATGTTCACATCGATATTCTTCACATCAAGGGAAGTGTATCAAATGGTGGTAGCAACATTAATTACTTCGCAGGATTATGGCGTTATCTTGTTATGCGTTTTAAGAAAAACTATGACTTTGTTTGGGCCCATCATAGTTTTTGTGTTTTTTTGACATTAACCAACAGAAAAATTCCTCTTATTTATACCGTGCATGAGGGATCACTTACAAAAGGGGTGAAGTTCGCTCTAATTAAGAAGGCCATTAGTATTTCTGATCGCGTGATATATGTGAACAAGGTTTTTTTTGATTCATCCCACCATCCCAAAAAATACTTTCTTCCATCTGGTGTCGATACTAATAAATATAGGCCCCAATTGCGATCAGATTGCTGCGTTCAGTTGGGGTTGGATACAGCAATATACTATATTTTTTTTCCTGCGTCGCCTCACCGTCCAGAGAAGAACTCAGCTTTTGCATATTCGTTTATCGAAAAATATTCATCATGGCTTAAGCATGAAAATATCCAGTTTATTTTTGGGGGTGATATTGATTATGAGCTGATGCCAATATGGATGAATGCGGTTGATTGCTTAGTCTCATTTTCAAATTTCGAATCCGATGGTATGGTATTCAAGGAGGCTATGGCCTGTAATTTGCCCGTGATTACTTTTAATGTTGGCAATGCTCAAATATATTTGAAAGATGAAATCGCAGGTTCAATAATTGAACAGGATCATGATTCTTTGAGAGACAAAATTGCTTACTGGAAAAAGGTTGGAAGGTCTCAAGGACGTGACTACTTATTAACTTTTGGAATGGATAGAAATTCTGTGGCACAGACACTCGTGAGTATATTTGCAGAGATTTACGATGGAAAAAATTAGTTTTATGAACTTGATATTTAGGGGACTCACCAGGGAGATTTTACTAAATGAGAGTTCAGAGTTAAAAATAATTGTTACTGTTAATGCAGAATTTATAGTGTTGGCGAACAAAGATGAAGCATTTAGAAAAATCATCTGTGAAAACTACTCTACATTTGATGGTCAAATACCATATGTTTTAGCAAAGCGAAAATTTCCAGATGTTGAAATTGAGAAAATTTCAGGATCTGACTTTATTTATGATATTTTTGCTAATGCAAAGCAGCTTAGTAAGCGCGTTTTTTTATTGGGGGGTTATGAGTCTTCAAATCAAGGTGCGGTTGATATTGTTAGGAAGAACTATGGTATTGAAATTGAAGGTTTTTCACCACCATATCAGCCGTACCCATTCTCGCGCGAGCATAATCAATTAATAATTAATCAGATTGAGGAGTTTAAACCTCATTTTCTACTTGTCGGTTTTGGCGCAAGAAAACAAGAATGCTGGATAGTCGAGCACCAATGTGTCCTTAGCAAAATGGGTGTTCAAATGGCGATTGGTGTGGGTGGATCTTTTGAGTTTGTATCTAATACAATAAAACGCGCGCCTGTTTGGATACAGCGTTTGGGTATGGAAGGCGTATATCGGTTTGCAATGGAGCCAAACTTGGCTCGACTGAAAAGGCTAATAGTTAGTTTGAAAATCTTTAGATATTATTTTGTATGATCGCCCGCAGCTTCTGCTTCCTGCTGGCAAAGTAGCAACCTAGACGGGAATATTTAGGCCTTGCGTGCCCACGGCCAAATTTCTACGCCATAGCGGTTTTGAATCCTTTTCACCATCGCTATGGACAAATCATCGGTCAACTCCTTGACAAAGTAAGAGCTGCGCATCGTAAATGGCTCCCTCCGCACAGCGTCTCGTTCGTAGGTCAACCCTTCATGCTGCTCCATCAAGCTGGCGCGTTCCCGCAGCACCGCGCTTGAGTTAAACACCCAGTCAACAAAGTCGATCTCTTCCGCAGACCAGTCACACACGGGCGCGCGCAAGTAGTCGGTCGCCCATTCTGGGCCATTGCGGTTGCTGGCATGCCAGTACAGGTGCTCGTTAATCTTTGTGCGGCCGGTGAGCCCTTCTGCAATGTAGGGGTTGGCCGCAATGCCCCGGCGAACATAGGTGCAGGCACTCACAAAATCCCCCTCTCTAAACGCAATTTGCCCCGCCTGATACCAGTGCGCCGGTGAATCTGCGGCTTCTTTCAGGTAGCTTTTCATCGCGCTTTGGGTGTCGCCCGTCATCAGGCTGATGTCACCCAGCAGCATGCGCACGCCCAGGTTGTCCGCAGGGCACCAGGCCAGCAGTTTTTTGGCCAGGGCTTTAGCCGCCTTGCCGTCACCCCGGTGCATCAGCCCCAGCAGATAGCCATGGGCAATGCGCAAGAAGGAGCGGTTGTCCACCTCCCCCCATGAAATCTGGCCTTTGAAGCCGGGCGGGATGAGGGCAGTAGCCTGCCGGTAGGCTTTTTCGCGCACGTCAGTGGATTCGTCGCGCATTTCAAGGCTCCAGAGCCGGTTGGCGATGAAGTTTTGAATCTCCAACTGGCCCGGAAACTTGAGCAGCAGCTTTTGCGCGCGCAGCAGGCCCTGTTTGTGGCTGATACGGCCTGCTTCCAGGCTGTCGAGCAGCTCGTCAAGTTCCTCTTCTTCGGCCCAATACCTGGAAAATGTGCCGAAAACAGTGCTGAGGTTCGAGTGCTGAGTGCTGAGCAAACTGCCGCTATGGGCAGAGTCGTTGGTGTCTTCACGTACCGAAAAACTAAGCTGGGTCGTCATGGCTGGTTTCCTTGGTTGACTGCGTGGCTATGAACACCCGGCCTTGGGATGCGATATACCGGCGAATGTCAGGTGCCATGTGTTCTGGCACCAGCATCACGGCAAGTTCCATCGCATCGGCAATGCGCTCGATGGACGACAAACGCGGGTCGCGCTTGCTGCT
This sequence comes from Sideroxydans sp., assembly GCA_036170995.1. Taxonomy (GTDB): domain Bacteria; phylum Pseudomonadota; class Gammaproteobacteria; order Burkholderiales; family Gallionellaceae; genus Sideroxyarcus. The sequence continues at coordinate 237 of JAVHQF010000389.1, read as the reverse complement.
TTCAATCTCTGACAGGTGCTGCACCGACATGCCCGCAATGCCAGAGACGTTTTCCAGGGTCAAGTGACGCTGGTTGCGGTAGCGGCGAATGGCGGAGGGGATGAAAGAGTGCATGGCAGGAAGTTTAGGTGGCGAGACAGAGAAGTGTTCATCGCATCGTATGAATTCGCAAATTTGGTTGATGTCAAATCTACTGACCCATCAGCGCAATTTCTGCCTGGCGCCGCGCCACCAAGC
>JAVHQF010000388.1:0-5770 GCA_036170995.1 Sideroxydans sp. | reverse complement strand
ACGGTCGCAAAGAGATTGGTGGAAGTGGCGTTCCCGATGGTGCTGTTGGTACCAATAAGGTTAGCGATGGTGCCGTTGGTGACGGAAAGGTTGGTACTCGTCGCGTTCGCAAGAACACCATTCGTTGCGGAAAGGTTGGTAGCAAACGCATTGGTGGATGTTGCGTTGGTGGTGGTACCGTTGATTGCAGTGAAGTTACTTCCGAATAAATTGGTAAATGAGCCGTTCGTGCTGAACAGATTTGTACTCGTCGCATTCGTGGTGGTGCTGTTGGTGAGATTGATACCGGTGATTGTGGCAAGCGTGCCGGTCAACGTGTCGATGATACCAGTGGTGAAGTGACCGACGGTGCTAAACAAGTTGGTACTTGTCGCACTCGTCGCAGAAAGGTTGGTAGCGAAGGCGTTGGTGATAGCAAAATTGGTACTTGTTGCATTGATTGCCGACAAATTTGTTGCAAACAAATTGGTGCTGGTTGCGTTGGTGGTGGTACCATTACCAGCAATAAAGTCAGTAAGGGTGGTTGAGCCGGTAACGCCGAGGGTGCCGCCAATCGTGGTGTTCCCCGTGGTTTGCTGTATAGCAAAACCATTTGGCCCCGTGATCCCTCCGGCGAAGGTTGAGGTTGCAGTAGTACTTGTGGCGATAAAATTAGTAGCGTTAACGTATGAAGTGAAGTGACCGTTGCCGTTTACATCAAGTTTGTAGAGCGGGGTTGAGGTACCGATACCGACGTTGCCCGTCGCACGCCATGCGTGGGTGCCATCGGTTGCCCAGTTCCCTACACCTGAACCACCGATCAAGCTCCCTGCCCAGTAGAGATTGTTGGCATTGGCGTAGAGACGATTAACGGTGGCAACAGGAGCAACATTTGCGAGATAAACAGGCCCGTTAACCGAAAAAGTATCAACGGGGCTTGATGTGGCAATGCCTACTCGATGATTTACCGAGTCAATATAGAGCGTGTTGGTATCGAAGGCACTGTCCCCGAGGATAGTAGAGGTGCCGGTACCCGAGATGGTGAAGCGGGGTGCGGAGAGGAGGTCGGAGAAGGAACCGGTAGTACTCGTGAGTCCGCTCGAAAAAGAACCGGTGGTGCCGGTGATACTTCCGGAGAAGGTAGAGCTCGTGATTGCCGTGTTTGAAACCGTCGCCTGAGAAATGTTGTTGATGCGGTTCATCAGCGAAAGTGCGGAGTAGTTACCATTTGATTGACTCTGTGCATTTGCTTCTACGCGGTAGATTTCTGCTTTGAGGGAGTTGTTGAGTTGTGTGAGGCGTTCGTTGACTGCTACTTCAGACATCCCTGCGATAACGGCTACGGCAGGAGTAGTTATGACACGTTCGATGACACGTTCGCGGATGGGATAGATTTGAGTAGTGGTGGGGGTGGTGGGGGTAGTAGTTGGAGTTGGAGCAACGGCAGTGCGATGAGGAAGTGTGGATGAGGCAAAAGGAATAGCGACAGGTACGGGGGTGATGCCAAAGAAAGATGCAAGTGCGTCACTGATGAAACTGATTGTTTGACGAAGAGGGTCGGTGGTTGGTGCTCCGACATTGCTGTCTGTTGCGATTACGGAAGCGAGTTGTGTGTTCGTGACCTCTGTGGTTGCGGAAATATTTTGGAAGGAAGGAGCGAGGTTGGTATCGATTTGTTCTAGAGTTTTGGAGACGAGGGTGCGAGCGCTGTCGAGGGTGGTGCTTGAAGTGTCAGCAAAGCTAGAGGGGGGAATGTACGAGACGGTGGTGAGCTGAGGTTCAGTAGGAGTAACCTCTGTGGCAAAAGATGAATTGAAGGAATTGCGAACAGTATTAACTACGCCAGAAATCTTCGAGAGGGGGATGTTGATAAACTGCTGAAGTGAACCGGCTGTTGTGTCTGAAAGTGTGGTGGTATTTTGAAGTGGGCGTACGAGTGAAGAAGTATCACGAAATGACGGTGCGAGGTTGGTGTCGATCTGCGTTAATGCCTCTGTGGCAATGTCACGTACAAAACTAAAAGCATCAACAGGTGCGCGAGAAATGGTCGCAGCATTTACAAAAACTACCGGGACCATGAGTAAGAAAAAGAAGACGCCGAAGAAGCTACTTTCCCTTTTTTCTCTACCCTTTCTTTTTTCTTGGTGTAGTCCTTGCATTTATGATTATTTTACTTAAAAAAAGATATTAACGCAAGGGAAAAATGACATTTTTGTGGATAAAAAAGGTGAGGAAGAATGGAAACTTTTTGAGAGGGATTGCGAGGGGGGGGGTGAGACCAAAAAATTACTGTTTTTTGTCGGTTTTTACCGTGAGGAAAAGAGGTAGTAGATGCTCATTTACGACAAAAACTTTTGTTGTAAATGAAATGGTTCAAAAAATTAACTATTTTTAAAATTATAGGGTATACTGCATGAAATTATGTGGCGATTTAATGCAAAAATTTTAAAATACACCGCCGTTATCTTGGTTATTATGGTGATCTTTGGGGTGGGCTATTTCATGGTTGTTTATAAAAATTTTGGGGGTCCGCGGATGGCACTTGAGGCAAATACGGACTTCACCTATGCTCAGGCTTTCTTGCAAAACAACTCCGCTGAAAAACCTGTAGTAAGTACAGCGGAAGTTCCTGCGGTTAAAATCCCTATTATTATTTACCACAGTGTTCGCCCCTATATTCCAGGTGAATCCATTATGCAGGACCGTTTTGATATTACCCCTCAACTTTTTGAACAACAGCTCATCTATCTTCGCGACCATAAGTACACCACGATTAGTATGGACGAGGTTGCCCGCGATATTAAAGAAGGGACAACAACCCCGACACAAAAACCCGTAGCTCTCACTTTTGATGATGGTCTAGTAAATCAATATCAGTATGCATTTCCCCTTCTCAAGAAATATGGCATGATTGCTACCTTCTATATATACACCAACCCCATCAATAGAGGGAACAAGCGCTACTTGTCTTGGGACGAAGTACGCGAAATGAGCACTACAGGAATGACGATCGGAAGCCACTCGCTCTCTCATCCCCTCTTCAAAAACTCAACGCCTGCAGATATGCAAAAAGAAATTAGCGAAAGTAAAAAAGTTATCGAAGATAACATCAAGAAACCTGTGACTAACTTTGCACAACCCTTTGGTTATACGAGTCCCGAAATTGAAACAGCTATCAAAGAAGCAGGCTATACAACTGCCCGAGGGATACTCTGGGGTACTCTCCATTCATCAAAAGATATTTTTCACCTTTCTGGATACTTCGCCAGCGATAACTTCAAGGATTTTGTACATATTGTAAACCAATAAGAAACCCTGCTTGTTAAAAACACCTGGGAAGTTCCTTTACTCCGAAAATTAAGAAAATATATGGCACTGCAAAAACTCCATACGAGAGAGTGCTTGCGCATCCGAAGACTTCTCAAGAAACAAAAGAGACGCTTACGCGTCTCTTTAAAACTCTTGATCCGTTTGCGTTGAGGAAGGAGGTCGACCGACTTGTTGGCGAAATACAGAAGCACGGAAGATGGCATTTGTGATACAATTTCATCATTACCCGTTAATCGCGCCAAGTGTCCCTCATGGTACGATTCTTACGTGAGGCAATGCGGGAGAGGCGGTTCCGAATCAGCTGATTCCGATTCAACAGAATCGTGGCTCTGCCATAAACATCAGCAAGTTCACGCCTTGGGCACAGACTCCTGGGCACTACCGAAAACTACTTTCGTGGACACGCAAAGCATGTGAGGAGACCTAGCAATCCGTGACCACGCGCTAATTAAAATGTTATTGCCCTGTTTTACTTTTCTTCATCATCCCCTGTGCGGTCACGGTAAAAAGAACAACGAGTACAACCCCAGCAAAACCAATTCCCGCCATCGGAAGCCACGGGTACTTTTCGGTTATGCGACTTTCTTCTTTGTCGCACACATCACCGATTTTGTCGCCGTCAATATCTGCCTGATTGTAATTTGGGTCGTTTGGACAATTGTCGACAGCATTCGCTATGCCATCCCTGTCAAAGTCGTCACACACGTCGCCACGGCCATTTCCATCCACATCCACTTGGTTAGCGTTTGCCGTGGAAACACAATTGTCACGCAAGTCAGGAATGCCATCGCTGTCGGTATCAGCAAGCACATACCCCGCGTTGGCTTGTGCTGGAGAGTCAGCAAGACGCAGGACACCTATGTTTGAAATGAGATTCCCTGCTTCACCCACATGCATTGGCACCGAACGGTCTGCATCAAAATATATGCGGTAGTTATGTTTTGGTTGAGCGAGAAAACGCAGAGTACGTGAGCCCACCATACCCGCAGTTTCATCATTCAGAACAATTTCTGTAATTCGAAGCATCTGCCCATAGGTGAACGATACGGTCCATTCTTTTGCGGTAGTCTTTGGGAACGAGACAAAACCACTAAACATCTGGGAACGCGCAAGAACAATCTTTTCACCGCTGTCCGTATTCGCACGGATTTCTATCGATGTTGGGAGAGCCACAAACTGGTCGAGGAAAAATGTCATTCCGCTCAATGTCATCGGTTTTGTGCTCATTAAAACCAAGCGTGTTTGCCCCTGTCCACTCTGAGGTAAAGCAAACTCTGTGAACGTACGCGTGTTACCGTCAAGCATTGCACTGTTTTCACCGCCATATCTATCGATAGAGACCGCTGTGCGCGCTGAGCGAAGACTCTCGGTAAATAGATACGGTTGTGGCACATTCCCTTCTGTATCAATGACGGCGAAATCAAAGCGGTTTGAGAAATCATTTGCGAACGGCACCTCAACAACTGTTGGAACTTTTATTGAAGGCGCGCTTACGTCTTTGTATTTCTGAAACGCGCTTGTTATTTCTTGAGCAGAAGGAGGCGGTGGAATTGTTGCGATGGTTGCAGACACAGAAGTCATAAGTCCAAAGAAGACAGCGGAGACAACCAGCGAGATATTTTTCATAATATGTTTGATTAATTTTTCTTCTTGCTCATGAAAGCAGTACCCATAACGAGGGCTCCTACAATAAAGAATGTCACGATGCGACCCGACATTGCCATGTGCCACACATCAATAAGCAACAAGTGCCCGATAGTGAATGCCAGCAATGTTCCGCCGTAATAATGCACGCTCTTATTGTCGCGCATCCTGCCGTACGCGTAAGAAATGAGGCCAATAATTGTGTAAATCACGAGACTAACCATTGTTGCCGTGTCACCATCTGCTATTACCGATGTTGCGTGGAGTGAAAGCCATAGCAACACATACGCGTACACAGAACCGCCAATAAAGAGTGCAGGAGCGATGCTTTCTTCTTCTCCCTCTTGGCGAAGCGACATAAAGAATACCCCAAGGAGAAGCAAGGTTGCCGAGAGAATAAAGAGTACAAAGAAATGGTCACCGGGAATAGACGATTGCCAATCTGCAGCCATGCTCCCAAGTGCTAGCAAACACGGGCCAATGATAAGCAAGGTGAGGTTCTTTGCAATGTTTCTATCGCGCGTGATTCCGTACACAATAAGCGAGATAATCGCGCTCTCAAGCGTGTATGCAATGGTGAGCCCCGCACCGTGAAAATCAATGGCTGTTGCGGTTGCGAGCATCGCAATGCCAACCCCCGCATACACAAAGAATGGCTCTCTGCGCTTGGTAACCGCAAACACGGCAAACGCGGCAACAATGAAGACAATCATCCATCCAACCATAATAAGGCTCCTCCATTCAGGCGAAGCGCCAATAGCAATCCACGCGAGAAGAAGGAGGCCGTTGCCAGCCGCGGTGATAGCATCGGGGTAAA
>JAVHQF010000387.1:0-5778 GCA_036170995.1 Sideroxydans sp. | reverse complement strand
CCCGCACTAGGCGGGGTTCGTTTCAGTTTTTGGCTGAACCTTAGCGCGGCAATCATGCCGCGCAACCAGCTCAAATTACATCATGCCGCCCATCCCACCCATGCCGCCCATATCGCCACCACCCATACCGCTGGCTGGTTTGTCTTCTGGCAAATCAGCGATCATGCAGGCAGTGGTCAACATAAGACCTGCGATTGATGCAGCGTGTTGCAAGGCAGTGCGGGTGACCTTGGTTGGATCAACCACTCCCATTGCCAACATGTCGCCGTACTCGCTGGATGCAGCGTTGTAACCGAAGCTACCTTTGCCTTCCAACACTTTGTTGACGACTACGGATGGCTCGTCGCCTGCGTTGTCCACGATGGCACGCAATGGCGCTTCCATCGCACGCAACACGATGGTGATGCCTGCGTCTTGGTCGTGGTTGTCACCCTTGAGAGCAGCAACCGCAACCTTGGCGCGCAACAGGGCAACACCGCCGCCAGCCACGATACCTTCTTCAACCGCTGCACGAGTGGCATGCAATGCATCGTCAACACGGTCTTTCTTCTCTTTCATCTCAACTTCAGTTGCCGCACCGACCTTGATTACTGCAACGCCGCCAGCCAACTTCGCTTTGCGTTCTTGCAACTTCTCTTTGTCGTAATCGCTGGTGGACTCTTCCATCTGCTTGTTGATCTGCGTAACGCGAGTTTTGATCGCATCTTCTTTACCCGCGCCGTCGATGATGATGGTGTTTTCTTTGCTGACTTCGATACGCTTGGCTTGGCCCAATTCGGCCAAGGTAGTCTTTTCCAGAGTCAGACCGACTTCTTCAGCGATCACAGTACCGCCAGTCAAGATAGCGATGTCTTCCAGCATCGCCTTGCGACGATCACCGAAACCAGGCGCCTTAACAGCAACAGTCTTCAAGATGCCACGGATGTTGTTCACAACCAATGTTGCCAAAGCTTCGCCGTCAACATCTTCAGCGATGATCAACAGTGGACGGCCAGCCTTTGCGACTTGCTCCAATACTGGGAGCAGATCACGGATGTTGGAGACCTTCTTGTCGTGCAACAAGATGAACGGATTGTCCATTGCAGCGATCTGCTTGTCTGCATTGTTGATGAAGTACGGTGACAAGTAGCCACGGTCGAATTGCATACCTTCGACAACATCCAACTCGTTCTCCAGAGACTTGCCATCTTCAACCGTGATGACGCCTTCTTTACCCACTTTTTCCATCGCGTCAGCGATGATCTTGCCGATGCTTGCATCAGAGTTAGCAGAGATAGACGCTACTTGAGCGATCTCAGTTGTAGTAGCGCAAGGCTTGGAAATGTTCTTCAACTCAGCAACTGCTGCGATCACGGCCTTGTCGATACCGCGCTTCAGATCCATTGGGTTCATGCCAGCAGCCACGAACTTCATGCCTTCTTGCACGATGGACTGCGCCAGAACGGTCGCAGTCGTTGTGCCGTCACCCGCAACATCAGAAGTCTTGGAAGCGACTTCCTTGACCATCTGTGCGCCCATGTTCTCGAACTTGTCTTTCAGTTCGATCTCTTTAGCAACGGACACGCCGTCTTTAGTGATGTGTGGAGAACCGTATGAACGATCCAGCACAACGTTACGCCCCTTAGGGCCCAATGTTACTTTGACCGCATCGGCCAGAATGTTGACACCCACGACCATCTTGGCACGTGCTGCATCATGGAATTTCACGTCTTTTGCTGCCATGTTTATTCTCCTGAAATTATTTGCTCTGTCATTCCGGGCTTGACCCGGAATCCAGCGTATTCATCAAAATGGATTCCCGCCTTCGCGGGAATGACGAATTGGGGTTAAGCCTCGATAACGCCGATAAGGTCATCTTCGCGCATCTGCAACAGCTCAACACCGTCGATCTTGAAAGCTTGGCCAGAATACTTACCGAACAACACTTTGTCGCCGACCTTCACGCTCATGGCGCGAACTTTGCCGTCGTCACCGATCTTGCCGTTGCCAACAGCAACGATCTCGCCTTGGTCGGGCTTCTCAGTCGCTGCGTCAGGAATCACGATGCCAGATGCGGTTTTACGCTCTTCTTCCATGCGCTTAACGATAACGCGGTCATGCAAAGGACGAATTTTCATACTTATTTCTCCTAAAATCAGTGGGTTGATCAAATGCGAAGGTGGCTTGTTATTCGAATTTCAAGTCGAAGGTGAGACAAGGCGGCGACGAGCAAACGACGAAGACAGTACAAGTAGTACGGCTAGGAGTTTGCGAGGAAGCCAACGCTGTATCACCGATGAATGGAATTCGAATTAGCACTCCCCACCAGCGACTGCTAATGATAGGGGCGACACCACCCAATTTCAAGTGCGCTGTCGGTTTTTATTGTTGAGGGAAGTTTTAGGGTTATTGCAGCAAATCTTGCAATGCGCCATTCAACGTAGGGTGTGTGAATTGAAAACCTGATGTTTGAAGCCGCTTGGGAATCACGCGCTGGCCCTCCAACAACAGATAGGCTCGTTCGCCCATCACCAGCTTCAACGTGAAACAGGGAGCGACGAAGAGAGCGGGACGATGCAAAGTCTGCGCCAATGTTTGGGTGAACTCCGCATTGGTCACGGGTATAGGCGCAGTCATATTAAATGCGCCGTTGAGTGAAGTGTCAATCAGCAGACGCAACACCATTGCCACGTAATCATCGATATGCACCCAACTCATCCATTGTTTGCCATCGCCCAGCCTTGCCCCCAGCGCCAACTTGAACGGTAGCAACATACGCCCCAGCAAACCACCGCGTTGGCTCAACACCAAGCCAGTGCGTAACAAACAGACGCGCACACCGCTTTGTTCTGCCATCTGTGCCGCACTTTCCCATGCGGCGCAAAGTTCGGACGGAAAATCATAACCTGCCATCATCGCCTCATCCAGCACCGTATCGCCGCCATTGCCGTAATACCCCACCGCAGAACCGCTCAACAAAACCGTCGGTTTTTGTTGAGCGGCGGCGATTCGTTGCACCAGCTTCTGCGTCAATCCCACTCGACTCACCAACAACACCTGCTTACGTTTCGCCGACCAATGCGCATCGACGATAGGCTCGCCTGCCAGATTGATGACTGCGTCGAAGGCACGATCCGATGTCCACTCGTCCAGACTACTCATCGCTTGCACCCCGCGTCCACACTTGGCAGCAACGGTTGCGGGGCGACGACTTAACACCGTCAGCACGTGCCCTTGAGCAAGCAACACTGCACATAGATGACGCCCAATCAGACCTGTACCCCCTGTTATTAGAATACGCACGTGCACTCCCGATAAAATTGATGACTGTATCTTACGTTATCATGCAAACCATGACATCGAATCACGACCTCCTTGCCCGCAGCCTTTCCTCCGTCTGGCATCCCTGTACACAAATGAAGCGCCACGAGACTTTGCCACTCGTGCCTATCGCGCGCGGCGAAGGGGTGTGGCTGTACGATGTGGATGGCAAGCGTTATCTGGATACGGTGAGTTCGTGGTGGGTGAATCTGTTCGGGCATTGCAATCCGCGCATCAACGCAGCCATCACCGACCAACTCGGCAAGCTGGAGCATGTGATGCTGGCAGGCTTTACGCACGAACCAGTGGTACAACTCTCTGAACGGCTGCGCGAGCTTGCCCCCACTGGATTGGGACACTGTTTCTACGGCTCGGATGGCGCATCCGCTACCGAGATCGCCTTGAAGATGAGCGCACACTACTGGCGCAACAGTGGCAAACCAGAGAAGTCGCAATTCATCAGCCTGCAAAACAGTTACCACGGCGAAACCTTGGGCGCACTATCGGTGACAGATGTGGCGCTGTTCCGTGATGCGTATGGTGCATTGATCAAACAGAATGCGACTGTGCCCTGCCCTGATTGGCGCGATGCCGCTGAGGGTGAAAGTGCAGCAGCCTACGCAACGCGTTGCGCCGCCGAACTTGAAATCCATCTGCAAGCACATCACGAAAGCATCGCCGCCTTCATCGTCGAGCCGCTGGTGCAAGGCGCGGCAGGCATGGCGATGTACCACCCGATCTATTTGCAACGTGCGCGCGAACTTTGCTCGCAATACGAGGTGCATCTCATCGCTGACGAGATCGCCGTGGGCATGGGACGCACAGGGACGATGTTCGCTTGCGAGCAGGCAGGGAATCAACAAGGCCTCCCCGCTGGCGGGGAGGCGGCGGTTGCTCTTTCCACCTCTGGGGGAAAGTTGGAAAGGGGGGGCATCTCGCCCGATTTCTTACTCATCTCTAAAGGCATCACGGGCGGTTATCTGCCGCTGTCCATCGTGATGACCACGGACAACATCTACCAAGCGTTTTACGATGACCAAACAGCGCGCGGCTTCTTGCACTCACATTCCTACACAGGCAATCCCTTGGCTTGCCGCGCCGCACTGGCCACGCTAGACATCTTTAAGCAAGACGATGTGTTGAATCGCAACCGCGACAAAGCCGCTTTTTTTAATCGCATCGCCGCGCCCTTGCGCGAGCATCCAAAAATTAAATATTTCCGCAATACGGGGATGATTTGGGCGTTTGAAGTGGACACCGCGCACACCGATTTTGCGCAGCGCTGTTTCAGCCTCGGCCTGCAACACGAATTACTGTTGCGCCCCATGGGCAACACGGTATATTTCATGCCGCCCTACGTTATCACCGAAAAGGAAATGCAAATGTTGGTGGAGCGTACTATCACTGTCATTGATACGTTGTCATGAGATACCTTCTTACACTCCTTTCACTTTCACTTTCACTTTCACTCTTGCTCATTGCCAATGCACAGGCGGCGGTGTTGCCGAATACCGTTCAACAAGAATTGAAGAAAGCGGGCATCCCTCTCAATGCCGTCGCAGTTGAAGTACGCGAGGTGGGTAAGCATCCCTCTCTCATCGCCCTGAATGCACAGCGTCCGATGAACCCCGCTTCGACCATGAAACTGGTCACCACTTATGCGGCGCTGGATCTGCTAGGCCCCGCTTACACTTGGAAAACTGAGGCATGGTTGGATGGAGAGTTAAAGGAGGGCGTGCTCAAAGGCAACCTCATCCTGAAGGGTTATGGCGATCCAAAATTCACCATCGAACAATTCTGGTTGTGGCTGAGTGAATTGCGTGCACGCGGACTGCACGACATACAAGGCGACTTGATTCTAGACCGTAGTTTCTACGACCTGCCTGCGCACGACCCTTCTGAATTCGACAATGACCCTGTGCGCGCTTACAACGTAGGGCCAGACGCGCTGCTCATTAACTTCAACACCCTGCGCTTACGTTACCTCCCCAACGGCAATGGATTGACGGTCGTCACCGAACCGCCTCTGGACGGCTTCATGCTAGATAATCGCCTATCCCCGAATGGTGGCAAGGTGAATTGCGACAACTGGGACGACCTGTTCCAAGTGCAACCGCTTGGTGACAGCGTCGTATTGCAGGGGGACTACGCACTGGAATGTGGCGAACGTGAACAGAATCTCAGCGTGATGCCGCACACGCGCTATGTCGGCGCGCTGTTTGGCGCGATCTGGAAAGAACTGGGCGGATCAATCAAGGGTAGAGAACGTGATGGCTTGGTCAGCGCTAATGCCATCCTCTTCTCCACTCATCGCTCAGAACCCTTGAGTGGAATCATTCGCGACATCAATAAATTCAGCAACAACGTGATGGCAAGGCAACTGTTCCTCACATTAGGCTCCGCGATCAACGATCCCGATGCGCCCCACCCACCAGAGAACAATCTCGGCAGCATGAACATCGAGCGCAGCATCCTCAC
>JAVHQF010000386.1:0-23624 GCA_036170995.1 Sideroxydans sp. | reverse complement strand
CTGCACGTTTAGCGATATACAGTGCCTCATCAGCCGCTTTGAAAGCCTGCTCGACATCCATACCGATCTCAGTCAACCCTATACTGATGGTCACATTGAAGGTCTTACCACCGTGTCGATACTCGATGCCTTCAATCACACCACGAATACGTTCGGCCACTTCACTTGCTTCTATCATAGATATTCGAGAGAGCAGAATAGCGAACTCTTCTCCTCCAATGCGTGCGATGACGCTTCCCGCTCGTGTCGATTCTGATATTTTTTGCGCGATGCATTTCAGCACTTCATCACCGACGTCGTGACCGAATGCATCGTTAATGCGCTTGAAGTGGTCGATATCCAACATTGCAAGGATCGATGCATGCTCATGTCGCCGACCTTTAGCGACCGCTTGTCTTAAGGATAGATCGAAAAAGCGCCGATTAGGCAATCCCGTCAACGGGTCTGTGACAGACAGCAATTGCAAGACACTTTCATTCTGGGTGGCTGTTCGCTCAATCACCCAGGCAAGAACCAGCAGCGTGACACACATCACATTCAGGTAACTCGCGCGGAGAAATTCCACCGTATTGGGATCAATTTTATCCAAGATGGGGGCGTGCCCAAAACCACCGAATTGCACCATGAAGAACAACCCGACACATATCAACGACAAGAACAAACTCTGCCTCCACTGGCGTAATGAATACATCACCATCGGAGCGGCGGCAAACAGCAAGAGGAAGTAATGAAATCTTAGAAAATTACCGATAACGATGACTATCGGTATCAACACACTAGTCAAGGCAGTCAGCATCAATAATGCACGCGCCGCCGAATAACGTCCGAGCCGATTCAACCAAGTGCTGAGGATAAATAGAAGATAGAGCGGCAGATGCGCGACCGCTATGACCAGCATTTGCGGGATGTCTTGCGAATAGCCAAGCCACAAAAAGCTGACATCACACAAGAACATCCCCAACAAGGCCGCCAACACAATCATATTGGTGTGTAGCGTCTTTCGTCTCAGCGAGTAATTAGGCTGTGACTCGACCCCCCAATTAAGCCAGTCGTTCACCAATTTCAATACGGGCTTCATTTGTTCTTACGTTTTTTTATAAGGGGCACGTAAGCAAACCCTATTAAGCCGTCCCTCCCACCGTCAGACCATCTATCCTGATTGTCGGTTGCCCAACCCCGACAGGCACGCTCTGCCCCTCTTTACCACATGTCCCCACGCCAGGATCGAGTGCCATGTCGTTGCCGATCATACTCACGCGGGTGAGCGCATCAGGGCCATTGCCAATGAGCGTCGCCCCTTTCACTGGATAGGTGATCTTGCCATCCTCGATCATGTAGGCCTCGGTGGTGGAGAACACGAATTTGCCGCTGGTGATGTCCACCTGACCGCCACCAAAGTTGGCTGCATACAGACCGTGTTTCACCGAAGCGATGATCTCCTCGTGCGTCTTGTTGCCGTTGAGCATCATGGTGTTGGTCATGCGCGGAATAGGGAGATGCGCGAACGATTCACGGCGTGCATTGCCCGTAATGTTGGTCTTCATCAAGCGGGCGTTCATGCTGTCTTGCAAATAGCCGCACAGGATACCGTCTTCGATGAGGACGGTGCGTTGGGTTGGATTGCCTTCGTCATCTACATTGAGTGAGCCGCGTCGGTCTTGGAGGGTGCCATCGTCCACCACAGTGACGCCTTTGGCTGCGACGCGCTCGCCGATGCGTCCAGCAAAACTGGAACTGCCCTTGCGATTGAAGTCGCCTTCCAAGCCGTGACCAACGGCTTCATGCAACAAGATGCCAGGCCAGCCGTTACCCAATACCACCGTCATATTGCCAGCTGGAGCGGGACGCGCATCCAGATTGATGAGCGCCTGATGCACGGCTTCCTGTGCATAGCTTTGCAGCTTATCGTCCGTGAAATAGTCGTAACCGAAGCGACCACCGCCACCCGATGAACCTTGCTCACGGCGACCATTACTTTCGACGATGACCTGCAAGGAGAGGCGCACTAATGGGCGGATGTCGGCGCGCAACAGACCATCGTTGCGGGCGATCAGTACGACGTCATACTCAGCCGCAAGGTTGGCGATGACCTGTGTCACACGCGCATCCAGACCGCGCGCGATGCGTTCCAAACGCTCCAACAAAGCCACCTTCTGTTCCGCCTTCAAGGTAGCGATAGGGTCGTGCGGCAGATAGAGTTGTGGTGATTTGCCTGCGTGCAGATGCTTGGCTGTTTGCTTGCCGCCTTGACGCGCGATGGCGCGAGTCGCCAGTGCCGCGTCTTCCAAGGCATTGAGTGTGATGTCGTCGGAGTAAGCGAAGGCGGTTTTTTCGCCGCTCACCGCACGCACACCGACCCCTTGGTCAATATGGAAACTACCCGATTTGACGATGCCTTCTTCCAGCGACCAACTCTCGGCACGGCTGTATTGGAAATAGAGGTCGGCATAATCGACACGATGTGCCGACATCTTGCCAAAGATAGCTTCGAGGTGACGTGGCTCAAGACCGTGCGCGGTGAGTAGCGCACGCTGCGCAATAAGCATTGCGCCACTCATGCTTGACAAGACAGAGTGCGGTGGGTCAACGCAGGCAAACTCTTGCGCAAGCTGGCTTGATAGCTTGGATTCACATCTGCCATGACCACCCCCGAACCGCGTTGTAATTCATCTAGGATGCGCCCCCATGGGTCAACGATCATGCTGTGACCGTGGGTCTCGCGCCCATTGACGTGGTAGCCGCCCTGCGCGGCGGCGATAAAGTAGGAAAGATTCTCGATGGCGCGTGCGCGCACCAAGGGTTCCCAATGCATCTTGCCCGTAGTCGCCGTAAAAGCCGCTGGCAACACGATGATGTCCACATTCTTCATGGCGCGGAACAGCTCGGGGAAACGTAAGTCGTAACACACAGCCAGACCGATGCGACCAAAAGGGCTATCCACCACCACCACTTGATTGCCCGCCTCAATAGTCTGCGCTTCGTTGTATTGTTCGTTACCCAAGGTCAGATTGAACAGATGTATCTTGTCGTAACGCGCCACCTGCGCACCCGTCTCATCATATACCAAGCAACTGTTGCGCACTTTGTCAGGCGAGTTCGCCACCAAAGGAATGGAGCCACCCACCAGCCAAATTTGGTGCTTGCGTGCAGTTTCGCTTAAAAATTGTTGCATGCTGCCCCGTCCCATCTGCTCGCGCACTTTGACCGTATCAGTTGCTTGCATGCCCATGATGGCAAAGAATTCGGGCAGGACGACCAGCTTCGCGCCTTGCTCTGCGGCTTTGGCGATGTGACGTCGCGCTTCATTCAAATTGCCTTCGACATTGGGGCCAGAGGCCATTTGGATGGCAGCCACTTTGAAGGCATTCTGTTGTGCGGCAATGCGAGATTGTGTGTTATCGAGCGATGACATGGTTCACGGCTTCCTATTTGAGAATGAACATTATGGTTAGGGGCGCTCAGGGGTTTTGGATTGCCCTACTCTTTCCACCTTAGGGTCTGCCCAACTGCCGCTCACATTGTAGTCAAACGCCACTAGCTTATCGAGAGGATCGCGCAATATTTTGTTAGCAACTAACACACTGACGCCAACGGCAGGACCCGCTGCGAAGGAGAGTAGTGAAACATTATCCCCGATGCTGGGTAACACACGCACTTTGAGATTTTGCGTCTCGCGTTCCAAATCAACCTGTCCGCTTAGCGTAATGCGCGCTGCTGCCCCCGTCATTTTGAAATCGTTGGTTTTGAGTAAGCCGTGCTCAATAGCGGCCTCACCAGTGATGCTTTCAAACTCAAATCCTGGGCTTATGACATCATTGAAATCAAGTGAGATGCGCTTTGGCAAAGCCTGCAAACTCAACACCCCCAGCAGTTTTGCCGCCCCTGGGTTGACCTGCAAAAAACGACCTTTGCCCGTCTTAAGTTTGAGTGTGCCATCCAAGCTTCCGTAGTTAAAAGTAGCGGGTGATCCAGACCAAGAGAGAGCAGATTCCAATGTGCCACTTCCGTCTTTGAAAACTTCTGGATAACCATAACGTGACATGATTTTGCCCGCGTTGGAGATTTCCAATTGGGTACTCAAATGCACCTTATTGGTCACCGCATTCCAGCGCCCTGTCGCACTGAACGCCCCATCAGGGTTGGTGAGTCTCAGGTTACGCATCACCACATCGCGGCCATCACCATCTAATAACACCTCCAGACGCCCCAGCTGACGGCCTTTCCAAGTGAGCTTGTCAATCACCACGTCGATTTCAGGCAAGTCACTGGATGTTTTAACTTCCACTTGTTCTGTTTTGGGGGCTGCGGATAAGATTTGCTCCCCACCTCCCTCACCTAACATCGCGCTCTTCAATCGCACCAGCAATCTACCTTGATCTTGCGGTTGCCAGATGAGGTCGCCGTTTAACTCCCGCGAAGCCAAGCGCGTACTAATCAGCCCATTGCGCCCACTACCCTGGATGCTCAATTGATGAATGCTGCTACCAAATCCCTGCACCTTACCCACCGTCAAGTCAATGTTGGAGATATTGGGTTGCACACCTGTTGCACCAGAAAAGTCAGACCATCCGTTCCATCCTTGCAAAGCGAACTCGGAAATATCGCCCGCAATCAAAATACCGTCTGCACGCGCAACCTTGTGCGCGCCCCCAAACATTACGCTTCCACGTTTGATGTCCCATCTCCCGCTCACCACCGAGGTGCGCATCAATTCTGCGTTAATGATGCCTGCATAACGCAGGCTGATGACGTCGTTCTTGGTATTGATATCTCGCTGTTCAAAACGAAGGGCACGCTTTTCAGATGCCTTCTTGGTGAATGGTGCAGGCAGATCGGAAGACAATCCTTGCAGATCGGAAGTCACAACTACATCTGCTAGTCTATCCTTCACTCTGACCTCGGTCATCCATTCGGCGGTGCCATGCAAGTGGCTCAACAAGGGATAACGATACGTCTTCGGCAGACTGTCGGCATCGAGCTTGCCCGAGGCTTGGGTGAGAAGGACGCCGCCCTCGCTCTTCAATGTGATGCGCGCTGGGCCACCCAGTATCTGTGCCTGCAAATTGTTGGCTTGCAGTGCGCTATTCGTGAAAGAAAGTTCGCCTGTTGCATTTTTTAACATCGGCACACTCGTCCCCAGATCGATTTCGTTGTTACTAAAACGATAGCTACCTAAAACTTTGGCGGGCGATTCCCCATCCATCGGAATATCGAGACGTAATTTGAGTACCCCGTCCCCCTCGGTACGAAAACCATCCGTGTAGCCATCGAGATAACCACTGACTGGACTCTTGCGTATGTAATCCAAGCAGTGCTGGGTGGTGTCCGCCGCCTCTCCATTCACCTCCATCACCAGCGCATCCGCCAAAGTATCGGGCAACACGACCTTCACATTACGCAAGGCCGCCCCTGCCGTCATCGCCTTGGCGGCGTGTACTTCAAGCCGTTTTCCTTGAATAAGTAGATTCGCTTGCGCCCTCTCGATGCGTGGCCAGCTTGGGTCGAATTCGATCGCGACGTCTTTTGCCTTGGCCTCGATCTTAAACAATCCATCTTGGCTATCAGGAAAAGGAAAGTTGCGCAGATCACCTCGCACATGCATCACGAAGGAATCCGCATCGCCTTCTTGCAGCCCCGTCTGCAACCAGCGGTAGGTCGCATCGTTGAAAGCATGTATGGGAATGTAACGTGCAGCATGTTTCACAGATGCATGCTTTAAGTTGACAGTGAGATCAGCGATACCTGGCCCCTCATCAATCTGGTAGCCCCCCGTGACAGTACCTTCCATATCTTCGTTGCGCACATGGGTGTCATTCAATTTCAATTCCCAGCCACGCGCATTGCGCTGCCAATCCAAACGGGCATCTGCTTGGGTGAGTGCTAGCGGAACAGCGAGAAAACCAGGCGCTTGCAGTTTTAGATCGCGACTATTGATTCTCAATGTACCCGCACTATCATTCCCTGCCACCTCACCCGTTAAGCCCGAGAAAGCGGGTTGATTGCCTACTTGGCGCACACCAATCTTGGCGAACTTAGCCCGCACACGATACTGAACAAGGTGTTCTAAGTCCCCCTGCCAGCTGGCATGCAACTCATTCACCGCCCCGTGTGGAGCTAGCGCAAGCAATTTTTGCTTAAGCTCACCTTCGATCGGAAAATAAGCGAGCAGGGTGTTAATGTCAGATAGATTCAGCGCATTTACACTCACCTCGCCAGAAGTGGAGCGATTGCCCTGCTTAGGGCTGTAATTCAAAGTGAGATGAGTGGGCTTGAGTTCGAATCCGTCCCGCAGACGTAATGCCAGACCTTGGGTCGCAACAGCCAAACCTGCCTCCGTTCTACGCCAGGACAACCTTCCTTTTAGACTCAACATATCGAGTCTAGGCAAAGTCTCACCTAGCTTCATGTTGAGGTCATGCAAATTAACATCGGCATCCATTCGTTCTAAATTACCCTGCGCCATCCCGAACCAGATTCTCGCTTGTCCATCTCCACTATTGACCCATTGAGGCAAGTCGAACCAACGTCCCCAAGCGGCCACATCAACATCCCCTAAATGCGCAAAAAGTTCACCCCGCCAATCTTTCAGCGTAGCAAAACTTTCTCCGTACAAATCGCCGCGCAGATCAATGCCTGACGACTGGAGTGTGCCCACATGAGTTTGTAAAGCAAAGCGATGCCGCTCGCCCCGATTGAAGATGCGCAGTTCCACATCTTTGAATTCGAGGAATTGATTTGCTCGCATCTCATCTTGCCAAACAACATGCCCTCCATGCACGATGAGGTTGGAGTGACGCAGCCATGAATCTACACTACTCGCATCTGAATTAACCCCCATCCCTGAATTGGCTGTGATGCCTGCGACAAATATCTTTCCATGCCCATCCCTGCGCACCAATAACTCAGGCTTGGAAAGTTCCAGGCTGTAGAAACGAAGTTCGCCCACAAAGAGCGTGCTCCATGCCACAGTGTTATGTAATCGCGGTAGCTCCACCGCTACTTGACCGCGCGCATCCAACACTCTTACATTCGACAACAACAATCGTGGGCGCAGTCCGTTCCAGTCGGCTTCAATGCGCCCAATCTCGACTGTGAGACCTAAGGCTCGGCTGGATGCTGCGACGATGTCGTCGTGATAACGCTCAATGTTTGGCAATACAACGTAACGTAACAACAACAAAGCACTGGCACCAGCCACTGCAATGAGTAGGAGTAACCATTGCGTGAAACGCTGGACATACTTTGCCCCGCGTGTGGTATTGCGAAGTACTGGCTTCAACATTTTGATAGCGACAAGCTAGGGAAAGACATGCGAATGAACATAGAAAAACTATAATGAGATGCAATGACTGGACGTTGGCATTTTAACTGAAACACTCCTCGCTTATGGCTCAACAAAAATCATTCTCGGACTTTAATCAACTGCTTGCCCACGCTCGGGAATGTAGCCATTATTTGGATCGACTGTTGGATGCGGAACCTGCTTTGCAAGCGTGGTTAAACGAACATTATCCGTTCGCGTGTGATGATGCAGTCATTGAGAAGTGCTTGGATTCCTTTCCTGCGGAAACAGAAGCACAACTCGCAACCGCCCTACGCAATTTGCGAAAACGCGTGATGCTACATCTCATTACGCGCGACTTGGGGGGACTGTGCAATCTCTCCGAAGTGATGCACGCCATGACGGTGCTGGCAGAACTGGCCGTAAAACGCGCTCACATCTTCACCATGCAGAGCTTAATCACCCAATTCGGTCAACCTATTGGCGAGGACAGTGGTACCCCTCAGGAGATGTTGATCATCGGCATGGGCAAGCTAGGGGGGGGCGAATTGAATGTCTCATCGGACATTGATCTGATTTTCAGCTACCCCGAAGAGGGCAACACCAATGGTGATCGCACTCTATCCAATCACGAGTTCTTCAGCCGCCTAGGACGACGGCTCATCTCACTCATCAACGACCTTACAGCAGACGGCTTCGTGTTCCGTGTGGATATGCGCCTGCGCCCTTATGGCGATAGTGGACCACTGGCAATGAGCTTTGCCGCACTGGAAGCCTATCTAGTCGAGCAAGGCCGCGAATGGGAACGCTACGCTTGGATTAAAGCGCGTGTAATTTCACCACATGACAGCCCACGTATCGCCGAACTCGAGAAACTGACGCAGCCTTTCGTGTTCCGTAAATATCTGGATTTTGGCGCTTTCGATTCCATGCGCAAACTGCATGCGCAGATCCGCGCCGAAGTGGCACGCAAAGACAAACACAACAATATCAAGCTCGGTCGTGGCGGTATCCGCGAGATTGAGTTCATCGCCCAAGTGTTCCAACTTATTCGAGGAGGTCGCGATGCCCGCTTGCGCATTCGACCTACCCAAAAGGTACTGCGCCAGATTGGGCTTGACGGAGAACTGACGCCTGATGTGACGGCTCGACTAGATACAAGCTACATTTTTCTGCGCAACTTGGAACATCGCTTGCAATACCTCAATGACCAACAGACGCAGTCATTGCCTGAAGATGAGTCCTCGCAAACCATCATCGCAAGTGCCATGGGCTATACCCGTTATAACGACCTGCTCGCGACCATCAACCCTATACGGGAGTTTGTCAGCGCTCAATTCGAGGCCGTGTTTGGTGACAAACAAGGAAATAGCGAGTTGGCTGGATGGCATGAAGGTAGCGACCTCGACGAGCTGAATACGCTGTTGCAAGGATTAGGTTACAGCGACACAGCCTCGCTATCTGACACCTTGCAACAACTCCGCACTGGCAACCGCTATCGCCAACTGCCCGACATCAGCCGTCAACGTCTGGAGGCACTCATCCCCAAATTCTTGAAACTGTGCGCTAGCGAGAAGAACAGAGAGATCGCCTTGCGGCGCACCCTCACTCTGCTCGAAGCTATCGCTCGACGCGCGTCTTACCTCGCCTTTCTTGCGGAGTATCCCAAAGCATTACCTCGGTTGGTACGCATGTTGTCTGCCAGCGCATGGGCTGGCGACTACCTGACGCAACACCCAATCCTGTTGGATGAATTGCTGGATACGCGTGAACTTTACGATGCACCTGATTGGGCCAGCTTAGATGTACAACTAGCCGCGCGACTCGCCGAACATGCAGGTGATACGGAACGAGAAATGGATGTGTTGCGCCAGTTCCAACAAGTACAGACTTTCCACCTCCTTTCAATGGACCTGCAAGGCATCTTGCCGTTAGAAAAGCTCAGCGACCATTTGAGCGACCTTGCCGATATGCTCCTGCGCCATACTCTTAAACTCTGTTGGCGTGACATACGCAAGAAACATCAGGAACATCCACAGTTTGCCATCATCGCCTATGGCAAACTCGGCGGTAAAGAACTAGGGTACGCCTCCGACCTCGACCTCGTCTTCCTCTATGACGACCCTCATCCCGATGCTGGCCTGATATACGGACGTTTGGCGCAACGCATCAACACCCTGCTCTCTAGCTTCACTGCGGCAGGGAGGCTGTATGAGGTCGATTTACGCCTGCGCCCGAATGGCGAGAGCGGTTTGCTGGTCAACTCTATCGAAGCCTTCAATGAATACCAGCGTAACCATGCGTGGGTGTGGGAACATCAAGCCCTGACGCGTGCTCGTTTCTGCGCAGGTGATGCAACGGTCGGTGCGAGCTTCGAACACATACGAACTGAGATATTGCGTCTTCCGCGTGAACTGAACGCACTTAAGTCCTCCATCCTCGACATGCGACAAAAGATGCACGATGGTCACCCCAACACTACCGACCTGTTCGACATCAAACACGACCGTGGCGGCATGGTGGACATTGAGTTCATGGTGCAATTCTTAGTGTTGGCATATGCAAAGAAACACCCCAGTTTGACCGCTAACAGCGGCAATCTTGCACTCTTGCAAACGGCTGCCGAGTTGGGACTGATAGAGAAGAAATCCAGTGATGGCGTGCGCGAAACCTATCGCCAATTGCGACTGACGCAACACCAGATGCGGCTGAACAACCTAAATGCATGCCGTATAGAAAGTAATAAGCTGGACACTTCTTCAGTGTCCAGCTTGTGGAAAAAATTGTTGAAAGATTAGAAGAGTCATGCCTGTGCAGGCGCTGCGCCTTGAATAGGCAATTGATACACTTTGCTCTTACCCGAAGTGCTCATCGCATCCGCCAGCCCAATCAAACGATAGGAAGTCATTTCTCCCTTTCCCTTGACGTTAAGCACAGCTGGGGGTTCAAACAGGTAGTCATGGCGCAGGCGGTTATAAGTGAGCTTATCGGTGAGAATATGTCCGCTCGTCGCATCATCCGTCAAGCGACTCGCGATGTTCACGGTGTCGCCCCATAAATCGTAGATGAAACGTTTTGTCCCGATGACACCAGCGACCACAGGGCCAGTGGCGATACCCACGTGTAGACCCAGATTGCGTTTTGCCGACAATGGATGATGATTGACGAACTCAATCATCTCCATCGCCATGTTGGCCACATCGGCTGCATAGTCTGGACGATCACGCGAAATACCGCCGACAACCATATAGGCATCACCAATGGTTTTGATCTTTTCCAACTTATATTTTTCAGACAACTCATCGAACCCCGAGAAGATGGTGTTTAACAATCCCACCATCTGTTCGGGTGACATCTGCTCTGTCAATTGCGTGAAGTTCACCAAATCAGCAAACATCACGGTCACATCGGCATAGCCATCAGCAATCAAGCCTTCATTACTCTTCAAGCGCTCTGCGATATTTGATGGCAAAACGTTGAATAACACGCGCTCCGATTTTTTTTGCTCATCCGCCAAGAGCGAATGTTGCTCATCCAACTGCTTTTTAATCTTTTCAGTCTCAACCACGAAATGGCGCACCAAGAAATACAAGATGGACGACATCGCAGCAAAGTTGAGGGCAAAAAACAAACCTATTGTATCCATCGGGATGCCCGCACTACCGCCCGTACCCAGCATGTAATCGAATACACCCGATACTAAGGTCAACACCATGTATGCAAAAAACCAAGGGAGTGATTCGCGCCAGCTTGACACCACCAAGGCACCTATGGGTGCTAACAAAGCCCATAGTGTTACTCCGCTAGAAGTTACCGAACTGCCCATGCTCCACTGCATGATGAAGGGGGCGAACAGGAACAGGGAAAGTTGAACGAAGCGGAAGACCACAAAATTGCGCGTCTTGACGTAATAGATAAGGGAAGACACTGAGATCAGCTGATAGCCCAAGGGAACATCACTGGAGAAGTTCACCCCCATCGCCCAATAGATTGCCAGCCATAGCATAACCGCTAGCGTCATGAATGAAGCCGCAAAGATAAGCAAGCTGCGACGCAGCTTCTCTTCTTGCGATTCCATGATTTCCGGCTTGATTTCTTTCGAGCTGATGTGTCGCACGCTGTCGCTCCGTATTGCTTGAATTCCCAGTGAGATAATTACATGAACCGTCAATAAAGGAAATAGGAGCGGGTGAATAGAGGGTAATCCAATCTCGTCAAGCCATTTTGCACGGAGCGATGCTTCATAAATGCCTAGGAAACAGCTAGAATCCTCCCCCTCACAATATTTAACGTCTTAAGGAAATCCCCCATGTCCATGTCCGACCGCGACGGCTTCATCTGGCACGACGGCAAGCTTGTCCCTTGGCGCGATGCCACCACTCACGTTCTCACCCACACTTTACATTACGGCATGGGCGTGTTCGAGGGAGTGCGCGCCTATAAGACAACTCAAGGCACGGCAATCTTCCGCTTGCAGGAGCACACCGACCGTCTGTTCAACTCGGCTTATATCTTCAAAATGAAGATGCCGTATGACAAACAGACTTTGATGGAAGCGCAAAAAGAAGTGGTGCGCGCCAATAAGTTGGAATCCTGTTACATCCGTCCCATTGTGTTCTACGGCTCTGAAGCGATGGGTATCTCCGCCACCAAAATTAGTACGCACGTTGCCATTGCCGCTTGGCCTTGGGGCGCATATCTAGGCGAAGAGGGCATGGCAAAAGGGATTCGTATCAAAACGTCCAGTTTCACACGCCACCACGTAAATGTGAATATGTGTCGCTCCAAATCTGTTGGCACTTACACCAACTCCATCTTGGCGCATCAAGAGGTCGCTCAGGACGGCTACGATGAAGCTTTATTGCTGGATGTGGACGGCTATGTTGCAGAAGGTGCAGGCGAAAATATCTTCATCGTCAAGAAGGGCAAGCTGTACACACCCGACCTGACTTCCTGTTTGGAGGGTATTACGCGTGATTCCATCATCACCTTGGCAAAAGATATGGGACTGGAACTGATCGAGAAACGCATTACGCGTGACGAAGTGTATTGTGCAGAAGAAGCCTTCTTCACAGGGACAGCCGCTGAAGTAACACCGATTCGCGAACTTGACACCCGCACCATCGGAATCGGCAGTCGCGGCCCCATCACGACCAAGTTACAAGCAACGTTTTTCGATATCGTCAGCGGTAAGAATACAAAATACGCTTCTTGGTTAGCACACGTATAACAATCTTGGAGGAAATAGGACATGGCAACCGAAAATATTGCGCAACGTTATGTGGAAGTGACCGCTGAGGCTCTGCCTTTGTTCTGCCCTACTCCTTCGGTCAGTTTATGGAGTGCGCACCCACGCGTCGCTATTCCCGTTGCCCAGTTGGGAGAGGCTGTCTGTCCCTATTGCGGCACACACTACAAGCTAAAAGGCGAACGTACACACGGACATCACTAGCCCGCAGCAATCCTTCCCCTGTGAAAAAAATTCTTATTATCGCCCCCAGTTGGGTGGGCGATTGTGTGTTGATGCAACCGATGTTGCATCAACTCACGCAACGTCATCTTGGCGTGCAATTGGATGTGCTGGCTCCGCCTTGGACTGAAAAACTTCTGCGTCAGATGCCTGAAGTGAGCGCGGTCATCATTAATACGTTCGCACATGGTGCTTTCCGTTTTGCGGATCGGCGCGCACTGGGCAAACAATTGCAAGCAGTACATTACGACCAAGCCATCGTATTACCAAACTCATGGAAGTCGGCACTCATCCCCTATTTTGCAGACATTCCACAACGCACTGGCTTCATTGGTGAGCTGCGTTTCGGCCTGCTCAACGATGCGCGCAAACTCGACAAATCCAAGCTTCCCCTGATGGTCGAACGCTTCTCGCAACTGGCAGAAGACGAACGTCAAGAAATAACACGCCCAGTTCCTTATCCTCGCCTTCAAGTGAGCGAAGATCAAAGAATGCAGGTATTGCAGCGATTCCAACTAAGTACCGACCGACCTATCGCAGTTTTCTGTCCGGGAGCAGAGTTTGGGCCAGCCAAACGTTGGCCTGTACATTATTTCGCAGAGCTAGGGCAGCGGCTATTCGATCAAGGGTATGCGATCTGGTTGATAGGTTCGCCGAAAGATAAGCAGGTCGCCGACATGATCGTGGCACTAGGCAATTCGCACGCCATCAATCTGTGTGGCACAACTGATCTGAGCGATGCCATCGCGCTCATCGCCAGCGTCAGCTTAGTAGTCAGCAATGACTCTGGCTTAATGCACATAGCAGCGGCGCTGGACAAGCCGATGCTCGCCATTTTTGGCTCAAGCAGCCCACGGTTCACACCACCGTTATCTGCCAAAGCTGAGGTGTTGCGCCTCGACCTGCCTTGCAGCCCTTGCTTCAAGCGAGAGTGTCCATTAGGACATTTCAACTGCATGATGCAACTCACTCCACAAGAAGTTGCTAGGCACATTCCGTTACGTTCCGCGTAAGGATTACGCAGAGTTCATGCCTGTCATTCTGATGAGTGCTTATCACCCTCTTCATTACCATAAATGACATAACAGTTCTTGCCGGCTTGTTTTGCTTGATACATTGCCTCATCCGCATGAATCAGTAATTTTTCTAAACCGGCGGCATCAGTAGGATAAAGACTGACACCAAGGCTTGCCGTCACATTAGCGTTGAACTCGCCCAACGTACAAGGTTGTGCCACCGCCTTGATGATTTTACTTAGCAGGTGTTTCAGCCCCTCACCCATTGTTACCCCGCGCAATAAAATGGTGAATTCATCCCCGCCCAAGCGAGCCACCGTATCACCTTCACGCACACAGGCACGCAATCGTGATGCGGTGATGCGCAACAACTTATCTCCTGCGGCGTGTCCGCGCGTATCGTTCACCGTCTTGAATCCGTCCAAATCAATGAATAACACTGCGAATTGAGTCTTACCGCGTTTGGCATGCGTAATCTCTTGTTGCACACGGTCTTGGAATAACATGCGATTAGGCAACTCAGTCAGCACATCGTGATAAGCCAAGTAGTGTATCTCCTCTTCGAGCTTGCGCTTCTCTGAGATGTCCTGCTGTACAACCAAAAAATGTGTGACTCTGCCAACAGAATTAACTAGGGGAGAGATACTCTGATTAACGGTGTACAACTCGCCATTCTTGTTACGGTTCAACACATCGCCGCGCCATACCTGTCCAGCTAAAATTTCTTTCCACATCCTTTTCCAAAACTCAGGCTTGTGTTGTCCAGAATCGAAAATATGAGGTTGCATCCCGAGTATTTCTGGCATCGAATAGCCACTGAAATGCTTAAGCGCCTCATTCAACCAAACGATGCGCCCTTCTCGATCCGTGATGAACATCGCATTAGCAGCGTTACTCATCGCCACTTCCATCAACCTGAGCTCTTGTTGCTCCATAGCCACCAACATCGCCACTGTGATACGCGTTGCAAAAGCAGACAGACGACTGACCGTCAATTTATCGAACGTATCTTCATTTTCAGAATACAACATCAACGCCCCGATTACCTCCCCTTTGATGCCTAGCGGCATCGCAAGCACACTGTGGATACCGAATCTTTCCGCACGATCACGCCATGGTTTGAACTGGGGTGAATCCATCGCCAACACCACTGGCTTGTTCTCGCGTATCGCCGTTCCCGTGGGGTCTCGACCTTCTGGCTGATCATCCCAGCGGACGACCATCCCCTTCAGACAAGCTCTCTCACCTGCGGATGCAACGATGTTGACCGCACCGCCCTCTTCTTTCATCCCAATCCATACCAGTTTGAAGTCGAACAACTCGACCAAGCGCTGACTCACGCGCCGCACCACGTTGCTCAGGTCATATTTACTTAGAATGTATTGATCGATCTCTTGCAGCAAGTGATCGGTCACCACTTGCTCCCTTACGTTGTAACGCAAAGTCACCGCCACCAACTCACGCTCGACCGTAGGCACTAGACGTCCTGCATCCTTCTGATAGAGGCAGTCATGTGCACCTTTCTTGAAGGCTTCAACCAGATCAAACTGACTTCCATCAGGCAGCAATACGATACAAGGGATATCTAGGTTATGACTACGCAAGGCTGCGACAGTTTGTTCTAGCGCATACTCATCAGGAACTAGGGTGACGAACAATACATCCCATTTTCTTTGGAGAAGCGCGATCTCAAGAGCTTTGGAAGTATCTATCTGCTGAGGATGCGTCACATATCCAGAATCACGTAGCTTGTCGACCACCCACGCCATCTCATCCGTTGGCGTAGCAACGAACAAGATGTGTAGATCTATCATGATGTGACGGGCTGCTTTAGCGATTTGCCGATACCCGCCTCGGTAAGCCAGCCGAGGTCGCTAAGGTCATGGAGTAACTGACTAAACTCGGGAAAGCTTTCTGGCTTCTTCACAAAACTATTCGCACCAATTTGGTATGCAAGTACCACATCAGAAGGTTCACTCACCTCGGAATACACCACGATGGGAACGTTGTGCAGGCGACTGTCCATGCGCAAGGTGCGCATTACCGCCAAACCAATGAGCTTGGGGAGCTTGAGATCAATAAGAATCATGCGCGGAATAGGATGACCATGCGCCGTCTCGGTAGATAACCACTCCAGTGCCGCAACGCTATCGGCCACAACGGCGAGAAACAAATCTCCTGGACAACTGGCTACCGCCTGCTGCACCAGTTGGATTGCGGACTCTTCATCCTCCACTAATAAGATCGTGTCCCCAGACTGCTTAAACATCGCTTCTATCCCTTAGCAATAGCGGTTATTTGGAAACTCTCCCCCGTGAATATGGAATGTGGTACGTGCCACATTACTCTAAGTATCCCAATTCTAAAAACCAAATAGGCTGTGGATTCCGGTGCTATTCGGTCAAAGTTTCGGCTTCACCCAATCCGTCACGCCGCTCAACGCCTTGTCCAGATGCTCGGGTTGCGTACCGCCTGCTTGCGCCATTGAGGGGTGGCAGTCATGACTCGTTACTGGCGTAGCCAGCCGTTTGCGGGAACGACTGCGCGCCCTGACTCACCAAACTACAACTTCGCCCTTACCCAATCCGTCACGCCACTCAATGCCTTGTCCAGATGCTCGGGTAGTGTACCGCCTGCTTGCGCCATTTCAGGGCGTCCGCCACCTTTACCACCCACTTGTTGCGCAACAAAATTGACCAAATCACCAGCTTTTACTTTAGCGGTCGTGTTCGCAGTCACGCCAGCAATGAGATTCACTTTGCCATCACTCACCGACGCCAACACAATCGCCGCGCTGTGCAATTTGTCTTTCAATTTATCCAATGTCTCACGCAACATCGGCACATCAGCATCGTCCATCTTCACGGCCAATACTTTCACACCGTTGATGTCTTGCGCTTGACTCACCAATTCATCGCCCTGCGCAGCAGCCAATTTGGATTTCAGTGCGGCCAGTTCTTTTTCCAAGTTCTTCACGTTATCCAAAACCTGTCCAACACGAGAGAATATCTCCTGTGGTTTCGCTTTGACCGCTTCGGCCACTTGCTGCAATTGATCCGCTTGGCGATTGATTAACGCCAAAGCTGTATCGCCCGTCACCGCCTCGATACGACGCACCCCAGCAGCCACACCCGTCTCCGCCACAATCTTGAACAATCCGATGTCGCCAGTACGTTTCGCATGCGTACCACCGCACAACTCGATGGAAGAACCGATGTTCAACACGCGCACCACATCACCATACTTCTCGCCGAACAACATCATCGCGCCCGTCTTCTGTGCATCGTCAATCGCCATAACGCGCGACTGACATTCAGAGTTCGCAAGAATTTCGGCATTCACTATGTCTTCCACCTTGCGAATCTCCACATCCGTCATCGGCTGCGTATGAACAAAGTCGAAACGTGTTTTATCCGCATCTACCTGCGACCCTTTTTGCTGCACATGTGTGCCCAACACTTCACGCAAGGCTTTGTGCATCAAGTGCGTGGCGCTATGGTTGCGTACCGTGCGAGTCCGCACCACCACATCCACCTTGGCATTCACGCTATTTCCAACGGTCAACGTGCCTGTCTTCACCACACCGTGATGTCCGAAAACGGTTGCCTGAATCTTCTGCGTGTCTTCCACCGCGAAGATTCCCTGCGTACTGCGCAGCTCACCGCTATCACCGACTTGACCACCAGATTCGGCATAGAACGGTGTGTCATCTAACACCACCACGCCCATGTCGCCTTCATGCAAAACATTCACCGCCACTCCGTCTTTGTACAAAGCGAGGATATTACCTTTGTGCTCCAGCGTGTCGTAACCGTGGAAAGTGGTCGTCGCCCCTGCATACTCCAGATTCGCCGCCATCTTGAACTTGCCTGCAGAGCGTGCCATCTGTTTCTGATTTGCCATCGCCGCATTGAATGTAACCTCATCCACTTTCACACCGCGTTCACGGCAGATGTCTGCGGTCAGGTCGAGTGGGAAGCCATAGGTGTCGTGCAATTTGAAAGCGGTATCGCCGTTGAATACTTTGCCGCTGGCTTTATCCATCTCAGCTAGGTCAGCTTCAAGGATAGCCATGCCATTCGCGATAGTGGCGAAGAAGCGCTCTTCTTCTTGCTTAAGTATTTCCATCACGCGCACTTGACCCGATGCCAACTCTGGATAAGCGGAGCCCATCTGCTCAACCAAGTCAGGCACGATCTTGTGGAAAAAAGCTGCACGTGCACCCAACTTATAGCCGTGACGAATGGCGCGACGAATGATGCGACGTAAGACGTAGCCGCGACCCTCGTTACCCGGAATCACGCCGTCGGCGATGAGGAAAGAACACGCGCGGATGTGGTCGGCCAACACTTTGAGTGAGGGCGAATCCAAATCAGCACAATGCGTTTCGCGCGCTGCCGCCTTGATGAGCGCTTGGAATAAATCTATTTCGTAGTTGGCATGCACGTGTTGCAACACTGCCGAGATACGTTCCAGTCCCATCCCTGTATCGACAGACGGCTTGGGTAGCGGATGCATCACGCCCGCATCGTCGCGGTTGAATTGCATGAACACGTTGTTCCAGATTTCGATGAAGCGGTCCCCGTCTTCTTCGGGTGTGCCGGGCAAGCCACCAGGGATGTGCGCACCGTGGTCGTAAAATATCTCGGTGCAGGGGCCGCAAGGGCCAGTGTCACCCATCATCCAGAAGTTGTCAGAAGCGTAAGGAGCCCCCTTGTTGTCGCCGATGCGAATCACACGATCCGCGCTCAGCCCAACCTCTTTTGTCCAGATGTCGTAAGCCTCATTATCCTCGGCATATACGGTGACATAGAGCTTATCCTGGGGCAGCTTGAACACCTCGGTCAGCAGCTCCCACGCGTACTGGATGGCATCGCGCTTGAAATAGTCACCGAAGCTGAAGTTGCCCAGCATCTCGAAGAAGGTGTGGTGGCGCGCGGTGTAGCCGACGTTCTCTAGGTCGTTGTGTTTGCCACCTGCGCGCACGCATTTCTGCGAAGACGTGGCGCGCGCGTAGGGACGTTTATCGAAACCAAGGAACACGTCCTTGAACTGATTCATCCCCGCGTTGGTGAATAGAAGCGTCGGGTCTTCATGCGGCACCAGCGAACTGGAGGCGACCACGGTATGGCCTTTGGAGGCGAAAAAATCTAAGAATTTCTGGCGGATTTCACTGCTTTTCATGCTGCACCCTGAATGTCGATTGCACCGTTAAACAAGGCTTGCATCATACCATGCGTGGCTTAAACGCTCACGCGGTAGCAACCGTAACCTACCTCTATTCTTCAGAAAGAAGTGGGTTACTTATGTTGCAATTTATTTTTAGGCCATTGGGCGAGGAATTCCTTCCAATGCGCTTCTTCAGATTTCCTTAATGTGGAGCGAATCAACTCCAGCTCTTGTTCATAACGCGCTTGGGTGAATTGTCCGCGCATCAATTGGAAGCGTGCGAAAACTAGATAAGTATTCACCACATCGGTCTCGCAATAGTTACGTATCTCTTCCAACTTGCCTTGCTGATAGGCATCCCATACCTTGCTGCCATCCATTCCCAACTTGCCAGGGAAGCCAATGAGTTTGGCCAATTCGTCCAACGGCGCGTTAGCGCGCCCTGTGTACATCGCCAGCAAGTCCATCAAATCCAGATGACGCGAGTGGTAACGGCTGATGTAGTTGTTCCACTTGAACTCCTTGTCGTCCTCGCCCTGATCCCAGTAACGCGCTGATTGGATTCCGTGAATCAAACCGCGATAGTGCAACACGGGCAGGTCGAATCCGCCGCCGTTCCAACTCACGATCTGCGGCGTGTATTTCTCGATGCCGTCGAAGAAGCGCTGAATGATGCTGCCCTCATCCTCCCCCAACTCACCCAGCGACCACACCTTGAAATTGTCACCCTCGCGTAAAACACACGAGATAGCCGCGACACGTTGCAAGTGATGTGGAAGGAAATCACTGCCCGTCTTCTGGCGACGCATCTGGAATGCCAGTTCCGCCACTTCGTTGTCACTCACTGCGCTGTCGAGTTCGTGCAAGGCGCGTAAGCCCGTGATGTCGGGAATTGTCTCGATGTCGAAGACAAGAGTTGGATTCATAGCAAAAATAGACTAGCTCAATGGGATGCGCATGATACCCGAGCGCCCCGCAAGTTCCTACATTGAGAACAGAACTTGACGGACGGTCGTATAAGGCAAAGAATCCCCAACAGTCTTTGAAATTATCTATCGCGTGTGGTCATCATTTTAGGAGAGCCATCATGAACAAACATCTGATCACCAGTATCGCCGTTTCTGCTTGTCTGTTTTCCACCAGCGCATTGTCTGCCCCAGGAGAGTACTGGGAAATAACCTCCAAGATGGAGATGCCCGGCATGCCATTCGCCATGCCTGCCACCACCACAAAGGTGTGCATCGCCAAGGGCGGCGAGAGAGATCCAGGGAAAACCACTGGCGACAAGGATTGCCAAGCATCCGATGTTAAAACTGTAGGCAACCAGACCACGTGGAAAGTCCGCTGCGACCATGACGGCGAAATAATGACCGGAAGCGGAGAGCAAACCTCCACTGCAAATAGCTATCAGGGCAAGATGAGATTTTCTGGAAAATCACACGGTCGTGACATGAACATGTCCTCGGAATTCAGCGGCAAGCGCGTAGGCGGTCATTGCGACTCGGAAGAAGCTGTCAAAAAGGCAAAAGCAGACCAGCAAAAGATCGTCGGACAGATGTGCGATACATCCGAGTTCCGTGACACTGCTGACTGGATAAACGGTTCCCATCTCATACTTCTTGCGGAAACGCCCTGCCCCCCTGCTTTACGCACCCAATTGTGTGAAAAAGTACGCAAGGATGCCCCCGCTGACGCAAAAACCTTCAGCGCTCTGATCAGTCAGGATCAGCAAAAAGGGATGGTATCGGTCGCCAAAGAGTGCAAGGTGAACATCGCTGCCACCACCAAAACAATCTGCAAGACGCTCAACGGCAAGAATTACAACCAACTCTCCGCGCATTGCCCAGCCGAAGCTAAGACCTACCGCGAAGTACAACGCCGCAAAGATTGCGAAGGTCGTAGCTACACGGCAGAAACGCGCGCCGCAGACCTCAAAAGATGTCTGAGCGGCAAGCAGGACGAATCCTCTGCAGATGACGACGCTCAAAATGACACTCCCGTACCGCGCAAAACTGGCAAGCCAGCCAGTAGCAACCCAGCCACCGATGCATTGGAAGGTGCCAAGAAATTGAAGGGGCTGTTCGGACTCTAAGTGTATAAGGCGCTCTTCATCGGGCTGTGTGGCTGCTCCCTCCTAGCGGGGGCAGCCACACAGCCCGACCCGTTTCCGCAGGTCGCCCACGCCTATCTTGTCGAAGTGGAAGGCGCGGTGTTGTGGGAAAAGCAAGCAACAAAGAAACTTCCCCCTGCCAGCCTGACCAAGTTAATGACGGCCCTGCTAGTGCTGGAAAAAAACCAACTGCAAGACACTGTCAGCATCAGCGCCGCTGCTGCGCATGAGACGGGCTCACGCCTTCAACTCAAAACCAATGAACGCTTTCTGGTGCAAGACCTCCTTGCCGCGACCCTGATGCAGTCGGCCAACGATGCCTGTCATGCCTTGGCCGATTACGTTTCAGGAAGCGAAACCGCATTCGTGAAACTGATGAATCGTCGTGCACAAGAACTCGGCTTGAGTGACACACACTTTCAAAACGCGTGCGGACACGATGCACCACGCCATCTTTCTACCGCAACGGATATCACACTCCTTGCACATGAATTACTCAAACATCCCGAGATTCTCGCCATCACCTCACAAGCTACGACCCGCATCACTTCATTAGCAGGAAAGTCATACAAGGTATCCAACAAGAATGCGTTGATTGGTCGCTACTCAGGTGCGCTTGGATTGAAGACGGGCTACACACCCAATGCGGGTAAATGTCTGATCGCTTACGCCAAACGCAAAGACAAAGAGGTGTTGTTGGTGATTTTGCACGGGCAAGACCGTTGGTGGGACGCGGTGGACATACTCGACCTTGCTTTTGAACATGAGTCACACGCGCCCTGAATCGACATGGCACGTGCTGATGTGGTTGGCTCTGGCCGTATTCCTCAGTTATGCCAACGCACTCACTGGCGGCTTTCAGTTCGACGACTACAACGTCATCGTTCGCGAGACACAAGTGCACAGTTGGACGAACTGGTATGCCACGTTAGGCAACGGCATCCGCCCCTTGCTCAAACTGAGCTACACCGCGAACTGGACAATGGGCTGGGGCGTTCTTGGCTTCCATCTCACCAACCTACTCATCCATCTGGTGAATGCTTATCTGGTGTATCGCCTGTCGCAACTATTCGTACAACAGCAGTCCCGCTCTGCCGCATTGCACCATGCTCCGCTACTAGCCGCCTTGCTGTTCGCCGTGCATCCCATCCATACCGAAGCAGTGAGCTACATCAGCGGACGCTCCGCATCGTTGATGACGCTGTTCTACCTCGCTGCATTACTGAACTATGTGATCGGTCGCACGCAGAACAAATCGCTCAATGTATATGTCACCACGCCGCTCTTGTTCGTCCTTGCCCTTGCCGTGAAAGAGACTGCTGTGACCTTACCATTTGCACTACTGCTATGGGAAATAAGTTGTGGCGGCAGATGGCGCTTTGAATTCAAACCACAATGGACGAGTTGGTTGTTACTTTTCATCGCTGCCGTGTTCTTCCTCTTCAGCGACAACTACCTCTCGCAGATGGAGCGCAGCGCGCAACTCAACGAACTGCAAGGCAACCTCGCCACGCAACTGAATGGTTTCGTCCACTTGCTGCAACAATTTGCCTTACCGTTGTGGCTGAACATCGACCCCGACCTACCCCTTCTGCACGCGCTTAGAGAGGCGATATTTCCTCTGTCCATCACCATCACCCTGCTCGGACTCATGTTCGCTTGCTTGCGCAGACGACCTTGGATCAGCTTCGCGCTCGGCTGGGTGATGCTGCACTTGATACCGCTCTACATCCTGTTACCGCGCATAGACATCGCCAACGAACGTCAACTCTATCTAGCCGCATGGCCGCTACTGCTCGCACTTGCGATCGAACTGACTTTGTTTTTGGATGGCAAGAAATGTCGATTCGTAGCGGCAGGCTTACTCATCGCCTGCGTCGCTCTCACCGTGTCGCGCAATCAGGTCTATCAGAACGAGGTGACACTTTGGGAAGACACTGTAGTGAAGTCACCCAACAAAGCTCGAGCACATAACAATTTGGGCTATGCCTATCTATTGGCACAGCGCAAAGACGAAGCGCGACGGGAACTCACCGTCGCGCTTCAATTAGACCCACAGCTCTATCAGGCGCAGTACAACTTGCGCAGGCTAGATGAGGAGTAAAAAAACTACCAGAATTTCCAAAACGGTTTGTCTTTATCTGATTGTTTTTCTTGGTGGGAGGTGTCTTTGTGGGAATCTTCTTTTTTGTGTTCTTTGTCTTCTTTCTTGCGCGACACAGTAACTGTCGCAGTGGCGATGGAGGTGTTGCCGGAGCCATCGGTGGCGGAATATTGCACGGTGTAGATACGCCCCAAGGGGTTCTTGCCTTCCTGTTCGGCCTTGAGCAGGAATTGTCTGTCGTCCGTTCCTAAACTTGCATCCTAAATATCCTTAGTTTCGTACACTTCGTTCACCGCAATGGAATCAAGTTTGATTTCGGGTTGGGGGTCGTAGTCGTCCGCTACGGTGAGGGTGGCGGTGATGGGGACGAGCCGGTCGTTCTCCGGCAGGGTGGCTGAGGATAAAGTAACGGTTAGAGCGGGCGGTGCAACGTCAATACGTTGCAAAGGAACAGTTAATTCAGCAGCTTTAAG
>JAVHQF010000385.1:0-1229 GCA_036170995.1 Sideroxydans sp. | reverse complement strand
GCCCACATGGCTCCATTGGCCACCACCCTGGCCAAAAAGCACCGCTCGCGTGATGAGGTCAGTGTCCAACCCGCGCCGTGCAACCACTGCCCCTGGCCGAATGGCAGCAACCACACGATCTCTCCAAGCTTGGGCTTCTGCTTGGACAAAGGGGGCCGTCGCCATCAAGGCCATGGCCACCACCAAAGTCATCGACGACATTGCTGCACCTTTCTGAAAATCCAACCCGCTTGACAAATTGAGCCAGCGCACTTGTCAATCCTTCATTCATTTCCATCGTCAAAGTAATCCTTTTCAAATGACAGAGTAATTAAATGGAATGACGAAATAAATATCAATCATCACCGTCATTCAATATTTTTCCGTCATGGAGTAAGTTTTTACAAGAAACGATAGTTAATATACCTAAAGAACCGCCTGATGACCTCGATAGATATAAACCAAAATACCGGAAAAACAAATCTGCAAACCGTCAACCATGCACCAAACCCCATCAAGGCCAGGATGGCACCTTGCTTTTGATCCCAGGCCAGAGACCCAAACCAGACAGCACCTCCCCAGACCAGGCAGGTGACTGCGATGCAAAGGGCCCACTTGGTATAAAAGACTGCTTGGCCGCACCGATAGACAGCGGTGCTGATCCAGCGTCTTGCTGTAGTTTTGTGATCGTTGGTCATGGAAGCATCAAAGTCATCAGAAGAAAATAAATATGACGAACTATTATTTTTAGTAGCATAAGATCATTATCTATTTTAACTCAAACTGACTATAAAGTTAATAGATAACTTGATGCGATGTGGTATTTAATACTCACAATTCCAGCTCCTTTCTCCATGATTTCTCAGCGGACAAAAATGCCAATTCCGGGTTTTTCACTTTAATACCCATCCGCAAAGCTTCCTTTGCAGCCAGCTCCCGGAAAGCCAGTGACCCGGTGACGAATACTTCACCGCCATATTTTTGCGAGGCCAGCAGCAAGCCTGCACGCATGGCTTGCTCGTCGTCCTCTTGCGCCAGATCGATGCGTGGTCCGCTGTCGGTCAGTCGTACCGTGCCATGGGTGTCAAGGTATTCAACGCTGTGCTCTGGCGTGATCCTGAACTGGGCGGTGCGGATTTCGAAGCTGTCGGGTCGTACCGTGCCCCTGATGCTGTTTTGCTGGCTTGCTGTCGTTCTGGTATGGCCGAGGTCTTCGCCCTCGATGCCCGCCTTTTGTTTGGCTTTGTCAC
>JAVHQF010000384.1:0-23700 GCA_036170995.1 Sideroxydans sp. | reverse complement strand
AGACGGCGGACAAGCCCGACGGTTCGCCGCTCATCATCGGCGACTATGTGACGGTTGGGCATTCGGTGATCTTGCATGGCTGCCGTATCGGTAACGACTGCCTCATTGGTATGGGCTCCATCATCATGGATGATGTGGTGATTCCTGATTTCGTGATGATCGGTGCGGGCAGCCTCATCTCGCCGGGCAAGGCATTGGAGAGTGGCATGTTATACATGGGTCGACCGGCTAAGTTGGTACGTGCGCTCACTGAAGGCGAGATGAAGTATCTGCGTTACTCGGCCGAGCACTACATCCGCACCAAAGAAAATTATCTGAAAGGTTCGTCTGCATGACTATGTTCGGCAATGACATCATGTTGCATGATGGGGACGAGCTGGAATTGCAGATCGAGAGTACCTGCATCGCGCTTGGATTGGATTTCCATGACGAGTATCAGGTACGGATTTTCGCGCGTGATGTGTTGCAGAACATTGATCGACTTCGCAAAACCGCCCGCGAGGGTGACATGCAAGCTCGCATCAAGGTGGAGCTTTACGGCTTGGCGATGCTGATGCACAAGACCAATTCGGCGACCTTTGGTTCGGGCTATCTCAACCAGTTCGCCAAGGTGACCACGAACCAATCTGCTTGGGCCGCCATCGCACAGGCTTTGTGGAGTGAGCTTGAAGCCCGTAATCCAGATAACTTGGCGCCGTAGGACAAACGATATGAAACAACCAACCCTTGATGACATCGACCGCGCTCAGGTGAATATGGAGACCGCGCAGATCGGCTGGCGTGAGTTGCAACCTTATTTCGCGCGTGGCGCGACGGTGGTCGTAGGTGAGTCGCTCGACTTGGTGGATGTGGCGTTCCAAATATCGAAGGACAACAAGGCACAGGTGGCGCATTGGTTGGAGTCTGGCCAAATTGGCAAGGTCACCGATGAGCAAGCCTTGGCTTGGTACGAGGCGAATGCCTTGCTGTGGGCGGTGGTGGCACGACCTTATGTATTGGTACAAGACAAGAACCGTGATTAGTAGCAAGCCCCATCCTACTTATGTTTTGAGGTTCGGTTGGCTACTGATCTTCGTCTGCCTTTCATTACCAACATTTGCTGAAAATGAACCTCCTGAGGCATCGGCGAATGAACCGTCGCCAGCCTTAATCACATTACCTTCGATTGATGTGATGGATGCACCTCGGGATTATCTTTCTGAGCATTTCATAGGATTAATCAGCAATGTTGACCGTTTCTTTGGTGATGACCGCCACTACGAGGAGAGCAACAAAAGCGTGCTACAGCTCGACATCACTAGGGTGTCGGGCTACCAAGGGGATGGTCTGTATGTGTTATCAGGGAGAGCCAAGCTTGATCTGCCCAACACCGAACAGAAATTGCATCTGACCCTAGAAAGCAATCCCGATCAAAATACCACGACCGACCCATCACGCACTCAAGTACAACCAACTCAACGTAGCACGTTAGAAAGTATCGCAGCAGCCTTACGTTATGAATCTGTTGGTAACGAACACTGGAACTTCAGCACGGACGCTGGTCTGAAATTCCAAGGAGTGGAAACGACACCGTTCGCGCGGATGCGCGGAAGCGTAGGCAATGTCTTCGGTTTGTGGCATGCCAATGCGAGTGAGACCGTGTTCTGGTTTAACACTATCGGAGCGGGTGAGACGACGCGTTTCGATCTGGAGAAACTACTTAGCGATCCTTTATTGTTTCGCATTACCAGCAACGCTACTTGGCTACATAACCAACAAAACTTTGATCTACGCCAAGATTTCTCGCTTTACCACACTTGGGACGAGCGCACTGCTCTACTCTATCAAGCCAGTGTCTTAGGCACCAGCACACCTCAGACCCATGTTACCGATTATGTGCTGTTGGTATCGTACCGCTATCGCTTGCACCGTGACTGGCTGTTCTTTGAACTTGATCCGCAACTACACTTCCCCACCAATAAGCAGTTCCATACTAGTCCCGCTTTGATGATGCGGATTGAGATGCTGTTCGATAAAAAGAATTAGCCCCTCTCATTTGACCTTCTTCATGGCCGCTTCGATGCGGTCACACAGCGTCTTCAATATCTTGATGCGGGCAAAGTTCTTATCGTTGGCTTCCACCAGCGTCCACGGCGCAATCTCAGTGCTGGTGCGATCTACCATGTCACATACAGCGCGTTCATAGGCATCCCATTTCTCACGGTTGCGCCAATCTTCTGCGGTGATTTTGAAGCGTTTGAAGCCGATTTTCTCGCGCTCTTTGAAACGGCGTAGCTGCTCTTCCTTGGTGATGGCGAGCCAGAATTTCACCACCACCGCGCCGCTATGGGTGAGCTGTTCTTCAAAGTCGTTGATCTCGCCGTAGGCACGCATCCAATCGTCTTCGGAACAGAATTTCTCCACACGTTCGACCAGCACACGGCCATACCAAGAACGGTCAAAGATGGTGAAACGTCCAATGCGCGGTACGTTGCGCCAGAAGCGCCACAAGTAAGGTTGTGCGCGTTCTTCTTCAGTCGGCGCGGCAACGGGTGTGATGCGATAGTGACGCGCATCCAATGCCCCGGTGATGCGGCGGATGGCGCCGCCCTTACCGCCCGCATCTGAACCTTCGAACACGGCGATGACAGATAATTTCTTGAATTTTGGATGGCGTGTAAGCAGGTTGAGTTTGCCCTGATATTTCTCTAACTCAGCATCGAATTTTTTCTTGGCGATAACTTGGTTCATATCCAATTTGTCGAGCACGTCGAGGCCGTCGATAGCAGCTTGTAAAGGGGGCGCTTTGGCCGCCGTGGCTTTCGGTTTATCTTTAAGATGTTTGTGCAACGACTCAAGAATCACTTTGCCTACCGTCAGACTACGGTAGCGTGCATCCGCACCTTCCACCACGATCCACGGTGCTCCAGCGGTGCTGGTCTCGCGCAAGGTGTACTCGGACACTTTGCGAAATTTGTCGTAAAGCTCGAAGCGCTCCCAATCGAACTTGGTGACGCGCCAACGTGTCTTGGGCTCTTTCTCCAAGGCTTTGAGGCGCTTCTTCTGCGCGTCTTTAGCGAGGTGGAACCAGAATTTCAGCACCACCGCGCCTTCATCGGTGAGCATCTTCTCCATACGGTTGATCTGCTCGATATCTTGCGCGAGGGTGGCCGCGCTGCTCTTCTTGAGCACACGTTGCACGATAGGTGCGGTGTACCACGAGCCGAAGAACACGCCGATCTTGCCCTTGGGCGGCAGCGCACGCCAGAAGCGCCACATATGCGGACGCTCACGCTCTTCGTCCGACAGCTCACCTGTGGCATGCACTTGAATGTGACGCGGATCCATCCACTCGTTGAGCAAGTTCACCGTCTCGCCCTTACCTGCCCCATCTACCCCACCGATCAGTATGATGACGGGGAATTTGGCTTTCTGTGCCAAATCAAATTGCGCGTTCAACAACGCTTCGCGTAGCTTGGGTTCTTCTTTGTCGTAGGTGGCTTTGTCTATTTTGTGTCCGAGTTCGGCTGATTCAAACATGATGGCTACCCCCTTGAGAATTACAAATCGTCTGGTGCGATGGCTAGGCGTAGATTGGTCTGAAAATCACCATCACTGGTGTAACGACTCAGCCACCACACCGATCCTTTCTTCACGCTGAAACTGGTCTTGGAGTTTGCCAACAACAGCGCCGCAATTTGCCCTAACGCAGGTTGGTGCCCGACGATGAGTACGGTGGTGTCGAGGTCAGGCCAGCTGATGGCATCCAAAATGTCTTGTGGTGCTGCACCAGGTGCAAGTGCGTCTTCAGTGTGGAAATGTTGTGTGAGCGCGTGAGCAGTCTGTTGCGTGCGCTGGGCTGGACTGACTAGGATACGGGTGTCTTCTGGGATGCGGGCGCGCAAAAATGTCGCCA
Organism: Sideroxydans sp.; assembly: GCA_036170995.1. GTDB lineage: Bacteria > Pseudomonadota > Gammaproteobacteria > Burkholderiales > Gallionellaceae > Sideroxyarcus. The sequence goes on along the minus strand of JAVHQF010000384.1, from coordinate 19,805 downwards.
TCTTGTCTGCTTGTTTGTGACCTTTACCAGTCAGCTCGCGTGCCATATCAGGTGCGTCGTCATGTGCCTCAGCATGTCGCCACAGTATCAGTTCCATGATTGCCACCTCGCTCGCCTAAGTCGAGTCTGCAGAATACTCCGCACAATCTGTTTTTGCTAATCCGCTTCTGCAGATAGGGCTTGCCCCAATACATCCATCAAATCCGTTTGTGCACATACCTTGCCGCTACGGGTGACATTGATGCGATGCCAAAAGCCATTGCAATCCATCTCCCACGCTTGGCAGTTGTCCTTCAGATATATCTTCAGACCTTCATCCAGCACACGTTTTTTCAGCTTGGCATCCAGTACAGGGAAGCACGCTTCAATACGGCGGAAGAAATTTCTATCCATCCAATCCGCGCTGGCTAAATACACATCGTGCTTCATCTCATTGCAAAAATAGAAGATGCGGGAGTGTTCGAGGAAGCGTCCAATAATGGAACGCACGGTTATATTTTCGGAAAGTCCCTTTACACCTGGGCGCAAACCGCACACCCCACGCACGATTAGCTCAATCTTCACGCCGGCTTGCGAAGCTTCGTACAGAGCCGTAATGATCTCAGGTTCAAGCAGTGCATTCATCTTGGCGATAAGGTGCGCACGCTTGCCATCCTTGGCGATTTTTGTTTCGTTGTTGATGGCTTCCAGCACCTTGCTGTGTAGGGTGAAGGGCGATTGCCATAGGTGGTTGAGCTTCTTCGCTTTACCTAAACCCGTGAGCTGCACGAATATCTCGTTCACGTCGGCACACATCTCTTCGTTGCAGGTGAACAAGCCAAAATCGGTATAGAGCTTGGCGGTGCGGGGATGGTAATTACCCGTGCCTAGATGCACATAGCGCCGCAATTTTTTTTCTTCGCGACGCACTACCATCAGCATCTTGGCGTGCGTTTTGTGACCGACCACGCCATACACCACATGCGCGCCTACCGCTTCTAGCCGCCCGGCCCAGTTGATGTTGGCCTCTTCGTCGAAGCGCGCCAGCAACTCCACCACCACCGTGACTTCCTTGCCGTGCTGCGCCGCCATGATGAGGGCTTCCATCAGTTCTGATTCTTCCCCTGTTCGATAAACCGTCTGCTTGATAGCAACAACATCAGGATCATTGGCGGCTTGCTGGATGAAATCGAGCACGGGCTTAAACGACTGGTAAGGGTGATGCAATAACAGATCGCCCTTGCGCATCGCTTTTAACATGTCGGCGCCCTTCTTTTGAATGAGTGCAGGCACGCCTGGCACGAAGGGTTGGAACTTCAGATCAGGGCGCGGCACTTGCGCAGGGATGCGCATCAGGCGCACCAGATTGACAGGGCCATGCACACGGAACAGATCTTCGGGTTTTAGTTCGAACTGACGCAACATAAAGTTCGCCAACTCGGGTGGGCAGTTGTCTGCCACTTCCAGACGCACCGCATCGCCGAAGTGACGCTGCGGCAACTCACCTTGCAGGCTGACGCGCAAATTTTTCACCTCTTCTTCATCTACGAACAGGTCGCTGTTGCGCGTCACACGGAACTGGTAACAACCCAACACGTCCATGCCAGCAAACAATTCGCCCACGTGTGCATGGATAATGGAGGAGAGGAATACGAACCCATGCGCACAACCCGCAATCTCGGGTGGCATGGGGATGGCACGCGGCAATACGCGTGGCGCTTGTACGATGGCCTTGGCCGAGTTACGACCGAAGGCATCTTTGCCTTGCAACTCGACTGCAAAGTTCAGACTCTTGTTCACCACACGCGGAAACGGATGCGATGGGTCCAGTCCAATCGGAGTCAATACGGGCATGACCTCGCGCAGAAAGAACTCCTTCACCCACGCTTGCTGGGCTTCGTTCCAGTGGGTGCGACGGATGAATTTGATGCCTTGTGTCGCCAATGCAGGCACCAGTTCTTTGTTGAACAACTCGTATTGTCGCGCGATGAGTTGATGCGTGGGGGCGAACAACCGCTTGAGAATCTGCGAGGCTTCCAGACCATCTGGACCTGCGGCGATAGCGCCCAGTTTGATCTGCTCTTTCAGCCCCGCAACGCGAATCTCGAAGAACTCATCCAGATTGCTGCTGACGATGCACAGGTAGGTGAGACGCTCCAGCAAGGGGACGCTGGGGTCCTCTGCTTGCGCCAATACGCGACGATTGAACTCCAACAAACCGAGTTCACGATTAAGGAAGTTCTGCGCTGGGTAGGTTTTTGCCAAGTGCTTCGAACTGCTTACGCCTTCGGTGGCACGTAGCCAGTTGGCATCTGTGTCTCCCCGAAAAAGTAGTTCTCCATCTGTTGTGCTAGGTACTGGCGTGCTTTGAGATCGGCCAGATTGAGGCGATTCTCGTTCACCAGCATCGTCTGGAATTTTATCCAACCTTGCCATGCTTCTTTCGATACGTTTTCATAGATACGCTGTCCCAAAGCGCCTGGATACATCGGTCTATCCAAGCCTTCTGCCTCGCGACCCAATTTCACACACTGCACCATTCTTGCCATTTGCTTCTCCATTGATAGATTACCGATTAATTGTTACACGCCTATTTCAGATTCTTTACAAACACCTTGGACCGCCGCTGGTAGTTATACAGCGCCTTTTTCTCTTTGGGCAGTTGATCCACCTCCGCCTCTTTGAATTCGCGCTCGACGAACCAATGCGCTGTACGGGTAGTCAGCACGAACAGTCTCTTCATTTTTTGCGACTTCGCCAGACTGCTCATGTGATTGAGGATGGCTTCACCGTAACCCCGGTCACGACATTGTGCATCCACTGCCAGACAAGCGAGTTCTGCCGATGCCTCGTGGGGGAAGGGATACAAGGCGGCGCAACCGACGATGCGATGGTCGTGTTCCAGAACTTCAAAGCGCGCAATCTCGCGCTCTAACAACTCGCGCGAACGCTTAACTAAAATGCCTTCCTCCTCTAGCGGACGTAGCAACTGGATGATGCCACCCACGTCTTCAATCGTGGCCGCTCGCAAGGTGTTGAGCGTGCTCTCCACTACCATGGTGCCGATGCCCTCGTCGCTGAACAGCTCTTGCAACAATGCACCATCGGTATGGCGACTAATAAGATGCGTGCGCGCCACGCCTGCCTCACAAGCACGCACCGCACACGGCAGGAATATGGCGATGTCGTCGGGCAGCCTGTTCTTCTTGCTCAAAATGGCCTGTGCTTGCACGATGGTCAGCTCCTTGGCGATCTTGCCTTTTTTGTCCTGTACGCCGTCGGTGTCCATCATGAACACCAGCTTGTCGGCATCCAAGGCGCTGGCAGTCGCGGTCGCGACGTCTTCCAAGGTGAGGTTGAACACTTCGCCTGTGGGCGAATAACCCAGCGGCGACAACAGTACTACTTCGCCGAACTCCATACGGTCGCGCAATGCGGCGACATCCACTTTGCGCACCGTGCCAGTGTGTTGCAGATCAATGCCGTTGATGACGCCGATGGGTTGAGCGGTGATGAAGTTGCCCCCCGCCACGCGGATGTCCGCATTCGCCATGGGCGAGTTGGCCAAGCCCATTGAGAGCAACGCCTCGATCTCGACCCGCGTGCGACCGACCGCTTCTTTCACGCATTGCATAGTCTCGGCATCGGTGAGACGGATGCCTTGATGATAGGTACCAGCCAGATCGTTCTTAGATAGATGCTGCTCGATCTGCGGACGTGCACCATGTACCAACACGAGGCGGATACCTAGGGCAGCCAGCAGATTGAAATCGTGTGTCAGCTCGACAAACTTACCGTCCGCCACCACTTCGCCACCGAACGCAATGACGAAGGTCTTGCCGCGAAAGGCATTGATATAAGGTGCGACAGAGCGAAACCAGTTAACAAACTCGGCTGATTGGAGTGGCATATCTGTCATTCGTCGTATAGTTTTGGAATGGGCGCAATTAAACACCTAGATTAGAAAAATTGCCATGTACACAGTGCCTCACTTGCCTATTCGATAATTACAAAAAAGCCTAGAATGAATCTGTGTCGAGCAAAGCTATCTATAGGAGGGGAAGTAAATGAACAATTTAATTAGCCAAATCTCTTACCCAGTCTTTCTCTACATGACTTTTGTCTTCTTCCTGATTGCCAGCGTGTTTTCGTTCTTGGTTGGAATCGCTTTGGCGTTGCGCAGTCAGCGCGCGCTCAAGCTCTTCAATGTGATGAACCGCTGGATTTCGGTGCGCAAGCTAACACGGACGCTTTCAACCCCTCATTTCGTCGAGACTACTTTGCTGAAACAGAGAACTCTCTTAGGCGGAGCAATCATCGTTGGTGCGGCGGTGTCAATCACGTTAATAGCGGAAGCTGATCTGAGTCCAAGTCTTGCCTTCTTCGAAGAAGGCCTCACGCCTCTGGAGATTAGCGGAGTCGCCAGCAACCTGAAAGGATTCTTACTGATTAGCAACCTGCTTTGCCTATTGGTTGGACTCTCGGTAATCTTCTTTCCCAAGGCATTAGCCATGATTGAAGGCTACACAGATCGTTGGTACACATTTCGCAAAAGGACGCTACCTTTAGACAAGATACATTTGGAGGTGGATAACTGGGTGATTCAGCATCCTACCAGCGTAGGCATCACGTTGAGTTTTTTATCGTTGAGCATGGGAATGCTAATTCTCAATCAACTTGAGAACATAACGGCATAGCGACCGTAACACGGTGGGGCGCAGCCCGCTGGTACGGGATCGGTCTCTACCGCTTTACCTATAGCGGCGAACGTAAATTAGCATCGCCACACGATAAGGTTTATCGGAAATCACCCCAGAGAGTCTGTAGGGCAGCGATACTGGCGATAGCAGCAGTCTCAGTGCGTAGCACGCGTGAGCCGAGGCGGATGGGTATGAAACCAGCGTGTTGGGCTTTAAGTGCTTCATCCGAAGTGAACCCGCCTTCTGGACCAATCAACAATACGATGTCTTTCTCTATACCCGTCTGCTCATGCAAGGCGGTCGCACCCTCTGGTAGCAGAATAAATTTTCTATGCGAATTACCACGTTGTGTGGCTAGCCACGTATCCAACTCCATCGGCGCGTGGGTGACAGGCAAGGTGTTGCGGCCACTCTGCTCACACGCGGCGATAGTCACACCTTGCCAGTGTGCGCCACGTTTCTCGGCACGCAATTCAGAAAGCTTCGCCACGCTGCGCTGAGTCTGTATGGGGTGAATGCTGCTCGCACCTAACTCCGTTGCTTTCTGGATGACCCAATCCATCTTCTCACTGCTACACATCGCCTGCGCTAGGTGGATTTGCAGGTTCAATATGCTGGTATCCAGCACAGTTTGTAGATTGCCTAACAGCACATGTTTGCCGTTAATAGCGTGAATGGTGGCATCCAGCGCATTCCCCAATCCATCAAATATCTGCACCGCATCACCAACGCGCAGACGCAACACACGACTGGCGTGATGTGCCGCATCTGGCGGAAGTTCGGCGTTGGTACTCAACGGCAAAGGGGGGGGGCAGTAGAAACGTGGCGCAACCATAGCAATGAAAAGGCATGAAAGAATGGCGTGATAATATAACGACACAAAAAATCACGCTGTTATTCAGGAGGAAATTTCATGGTTAGTTTGCAACCCCCTTTATGCGACTTTGGCTGGAAAGCACGTCCGTTCAATCTATTGGGCATTGACGGTAAGTATCACACCCTTGAAAGCGCTCGTGGTAAAAACGGTCTATTGGTGATGTTCATCTGCAACCATTGTCCTTACGTCAAATCCATCCGTGATCGCATCATCCGTGACGTGCGTGAGTTGCAGCTTCACGGTATCAACAGCATCGCCATCATGTCGAACGATCCTGCTGACTACGCAGAAGACCGCTTTGACAACATGAAACTCATCGCGCAACAATACAACTATCCCTTTCCCTACGTGTGGGACGAAACCCAGCAAATTGCCAAGGATTACGGTGCCGTATGCACGCCTGATTTCTTCGGATTCAATGCACATATGGAATTGCAATATCGCGGGCGCTTGGATACCTCGCGCAAAGAGGCCGTGCCCGATGCGCAACGCGATCTTTTCAATGCCATGTTGCAAATCGCCAAAACTGGGAAAGGCCCACAGGAGCAAATCGCCAGCATGGGTTGCTCGATAAAATGGAAGGATGCCGCGTGAGGATACTTATCCTAGGGGCGGGTCAGGTCGGCTCCAATGTCGCTGAAAGCTTGGTGAATGAAGCAAACGACATTACGGTGGTGGATGCCGATAGTGAAAAACTCCGCGTGTTGCAAGACCGCCTCGACATACGAACGGTGGTTGGAAACGCAGCCCATCCATCTGTCCTAGAGCAAGCAGGCATTGCTGATGCTGATATGTTATTGGCAGTGACAATGAGCGACGAGGTCAATCTGGTCGCTTGCAAATTGGCGGCTTCACTCTACAACACCCCAACCCGCATCGCCCGTATCCGTTCCACCGAATATCTCAATCGCGAAGAAGTGTTCAACGTGGATAACTTCTGCGTGGATTTCTCCATCTGCCCCGAACAGATTCTCACCGACTACATCACTAAGCTGATTGAATTTCCTGAAGCGTTGCAAGTATTGGAGTTTGCTCAAGGCAAAGTGTCGCTCGTAGCGGTGCGTGCTTTTGAGGGTGGCCCCTTGGTAGGGCAACCCCTGAGTTACCTGCGCTCCCACATGCCACAAGTGGAAGCACGCGTCGCAGCGATCTTCCGTAAAGATAGAGCGCTGTTCCCAGAAGGCACGACGGTGATTGAAGATGGCGATGAAGTATTCTTCATCGCCGCTAAAGAAAACATACGCCGTGTCCTAAAGGAAATGCGCCGCATGGATAAGCCCACCAAGCGCGTAATGATTGCAGGCGGCGGCAATATTGGCAAACGGCTTGCCAAGGCCTTGGAGAATGACTATCAGGTCAAACTCATCGAATTCAATAAAAAATACTGTGAGCGTCTAGCGGGTCAATTAAGCAAGACGCTGGTGTTACACGGTGATTGCACCGACGAAAATTTGTTACAACAAGAGCATGTCGAAGATGTAGATGTGTTCTGCGCACTCACCAATGATGACGAGAACAATATAATGTCGGCGCTGTTGGCAAAGCAGATTGGCGCACGCAAGGTCATCGGCCTAATCAATCGTAGCGCTTATGTCAGCCTAGTACAGGGAGGCAAGATTGACATCGCGTTGTCGCCCGCCCAAGTCACCATTGGTTCGCTGTTGGCCTATGTGCGCCAAGGTGACGTGGCTGCAGTTCACTCGTTGCGGCGCGGCGCGGCTGAAGCATTGGAGCTCGTAGCTCATGGCGATCGCAACTCATCACAAGTCGTGGGACGTCGCATTGATGAAATTCAATCTCCGCACGGCGCAACCATCGGTGCTATCGTGCGCAACGGAGAGGTCGTCATTGCGCATCACGACACCGTCATCGAATCAGATGACCACGTCATCGTATTCGTCATCGATAAAAAGATGATTCACAAGGTAGAGCAACTATTCCAAGTGAAGCTTGGTTTCTTCTGATGAAAAAGACACTCATGGTCTTCCACGCTTTGGGCTTGCTGTTGGTGGTATTCAGCATCGCCTACCTCATGCCTATCGTCACTTCGCTGATTTACGGCGACTACGACATGCTGTTCGATTTTTTGTTAGCAATGGTGTGGACGGCGGCGGGCGGGATTTTGATGTGGCTACTGACGCGCAGACACAAGGGCGAGCTTTCCATCCGCCACGGCTATTTGTTGGTCGTCGCCATGTGGACAGCGATGCCCGCCTTCAGCACCATTCCCTTGCTAATGACGATTCCCAACCTGTCTTTCACGGATGCCTACTTTGAGACCATGTCAGGCATGACCACCACAGGCGCAACCGTACTGGTTGGTCTTGACAATCTACCGCCCGCCATCAACATCTGGCGGCATGAGTTAAATTGGTTAGGTGGCTTGGGTATCATCGTGTTAGCTGTCGCCGTCTTACCTCTTCTCGGCATAGGGGGACGACAACTATTCAAAGCAGAGACACCAGGGCCGATGAAGGATTCAGCACTGACACCTCGCATCACGGAAACAGCGCGAAATTTGTGGATAGTCTATTTTGGAATCACCGTCGCCTGTATCTTATCGCTCAAACTGGTCGGCATGAATTGGTTGGATGCAATCTGTCACGCTTTTGCCGTGATGGGTCTGGGTGGCTTCTCTACGCACGATGCCAGCATCGGCTATTTCAATTCACCCGCGATCGAATTCGTGCTCATCGTGTTTATGCTCATCGCCGCACTGAACTTCGCCACTCACTTCCTAGCTTGGCGCGCCAAAAGTTTGAAAGTCTATTTGGCCGATGCTGAGGCTGTTGCGACACTTGCCTTGATCATCGGAAGTTGTTTAGGTATCGGTTTTTTCTTGTGGTGGCAAGGAACCTATCCCGAATTCCTGACTGCCTTACGCCATGCCAGCTTCAATCTGGTTTCGATGGCGACCGACTGCGGTTTTGCCAGCGTGGATTTTAACCAATGGCCAATCTTCGCGCCGATGTGGATGTTGTTTCTGAGCTGTGTCGCCGCCAGTTCTGGTTCGACAGGGGGCGGAATCAAGATGATCCGCACTTTGGTATTGGTGAAGCAAGCGGGTCGAGAGTTCGTTAAATTGCTACACCCATCAGCCGTGGATCCGATGAAGATTGGCGGTCAAGCAGTTGCCAACAATATCGTGTTCGCCGTTCTTGGTTTCATCTTCCTGTATTTCATCAGCATCGCAGGATTGACCTTCGCACTTCTTATCAGTGGGCTCGACTTCATTTCATCCTTCTCCGCAGTGATTGCCTGCATCAATAATGCAGGACCTGGACTGAGCCAAGTCGGTCCAGCTGGTAACTACCAAGGTCTCACCGATTTTCAAACTTGGGTATGTACTTTCGCCATGCTGTTGGGACGACTCGAAATTTTCACCGTGCTCATCTTGTTCACCCCCCAGTTCTGGCGACGATAAATACGTTGAGCATAAGCAGGGCGTGCGGTAGCATCCGCGCTAGGAGGGTTGTCCGCTGAAATTCGCGGATTCTATAAAAACGAAAAATCGAGGTATAAACGTGAGCGATAGTTTGGCAGGAATTTGCGTCGTACTCATTGACGACAGCAACACCATCCGCCGTAGCGGTGAGATATTTCTCACCCAAGCGGGTGCCAAAGTGATTCTAGCGGAAGACGGCTTCGATGGGCTGTCCAAAGTGGTGGACAACAAACCCGATGTCATCTTTGTCGATGTGATGATGCCGCGTCTGGATGGCTACCAGACCTGCGCACTCATCAAGAATCACCGTGATTTCAAAGGCACACCTGTCGTGATGCTTACGAGCAAAGACACCCTGTTCGACCGCGCACGCGGCAAGTTGGTCGGCTCAGATCAGTACCTGACCAAGCCTTTCAGCAAGAAAAGTTTGATTGAAGCAGTCATGGCACATACAAAACGTTACGAGGAAACGGAATATGGCAATTAACAAAATATTGGTCGTGGATGACTCTGCAACAGAGCGCCACGTGTTAGGAGAAATACTCGGTAAAAAAGGCTTTCAAGTTGTATTTGCCGAGAGCGGTGAAAAAGGGGTCGCCAGCGCCAAGAGCGAGCTGCCAGACTTGATTTTGATGGATGTGGTAATGCCTGGATTGAACGGTTTTCAGGCCACCCGCCAAATTTCGCAAGATGAAGCAACAAAACATATTCCCGTCATCATTTGCACCACCAAAGGACAAGAAACCGACAAAATTTGGGGCATACGCCAAGGTGCCAAAGATTACGTCACTAAACCGATCAATGCCGATGAGCTGCTCGGCAAAATAGCCGCGCTCGGTTAATTCATATTTCATGTCCAAACGTTTCAACTTACGCGATTTCCAGCAACAGGTGCTGGACAGGCTTCAAGCGCAAATAGCGGGTGATGCGCAAGTCTCCACACTAGGTGTTCGCGTTGGCGAAACGCTTTGGCTAGTAGATATGACTGATATCAGCGAAGTATTGCCCCTGCCGCAGCTCACCCCCGTACCCTTGACCAAATCTTGGTACTGTGGTGTCGCCAATGTGCGTGGTAGCCTTTACAGCATTGTCGATCTGGGCGCATTTATGGATGACGAGATAACTCAAAAAGAAGCACACAATCGTGTTCTGTTGCTGGGACAGCGTTTCGCATTCAACACAGGTCTGTTGGTATCCAGAGTGCTGGGGCTGCGCAACACGCAGGGCTGGCAACAACGGGAGATTAACGGCGAATTGCGGCTGCAAGATGCAAATGGCCAGGTCTGGCGCAAGTTGGACATCGCAAAGCTTTTGCAACACCCTGACTTTCTGCGCATCGGCGCCTAGCCTCTTCGAAAAAATAAGGAATTAGATATGCCAATCAAACTAAAACTTCCAGGACTGAAAACGCTGGGTAAAGAGGCGGTTGCTGATGTCAGCAAACTGACGGACAAAAAGCTTCCTTTGATAGGAAACCTGCCATTCGCCACCCAATTGAATATCATGGGTGCAGCCACCCTTGTGTTTTTATTAGTCACGCTAATCGCATCCTTCCTTAACAGCCGCGAAGCAGCTTTCGCCACCCGCTATGTGGGCAAGGCAACTGATTTACAGGTCCAGATATTAAAACTGGCAAACAGCGTGCAAGCCGCACTTTCTGGGAACTCGGAACAGTTCGATCAACTCGAAAAAAACAATCAAGCCATCGTCTCCCTTATTGAGTCGTTAGACAAAGGGGATAGTAGCTTGCCCGCCACCAGCGGCGGGGCACGCAGTGCATTGGAAACCGTTATGTTCAGCACCAACCAAGCGCTGGCAAATGTGGAACTGTTGCAACAGGGACGTCCAGGTCTGGTGACTTTGTCCAAAGCGATTGAAGTCATCAATGATGAAGGGCTTGAACTGCGTCCACTGCTCTTAAGTATGTCGGAATCTTATGGCGGCAACGAGAAGGCGGCAGCGGCCAATCTGGGTTTTGCCCTCGAACGTATCGGTAAGGATGCGAACAGTATGCTTGCCTCTGAGGTGTCATTAGAAGATTTGGGACAACTAGGGGTGGATTCTTACGCTGCCGAAGCTACTTTAGCCAAATTGCCACAGGGTGATCCTAATGTACAAAGAATCGTCTCGTTGTTTGATCCCTATCGAAACAGTATCGAGATTTTGGTCTCTCAGTCTCGTAACTTGGTGGATGCAAAGCAAGCTGCCCGCAACATCCTAGATAGCACCGATGAGCTCAGCGCCAAAGCGCAATTGCTGACCGCTGCTTATGACACCACCATCACGGGCAGATTCTCAGGATTGATTGCCATGCTGGCAGGCGGCTTAACGTTGCTGCTGCTGTTGCTGATCTCCAAAGAATACCTAGCTGATTCGCATCGCCGTGCGAAGGAGGCCGAAGCCTCCAACAAACGCAACCAGCAAGCGATTCTGCGCCTGATGAACGAATTGTCCGATTTGGCGGACGGTGACTTGACTACCAAAGCAACAGTGACCGAAGACATCACGGGCGCCATCGCCGACTCCATCAACTACACCACAGATGAATTACGCAAGTTGGTATCGCGCGTCATCGCCTCGTCGCAGCAGGTAAGCAAGGCCACTGGCGAAGCGGGTACAGTGACCAAAGGATTGCTTGATGCTGCGCAAAAGCAAGCAGCCGAAATTCGCGATGCGGGCGGCGCGGTCGAGTTGATGACCAAATCCATCCAAGAGGTTGATAGTAGTGCGGCTCAATCTTCTGATGTAGCGCGCCGCACACTGGAAGTGACCGAGCAAGGTGCGCGTGCCGTGCAAAACTCCATCGCAGGCATGGGCGGTATTCGCGAGCAGATTCAAGAGACTTCCAAGCGCATTAAACGCTTGGGCGAAAGCTCTCAGGAAATTGGCGAAATCGTTGACCTGATCTCGGACATTACGGAACAGACAAACGTGTTGGCGCTGAACGCGGCAATCCAAGCCGCATCAGCAGGTGAAGCGGGTCGCGGCTTCGCAGTGGTGGCGGAAGAGGTGCAACGCTTGGCAGAACGTTCTGGCGAGGCAACCAAGCAGATTGGTTTGTTGGTTAAAACGATTCAGGGTGACACGCAAGATGCGGTGGCGGCGATGGAAAAAAGCACACAGGGTGTGGTTGAAGGTGCGAAGCTATCTGACGAGGCTGGTAAATCACTCCAGGAGATTGAGAAATCCACACGCGAACTGACCGACTTGGTGAACAGTATTTCGGTGTCCACCCAAGTACAGACCGACATGGCGCAAGAGGTGGCAAATGTGATGGCGGATATCTTGAAGATCACGGAACAAACCTCAAAAGGCACACAATTAACCAGCGCATCAGTTGCTCAGTTGGAAGGCTTGGCTAAAGAGTTGAGCGGTTCGGTATCTGGCTTCAAACTTTAAGGATTCGCGTGACAGCCTCTTTCAACTCAATGCAGTTGCTATCGGTCAAATCCGAGCTGGACAGCTCGTTGGCTAAGATTAGTCTTGCGCTGGAAAGCTTTTTTGCAACAGCCAGCAATGTTCAATCGTTGGCGGCTGCGCTCTCCGAATTACACCGTTTCAGCGCTGTGTTGCTCATGTTGCGTATGCGCGGACTAGTGGTGTTCTGTACCGAGTTCGAAACCTTGCTTAAAGAGCTAGCATCGCGTCCGCAAGATGCGAGTCCGATGCAGCAAGATGCTATCCGACGTGGCCTGTTCGGACTGACACATTATCTGGATGCCATCGCAGCGGGCGCGCCTAATGCCACTTTGCGACTGTTTAACGAATACCAAGAGTTGCTTCAGGCGCGCGGCTTGGACATGGCATTCGAGGTCGATCTGTTCTTCCCAGATGCTCAGCTAGTGCTGCCGCCTTCTGTCTTGAGTGTGCCACAACTAAGTGATGCTACCTCACGAATCAAGAGTGCACGTATGCAGTATCAGCAAGGCTTGCTCAAATGGTTGCGCCAGGACGAACCAAACCAAGCGTTGCGCAATATGATGACTGCGATTACCACGGTACTCAGTTGCGCACTACCGAACGAACAGCGTGCATTCTGGTGGGTCTCGGGGGGATTGCTTAACTGTCTATTGCACGACGGTGTGCCACCTGAATTGAATGTGAAGAAATCGCTCAGCCGCATTGATCAACGCATGCGCTCACTGATTGACGACAGCCCCTTTGATGAGGAAGGAGCACTCAGTGAACTGCTATACCTCATCGCACGTAGCCATACGGTCAGTGAGACGGTTGAAGAGATTAAAGAATCCTTTGCTTTAGAAGAATTTCTCCCTGAAACACCGCCGCTCGCCCCCAACGAAACCACCGCATTGCTTAAAAATATGCGTACGCAGCTGGCGCTCGTAAATGAGACTTGGGAACGTTGCGTCGCCGATGATACTACGGCATGTGCTCGCGTCCCCGCTCAGACCGAGCAGCTTTATCTGCTCTCAGAACAACTTGATCGCAATACACTGCAGTTCTTGTGCAAACAGATCAACGCTGCTGCCCTCAACGCTGACAATCTAGACCGTGCGCAACGTATCGCGATGGACATGGCAATGTCACTCCTGTTGTTGAGTAGCGGCATTGATCACTATCAACACTTGGGTAGCGGCTTCCACGAGCAGGCGCGCATTCTTAGTATGCGCATGCAGGAAGGCATGATACGAGGGCCCGAGGATACAGGAAAACTCTCCAGTTTAGTTTCGCTCTACTGCCAGATGGAGCAGCGCGAAGTCATGGCTCCTCTGGCGAGTGAGATGCAGAGCAATCTGCAGCACATTGAACAAAGCCTTAATGCATTTTTCGGCGATGCCGCCAAACGCTCCGAACTGTTGCAAGTTGGGCGCTTGTTGAGCCAAGTGCAAGGAGGGCTGCACATCCTCTCTTTGGAGATTGCCGAGCAGTTACTTCGGTCGTTGCGCCAAATCGCCGAGCGCTATCAGCAGGGGGATACCCCCTCCGCACAAGAGATGCGAACCGTTGCTGCCGCCCTCAGCTTGATGAGCAGTTATGTTCAAGGGCTGACGTTGGGTCAGAAATCCGACCCTGTCGCACTCGTCTCTGCCTTGAAAGACCTAAGCGAGGTCGAGTCTGCTACTGCTGTCGAAACAGCGAAAGTCGAAGAGCCCATCCTACCTGTCGGTGTCTCCATCCGCTCTGGCGATGAGGATACAGAACTATTAGAGGTGTTCTTAGAAGAAGCACGTGAAGTCATGGAAACCTTGCGCTCTAATCTTGAGATTTCGCGTTTGCACCTAGATAGCCGCGAGCCTTGGGTAACCATGCGCCGCTCTTTTCACACCCTCAAGGGGAGTGGCCGTATGGTCGGACTGACCGAACTGGGCGAAGTCGCTTGGGCGGTCGAGCGCGCCATGAACAAATGGTTGGCTGAGAACATTCCTGCCACGCCCGATTTGTTGGATATGGTGGGGGATGCCGAGGTCTTATTCCAACATTGGGTGGATATGTTGCAAAGTGGTGCGGCCACCGCCCACATTGATACCTCGCATCTACTCACAGTGGCCGATTGCATCGAGAACGGCAAAGCATTACCCAAACCAGCAGCGCCAGAAGTGCAAACGCCCATAGCGACGCAAGTGTTGCCGCAAGAAGAAGCCCCGGTCCAGGTTGGCGCGGTAACCATCTCGCCCGTGTTGTTCCGCATCGCCTCCGAAGAGGCCGCCGAACATGTCTCGTCGCTTCATGCGCACTTGGCTGCCTTGCAGGAAAACAGTGGACACATGGTCTCTTACGACTTCATGCGCGCCGCCCATACGTTGGCCGGTGTCAATCGCACGATGGGATTCACCTCCATCGCTGAGCTTGCTTATGCCTTGGAGCAGTGGCTTGAAGTGCGCATCGACAAACCAGAAGCGGTGAACGACACTCAGCTCGCCATGTTGAACGAGGTCATCGCCCGATTGGACGAAGTGTGTTCTGCTGTCAGAGCGCACATCGAGCCACAACGGCAAAGTGAACTGATTGTGCGTTTGCAAGTGGATAAAGAGCTTGTGGATCATCCACAAGCTTTGCCAATAGAACCTGTGGCAGCCTTCACCGAAACGATAGTTGAGACTCCAGTAGCTCCCAAACTGGTGCTTGAAGCCAAAACTCAAGAAGAAGTTCCAGTCGTTGCAGAGAAAGAGCTGTTGGCCGAGACGCGCCCCAGCGACAAGAAGGAACGCGGCATTCACGATGAGGTGGATGAACAGTTGTTGCCTATCTTCTTGGAAGAAGCACTCGAACTCTATCCGCAGATTGGTAGCACCCTGCGTGCATGGCATGAGACACCAGAAGAAGCGCACCTTGGGCGTAACCTGCAACGTAGCTTACATACACTCAAGGGCAGTGCCCGCATGGCGGGAGCAATGCGTCTGGGTGAGTTGACCCACCGTGTAGAAGATCGCGTAAGCAAGGCAATTTCAAACAACGTGCTGGATGAGGAATTGTGGAACGAGATGGATAACTATCTCGACCGCATCGCCCATGCCATTGATGAGTTGCAAAACCCTCCTACACAAGAAGCAGCAACTGACGAGATTGCCGCAACTGTCACTGAATCCGCTCCCACACTAATCGCCCCTGTACTCGAAGTCGGCGCAGAGCGTGCCATGCAAGCTGCTTTGTTACGGGTGCGTTCAGACATCGTGGATCGTTTGGTCAACGAAGCGGGCGAAGTCAGCGTGACACGTTCCCGTGTTGAAGCCGAGTTGCGTGAATTCAAGAATGGTGTATTGGAATTGACCGATAGTGTGAACCGTCTACGCAACCAGTTGCGCGAGATCGAAATTCAGGCTGAGGGGCAGATGCAAGCACGTGTTGCCGTTAGCCCAGAAAGCGCGCAACAGTTCGATCCATTAGAGTTCGACCGTTTCACCCGCTTCCAAGAATTGACACGCTTTATGAATGAAAGCGTGCACGACGTACAGACCGTACAACAATCCTTGCTGAAAAATCTGGACGAGACCTCCGCCGCGTTGAACGCGCAATCGCAACTCAGCCGCGACCTGCAACAAGGTCTCATGAGTATTCGCATGGTTCCCTTCTCCAGCATCAGCGAACGTCTTTACCGCATCGTGCGCCAAACGGGCAAAGAGTTGGGCAAACGTGCCAACTTGGAACTCTCGGGCACTGAGATCGAGCTAGACCGTAGCGTGCTAGAAAAAATGACTGCGCCGTTTGAGCACTTGCTGCGCAACGCCATCGCTCATGGTTTGGAAACCACCGAGCAACGCACTCACGCCCACAAAGCGCCGATTGGTGAGATACGCCTCTCCTTGCGTCAAGAAAGTAACGAAGTGGTGTTCGACCTCAGCGACGACGGCGCAGGCTTGGACATAGCGCGCATCCGCCAAAAAGCCTTGGAGAATGGACTCATCGCGGCAGATGTAGAAGTCGGCGATGAACAAGTGATACAACTTATTTTCACTGCGGGGCTTTCTACTGCGCAGGAGGTCACTGAAATTTCTGGGCGCGGTGTTGGTTTAGATGTTGTACGTAGCGAGATTTCCGCTTTGGGCGGACGCATAGACATCGCCTCCAAAGTAGGTAAGGGAGTGCGCTTCAGCATCCACCTGCCGCTGACGCTTGCCGTGACCAAAACTCTGATAGTGCGTGCAGGTCAGGACATCTACGCCTTGCCATCAACTATGGTCGAAAATGTGCAGCAGTTAAAACCTGCCGAATTGAGTGCAACTTACCAGCAACAATTCGTGGATTGGCAAGGCCGTCGTTACCCCTTGTATTACCTGCTGCGTTTGCTGGGCGATGACCAAGCTGAACTCGTCAGCCAACCGCACAACCCCATACTGTTGCTGCGTAGCGGTGAACATCGCATCGCTCTGCATGTGGATGCGTTATTGGGCAACCAAGAAGTTGTGGTAAAGAACATCGGACCACAACTGGCGCGCCTGCCTGGCATTGCTGGGGCGACCGTCTCCGCCAACGGATCGGTGGTACTCATCATCAACCCAATCGCCTTCACGCAACGCATCGCGGTGGTGCGCAAGATCGCCAAAGCGGTTGCGGTGGAAGCCGTGCGCATCAAGCCGTTGGTGATGGTGGTGGATGATTCGCTCACCGTGCGCAAGATCACCACGCGTTTGCTGGAGCGCTCAGGCTATTTGGTCGTCACTGCCAAGGATGGGGTGGATGCGCTGGAACAGCTGACCGAGCTCTCGCCAAACGTCATGTTGTTGGACATCGAAATGCCGCGCATGGACGGTTTCGAGTTGGCCAAACGCCTACGTCAAGATAGCAAGACCAAGGGGTTGCCTATTATCATGATTACGTCGCGCACCGCCGATAAACATCGCAACTACGCGATGGAATTGGGGGTGAATGAGTACATGGGCAAACCGTTTGAAGAAGAAATGCTGTTAAGTCATATTGCACGCTTTGTTTCATAAAAAAATAGTCAAAATTTAAGGAGGAAATTATGGGATTACTCGATTGGTTTTTAGAAATGTCAAAGGCAAAGCCAGAAGCTGAACCCGTTAAAACTGAATTGGGTGCAGTGAAAGATGAGGCTATCGTGCAGGGACTTGATTTTGTGGCGGCGATTGAGGCGCACCGCAAGTGGAAATCACGTTTGAGTGAGTATATTGATGGCGCCAGTACAGAAGAGCTAGACCCCGCTATCATCTGCCAAGATGACAAATGTGCCTTGGGCAAATGGATTTACGGCGAAGGTAAAACTTTTTGTGGTCACATGCCTAAATACCACAAATTGAAAGCAGATCATGCTGGCTTCCACGTCAATGCAGCAGAGGTCGTCACGTTACACAAAAAAGGTAAAACAGTGGAAGCCAAGGCACTCATGCTGGATGGCGCTTTTGCTAAATACTCGCAAACAGTGCAAACCGAACTTTCCAAACTCTACATGGAAATGAAATCCTGAATCTCAGGCTACCTGCTTGAACATCTCCAGCGTCTTCACCCGTGCCAGCGGGTGATCGACGATAGGCGCTGGGTAATCTCTCCCGATCACCACACCACGTTTTTGTTGTTCACTACTTGCCAACATCCACGGCGCGTGGATGAACTTGTCTGGACAGTTCGCCAACTCGGGCACGTAGCGGCGGATGAACTTACCCGCAGGGTCGAACCTTTCTGATTGCGTGACGGGATTGAAGATGCGAAACCATGGTTGCGCATCACATCCTGTCGAAGCACTCCACTGCCAACCGCCGTTGTTCGCCGCCAAGTCGTAGTCCAGCAGATGCTCCGCAAAATAGCGTTCGCCCCAGTGCCAGTCAATCTGCAAATCTTTGGTGAGGAATGAAGCCGTCACCATACGCAGACGGTTGTGCATGAAGCCAGTCTGATTGAGCTGGTGCATACCCGCATCCACCAACGGATAACCAGTGCGACCCTCACACCATGCTGCGAACTTGTCTGTGTCGTTCGTCCACGCCAGCGCGTCGAACTGTGGCTTATACGCATGATTCACGATGTGCGGATGGTGATGCAGCAACATCTGGTAGAACTCACGCCAGATGAGTTCCGACAACCATGTCTGCGCGCCCTGCCCACCCACATGATGTGCGTAGCTTGCTAAAGCACGGATAGAGAGTGTGCCAAAACGTAGGTGCGTGGAAAGGTAGGACACACCTTTAACTGCTGGAAAGTCGCGCCGCGCGTGATATTCGCTGATGCGCTGCTGGAAATCTTGGAACAACTTGCTCGCCCCCGACATGCCACATGGAAAAGCCATCTCACCCAGGTTGGTCGGCTTGAAACCAATTTCTTCCAAGCTCGGCAATGGCGTTAGCTCACACTTTGCCAGCGCCTCCAGATACGACTCCACTGGATATGCACGCAGACAGAAAGCGTCCACCTTTTTCAGCCATGCGTTCTTGTACGGCGTGAATACGGCGAACGGCTTGCCCGAACCGTTCAATATCTCGTCACGTTCAAAGATGACCTGGTCTTTGAAGTCGTGCATCTCGATGTCGCTCTTTGCAAGCTCTACCGCCACCCATGCATCGCGCTGGATGGCTTCTGACTCGTAGTCATGGTTGCAAAACACCGCCCCCGCCTTGAGGCGTTTGGCCAACTGCGGAACGAGCTGACGTGCGCTGCCATGCAACACATGCAAGGTACTACCGAGCTGCTCCAACTCGGCATGTAACTCCTGCACACTCCGCCAGATGAACTCCACACGACGGTCAGCCTTGTTAGGCAAAGTATCCAAAATATCGGTGTCGAACACGAACACGCACTGCACGGCCGCACTCTCCTTTAGCGCGTGAAAGAGGGCGGCATGGTCATGCACACGCAGGTCGCGGCGAAACCAACAGAGGGAAACGGGATAGGGTTTGGTCATGGTTGATTCACAATCGTCGAAATTAAAGTTGATACTTCATAGAAATGAAAAATATTTCATTAAATTGTCATTCCCGCGAAAGCGGGAATCCAGTACTTTGATTAAAAGGACACTGCCCTTGCTTCGCAAGGAAATTTATTTTTTAACTGGATTCCCGCTTTCGCGGGAATGACGTGGAAGACTTAATCAGACATCCCTTAGCCACCTCAATTGTGAGGGGAGACTCAAAAAGCTACAATGGCGGCATGTCCAGTATCAACCTCACCCACCACTTTCTGATCGCCATGCCGGCGATGACCGACCCCTTCTTTGCCAAATCGCTCACCTATGTGTGCGAACACAATGACGAAGGTGCCATGGGTATCGTGGTGAACCGCCCGATTAGCCTCAATCTGAGCGAGTTGTTCGCGCAGATCAACATGCCACTCACCCAGCCTGAGCTGGAAGACATGCCCGTGCATTTCGGCGGCCCGGTGCAGACCGACCGTGGCT
>JAVHQF010000383.1:0-1235 GCA_036170995.1 Sideroxydans sp. | reverse complement strand
ACACGCGCAGCCGCCGTCCTTGAGCAGCACGCGCCGCAAATCAGCGCCTGAGTGCGAATATCTCGCTGGAGCTAAGTGACAGCAATGCGCGGCCCTGGTCTTGGATGATGGGGGCATGTGGTGGTCACCCGTGGCCGCTTGGCCAAGCTAAATTTCAGAAAGATGCGGTAAATATTGGTCAACCAAAGCTTCAACCAACTCCGCTTGAAGCAAGTCCTTGGGTGCTTTTAAGGCATCTCTTTTCACACTGGAACCCAGAATTCTTTTCAGCCTGGAAAAATCCAACGGATGAATGGTTCGCATCGTGGCCATGGTTCCCGTTGACGACACCACCACCTGCTCAAATGGCTTTGCCCCGAGAAGTCTTGAGCCGTGCCCTATCTGCACAGCCCAAAAATCATCCTCGTCATCACTCATACGAAGTGGATGCGGATCATCTTCAATTGCCGTGCGTCTGACAATGTCAACCTCAAAACCTTTGTCGTTGACGGCTGTGTAGCGTTGGTCTTCTCTGAGGACAAATGTCTTGTCCGCCCTTTGCAAAACTGCCAAAAGAGAAGAATCAAGTTGCTTCATTTGAGTGAAAAACTTAACCCGTTTTCTTGTGTCAAACAGCAAATCAATATCTTGCGTTGCGAGCGCATTGTTTGGAATCAACACACCAGCGGCTGACTCGTAAGCGTATAGCGCATGTGTGCCTATGACGGTGAAATGCTCTTCTAATCCCGCTGATCTGAGCGCATTTAATGTGTCGACCGCAATGGCGGGAACCCTGCCAACGCCAAGGGCACGGTTCATTTTTTGATGAATTTTCAGTTCATTTTTGAGTGAACTCACGCGGTCTTCTGCAACCTTTTTTCTTTGCATGAAAACGTCAGGTGCGTTCTTATTTTCGTCAGTCATCACACCAAGTGATTTCTGTGAACCTGAAGGCGTCATCTTGATCATGTACTGATGACCTTTCGACTCTCGCCAGAACATAGACCCCTTGTACTGACTGGCCGCTCTAAGTGCCTCTTCCAACGCCTTGTACACCGATGTTGAGTCAATGTACTGAGTGAGCTGCCTTGGGGTTTTTTCTATAAACATGCGGTTTCAATGTAAAAATCTGATTTTTTATCTTACATTGAAACAGCAAAAAGTCCCTGAAAATCTTATTTGACAGGCGGCACGTATTCAGAAACGCCACGCCCTAGAAAATCGGCATAGGGGTCAGATCATCAGTCGTTCGATTC
>JAVHQF010000382.1:19507-23761 GCA_036170995.1 Sideroxydans sp. | reverse complement strand
CTTTCAGTGTGCCGCGATATTCGCGCATCTGCTCCGCTGTCAGGTCGTCCACATAAGCCAAGCCCTTGTTGATGAGCTCGACCGCGAAGTCGTACAGCGCGTCGAAATAATCCGATGCCCAATGCACCTCACCGCTCCACTGGAAGCCCAGCCAGCGCACATCGTCCTGGATGGATTGTGCGTATTCCTCGCTCTCCTTCTCTGGGTTGGTATCGTCGAAGCGTAGGTTGCACTGGCCACGATAATCCTGCGCCAGACCAAAGTTAAGACAGATGGACTTGGCGTGGCCGACGTGCAGATAGCCGTTCGGTTCGGGCGGGAAGCGCGTCTGGATAGCGCTGTGCTTGCCTGATGCCAGATCGGCATCAATGATGGTGCGGATGAAATTGGAAACGGAGGCGGCTGGAACGGGGGTATTGCTGCTCATTTTGTGTCCACAGATGTACGGTGAATAAGGTGCGCGATTTTACCCGAAACCGTCCCTTATCCAATGGGCAGTTAGCTGATTCGCAACCCGTGTAAGTCCGCGTCTTATTTGATAGAATCGCGCCCTGCCGATGGGCTATCCCCGTCAATAACCAATCACGAAAAAATATACGATGGCCATGCTCAATAAATTCACTCTGACCACCGCACTCTGTGCGTTGCTCTCCGTCAGCTCTCTAAGCTTCGCTGACGATGTTCAGGATGCCAACAAACTGTTCAAACAAGGGCAGAACGCACAAGCACTTGAGAAAGTGAACGCCTTCCTCGCCAGCAAGCCCAAAGATGCCCAAGCGCGCTTCCTCAAAGGTTTAATCGTGAACGAGCAAGGCAACGCCACGGAGGCGATTAGCATCTTCACAGCACTGACTGACGACTATCCCGAGTTACCCGAGCCTTACAACAACCTTGCTGTGCTGTACGCTGGCCAAGGTCAATACGAAAAAGCCAAGATTGCATTGGAAATGGCGATTCGCACCCATCCAAGTTATGCCACCGCGCACGAGAATCTAGGCGACATTTACGCCAAGATGGCGAGCCAAGCCTATGACCGCGCATTGCAATTGGACAAGAGCAACACCAGCACACAAACCAAACTGGCCTTGATTCGCGAGTTATTCAGCAAGACGCCACGCGTCAGCAAACCCACTGCTATTGCAGCAGTGGCCACCCCAGTCGAGACTGTTAGCACTGTCGCCGTGGTGAGCCCCACATTACCAACATCCGCTGTAACGACCGCGCCTGCTGTTGTTATAAGCAAACCCATCGCGGTCGCTGCGACACCAACGGCAGTCGCTACGGTGAAAGCGCCCGCCAAAGCGGAGCCTGCTGTCAACATCAGTGCAGAGGTATTAAAAGCCACTCGCGAATGGGCTGCAGCATGGTCTGCTCAAAAGACCGACAAATATCTGTCCTTCTACGCAAAGGATTTCATCACGCCAGAGGGGATGGGGCGCAGTGCTTGGGAAGCTCTGCGCAAAGAGCGCATCACAAAACCGAAATCGATCAAGATCGAGGTGCATGATGCAAAAATCAAAGAGCAAGATAGCAAACATGCGAGCGTCATCTTCAAACAAAGCTACCGTGCCAGCCATCTGAAAACATCCTCCAGCAAAGTCTTGCTATGGGTCAAGAATGAGGGGCGCTGGCAAATCACGGAAGAGCGTTCGGCTAAGTGAAGCAGATGAAGCTTCGCACGCTCAGCGCCCTATTCCTCTCTATCTGGCTTACCGCACCCGCAGCAGCAGAACAAGCTTCGCGGGATATGGAGCAAGCGCTGGCCAAGAGTTTGCAGGCGGTTGGCAACAACCGCCTCGACATCGCCTTGAACGAAGTTGATTCTGTGCTCAAGGCCTATCCCAACTTCAAATTGGCACAGCTAGTTCGAGGGGATCTGTTGATGGCGCGCTCGAAACCCATCAGTGATTTTGGCGATGCTCCCAATGCCCCGCGTGACCGTGTGCAAGACCTGCGCGAAGAAGCCAACGCGCGCTTGCACCGCGTACAGCAACAGCAACCCATCGCCGTCCCCAAATATCTGTGGCAATTGGATGCGCAGCAACACTTCGCTGTCGTAGTGGACACCAGCAAGTCCACGCTCTACCTGTATCAGAACGTGAATGGCGAACCGCGCTATGTGGCAGACTACTACATCAGCGTAGGCAAGAAAGGCACGGCAAAAGTTAGCGAAGGGGATCAGAAGACACCGCTCGGTGTGTACTTCGTCGATGATCACATCCCCTCTGCCAAGCTCACCGATTTCTACGGCCCTGGCGCTTACCCCATCAGCTACCCTAACGAATGGGACAAACGTCAAGGTCGTGATGGTCATGGCATCTGGCTACATGGCACACCGAGTGACACCTACAGCCGCCCACCGCGCGCCAGCAACGGTTGCGTCGTGTTATCCAACAACGACTTCACTCATCTAGGAAAGAACCTGCAAGTCGGCATCACGCCCGTCATCATCACCAACCACATGGAGTGGAGCGATGAGAACGATGCGAACGAACGCGCCGACCTGATGAACGCTATAGAGAAATGGCGCAATGATTGGGAGAGCCGCAAGACAGAAGACTATCTGACCCATTACGCACGCGACTTCTCCGCTGGCAGCACAGCACTCAAAGATTTTGCCGAGCAAAAACGCAAGGTCAACTCAGGCAAAATGTGGATTAAGGTGAAGCTCTCTAAACTCAGCATCTTCCCCTACCCTAGCCAACAAGGGTTAGTGGTCGTCAATTTCGAACAGGATTATTCGAGCAACAATCTATCTAACCGTATGCTCAAGCGTCAGTACTGGATGAAACGGGACGGGCGCTGGCAAATTATTTATGAAGGTGCTGCATGAAACTCTTCCGTATCGCAATCTCTATCCTGTTGGCTGCGCTGTTTGCGCTGCCAGTTCACGCAATTTCTTCAACTCAAGGAAAAACCAAGATGGTCAAGCTCCACACCAACCATGGCATCATCACCCTTCAACTCGACGCTGAAAAAGCGCCCATCTCTACCAAAAACTTTTTGGACTACGTAAATGAGGGCTTCTATAGCAACGTGATTTTCCATCGCGTCATCCCTAACTTCATGATTCAAGGCGGTGGCTTTGAGCCTGGCATGAAACAAAAAGCAGTTCATGCCCCAGTCAAGAACGAAGCGGCGAACGGCTTGAAGAATGAGCAATACACCATCGCTATGGCACGCACAGGTGATCCGCACTCTGCGACTGCGCAATTCTTTATCAACACCAAAAACAATAGCTTCCTCGACTATCCAGGGCAAGACGGCTGGGGCTACTGCGTGTTCGGCAAAGTGATCGAAGGCACTGAAGTGGTCGATGCCATCGCCAAAGTGAAAACCGGCAATAGTGGCTTCCACCAAGACGTGCCTAAAGAAGACGTCATCATCACCAAGGCTGAAGTCGTCAAATAGGATTTAGGAACTGGGATTTAGGATTTTGGGGTAAATCCTAAATCCTAAATCCTAAATCCTAGTATGCCCCACTCTTTATTCATCTCCGACCTACACCTGAGCAACGAGCATCCGCTCAGCACAGAACTGTTCTACCTTTTCGTCGCAGACACCGCGCCTAAGGCAGAAGCCCTCTACATTCTAGGCGACCTGTTCGAATATTGGGCGGGCGATGATGACCTGAACGAGCCCTTCCACCTATCTATCTGCTCTGCATTGAAGGCATTGAGCGAGAACGGCACACGCATCTTCATCCTGCACGGCAACCGCGACTTCTTGATGGATGCGCAACTCGCCACCGCCTGTGGCGCGACGCTGTTAGCCGATCCCACATTACTCGACCTCTACGGCACCCCCAGCCTGCTCACCCACGGTGATGCCCTGTGCACCGATGACGCCAGCTACCAACAGTTCCGCACTATGGTACGCAGTGACGCTTGGCGCGCCGACTTCCTCGCACAACCGCTCGCGCAACGCAAAGTGCAGATCGAACAGCTGCGCGCGCAAAGCGAACAATCAAAACGCATCAAGGCCCAGGACATCATGGATGTAAATACTGAAGCAGTTCACGACCTACTGCGCCAACACCACTACCCGCGCATCATCCACGGCCATACGCATCGCCCCGCCAAACACACGCATCAAGTGGATGGTCACGTCTGCGAACGCTGGGTATTGGGGGACTGGGATAGCGGCACTGCACGCACTTTGCGTTGCGATACGGATGGGCTACATTGGAAAGAGATTTAGTTTTGACGGCTGAGTTTGGACAAAGGTAGTCGCACACTAAACCTGTTACTGATC
>JAVHQF010000382.1:0-19407 GCA_036170995.1 Sideroxydans sp. | reverse complement strand
GTCAGATAATAATGCGCCTCGTCACAGGTCACCATCTGTGAGCAGTAGTTCTTCTTACCGCAAACCAAGGTGTCAAACTTCTCTGGCTTTTGAGTTTGTGGCCGTGTCTTAAGTTGCGGTTTGTTGGTGTGCTGGGTGTACTCGGATGGATGCAGCTTGCGCCACTGTGATGGTTGTTGCGGGTCTGGCTGTTGCCACAAGCCGCGTCGCGCTAATTGCGCTTCACTTTGCAATCTCGCGTAAATTTTGCCTTCGCGAGAACGCGAATACGCCCATGCCATACCGCGCCGAACCTGCTCTTCGTTCACATTGATGTCGCCGCTACGGATAAGTGCGATGGTGCGACCAAATTTGTCGCTTGCTTTGCTTTCCACTTGGATGACTTTGCCGCCGATGAGCGACTGCAATGATTCTTGTGACTGCTGGCCAAAGGGTTGGTCTTTCTCGGGTGCGTCAATATTCACCAACCTAAGCTTGGCTTTGAATGGGCCACTCTGCACAAACACCGTGTCGCCATCCATCACCACCAATACTTTGGCTTCGAAATTCTCTGCCCGCACATTCAGCGTAACGATGAAAAACAACGCAAGCATGTATCTCATGGGAGCGCAATCTTGATGACAGCCAGACACAGCAAGGCATAACCCGCCGCGAGCAGATCGTCGAACATGACACCCAGCCCGCCGTGCCAATGTGCATCAAAGTAGCGTATGGGTTGCGGTTTGAGGATGTCGAAGAAACGGAACAGTGAGAAGGCGAGCACCTGCCAGAAAAATCCTTCGGGCGTAAAGAACAGCACCAGCATGAAGGCAACGATTTCATCCCACACGATGCCGCCGTAATCACCCACGCCCAACTCTTTCCCTGTCTTATCGCACACCCACACGCCGATGGAAAATGCCCAGATGAGTACAAAGAGGAATAGAGCCTCACTCAAACGCGGCGCCAAGAACCAATACATGGGGAAGGCGACCAGCGTACCCCATGTGCCCGGGGCTTTCTTCGCCAACCCTGCGCCAAAACCGAACGAGAGCAGATGCGCGGGATGGCTGAACAAGAACTTCCAACTAGGTGTTAGCTTCAATTCGTCATGCGAAGTGGTCATAGCCGCCTTTCTCTATCTTCATCGCTTTGCCGTCGCTATCACGCACCACACACCCAAGCTCTGCTTTTATGTGGCCGATGCGGGTGAGTGGGAATTTGAGTTGTTCAGCGAGCGCCAGCAACACATTGCGCCGACTTTCTGGAGCAGTGAAACAAAGCTCGTAATCATCTCCCCCAGTCAGCGCGCACTGTTGCGCTAGCTCTTTTTCGACCCCCTCATCCACGATGGGAAGTGATTCGATCTCGATCTCCGCGCCAACATGCGAGCGTTCCAAGATGTGACCTAGGTCGGCGAGCAAGCCATCCGAAATGTCGATGGCGCTGTTGGCGATGCCTGTCGTGAGCTTGTCGAATCGGCCACGCAACGCCAACCCCAAAGACACGCGCGGTTGTGGTTGATGCAAGGCCTTGAGGCATTCGTCGCGCACCTCGCCATAGAATTTGAACTTGCCTTGCAGGTGCGCCAAGCCGAGTGCGGCTTGTCCCAGCTTGCCCGACACCCAAATATCGTCACCTACCTGTGCACCGTCGCGGCGCAAAGCTTTGCCACGCGGTACTTCGCCCATGATGGTGACGCACAGATTGAGCGGGCCGCGTGTGGTGTCGCCGCCTATGAGCTCGACACCGTTGTCGTCTGCCAAGGTGAAGAACCCTGCGCTGAAGCGGTGCAGCCATTCCTCGTCCACCGTGGGTAAAGAAAGTGACAGCATCGCCCAGCGCGGCACAGCGCCCATCGCTGCGAGATCAGAAAGATTCACCGCGAGCGTCTTGTAACCTAATTGGAAGGGGTCGGCATCAGGAAAGAAATGCGTGCCGCTCACCAGCATGTCGGTGGAGATGGCTAGCTCTTTGCCGTCCGACACACGCAGCAAAGCAGCATCGTCTCCCACTCCAAGCTCGGCGCTCGGAGTGGAACGAGTGAAATATTTTTGAATGAGATCGAATTCCAACATGGAACAGTTGTTAGTCACTAGTCATTAGTTGTTATAAAAAACTGCGCAGCAACCACATCAACAAGCAACTAACAATTAACGGCTAGCAGCTATTTCAACTGCACGCACTTGCGCTGCCAGTTTGTCGAGTACGCCGTTAACAAACTTGTGGCCGTCGCTGCCGCCAAAGGTCTTTCCGAGTTCGACAGCTTCATTGATAACGACGCGATACGGCACTTCGGGTTGATGGATCAATTCATACGCGCCTAATAGCAGCACAGAAAATTCCACTGGACTAAGTTCACTCACAGGACGATCCAGATACGGCGTGAGGCGCTCTGCCAGAGCATCGCTTTCTGCAATGACTCCGCGCAACAATTGGCTGAACAAGGCGAGGTCGTAACGCCCGATGCTTTTTTCTGCTAGTGTCGCTTTCTCAATTAGCGCAGCGGACTTGGCAGACAATCGCCATTCATATACACCTTGCATGGCCAGTTCGCGTGCGCGATGGCGCAAGCTCTTGGCGGGGCTCACGGTTTTATTTTCGCTCATGCAACTTCCTTGATTAAGTTTGCCATTTCGATGGCTACCAACGCCGCCTCCGCCCCTTTGACGCTCATGCGCGATTCGGCTTGTTCATCGGTATTCGTGGTAAGGATGGCGTTAGCAATGGGCACACCGCTGTGCAGTTGTACTTCGCCCACGCCGCGCGCTGATTCGTTGCACACAATTTCGAAGTGAAAGGTATCGCCACGGATGACCGCGCCCAATGCGATGAGTGCGTCAAATTTTCTCGACTGCGCCATCGTCTGCAATACCAATGGTATCTCCAGCGCACCTGGCACGGTCGCCAGTGTGATGTCGTCTTCATTCACGCCGCTCTTCACGAGTTGCATGCAGCAAGATGCCAGCAGACCTTCACAAACAGTCGGGTTGAAACGGCTCTGCACAACGCCAATACGCATGCCTTTACCGTTCATGTTTTTTTCGATTTCTCTCATTTTTATTCCCTAAATTAAAATTCTGTTTGCCCTTCTCCCTTTTGGGTGAGGAAGTGGGGAACGCTCTTGCCTACTGTTGCATTCCCCTTTACTTAGCTGTCGCGCTGGCAGAACAGTAACTGACGATTTCCAATCCAAAGCCAGCCATGCTGGGCATCTTGCGCGGAGTCGCAATAAGACACATCTTTCCTACCCCTACATCACGCAATATCTGCGCGCCAATACCGTAGCTCTTGGGGTCCCACTTGGCGGCGTAATGCTGACTCGGCGTATCCAATGCTCTTGCGCGCAAGGCTTGTGGCGTTTCATCTTGATGCATCAACACCAACACGCCGCAAGATGCGGCGCTGATTTTTTTCAGTGCGTCGTGCACGCTAGTGCTCTTATCGAAACTAGCTTGCTCCATAAAGTCCATCACGGACAAAGGTTCGTGCACGCGCACCAGTGTCTCAAACTCGGGCTGGATGTCACCCTTGACCAATGCAAGGTGGGTTCGCTGTGTGCTCTTGTCAGCATAGGCAAACAACTCAAACTCACCGTAGGCGGTCTGAATCGTGCGTTGCCCCACGCGCTCAACCAGCGTTTCGTTATGAATGCGATATTCAATCAAATCGGCGATTGTGCCGATTTTCAAACCATGTTGTTGGGCAAAAGGAATGAGATCGGGCAAGCGCGCCATCTCGCCGTCCTCTTTCAATATCTCGCAGATGACTGCCGCAGGTGTCACCCCCGCCAGTTGTGACAGATCACATCCTGCCTCCGTATGTCCCGCACGCACCAACACCCCGCCGTCGCGCGCCATGAGCGGGAAGATGTGGCCGGGCTGCACGATGTCGCTAGGCTTTGCCTTTTTGTTTGCCGCAGCCAGTACGGTGCGTGCCCGATCTGCGGCTGAGATGCCCGTCGTGACGCCGGTCGCTGCCTCGATACTCAAGGTGAAGTTGGTCGCCAAGGGCAAGCCGTTCTCGCGCACCATCAAGGGCAGGTCAAGTTGTTTGCAATGGGCTTGCGTCAGGGTGAGGCAGACCAATCCACGCGCATGTTTAGCCATGAAGTTGACCATGTCAGGCGTGGCAAATTCGGCGGCGAACACTAGGTCACCTTCGTTTTCGCGGTCTTCCTCATCCACCAACACAACCATGCGGCCAGCACGTATCTCTTCGATAATTTCAGTAATGGGTGCAACATCAGTCATTTCGATTATTCTTTCTCTGCTTGCAACATACGTTCTACATAACGCGCGATGAGGTCTATCTCCAGGTTCACCTGCGCTCCAGTTTTCAATTCATTCAATGTCGTCGCTGCCAAGGTATGCGGAATGAGGTTCACCTCGAACTCATGCCCCACCACACGATTCACAGTCAGACTCACCCCATTGATGGTGATGGATCCTTTAGTCGCAATGAATTTGGAAATCGTTTGCGGTGCACGCACTACCAAACGCCAACTCTCGCCAATGTCGTTGAATGCGACCACTTCACCCACGCCATCTACGTGCCCACTCACTAGGTGACCTCCCAGTCTGTCGGATAGACGCAGCGCCTTTTCCAAGTTGACGTGTTTGCCTTTTTCCCCCAAACCCGTGGTGCAATTCAAGGTCTCGCGGGAGACATCCACAATAAAGTCGTTGCCCACCACTTCGATGACTGTCAAAC
This sequence comes from Sideroxydans sp., assembly GCA_036170995.1. Lineage (GTDB taxonomy): Bacteria > Pseudomonadota > Gammaproteobacteria > Burkholderiales > Gallionellaceae > Sideroxyarcus. Next base: position 14,715 of record JAVHQF010000382.1, on the reverse strand, counting down.
ACACACCATTCACCGCGATGCTGTCACCAATCGTCACATCATCCAGACCTAACACTTCTGTTGCAATCGTAATGCGCAGACCACCCTCACGGTCTAACACGGATTTTATGAGGCCCGCATCTGCCACGATTCCACTAAACATGTTTGACCCTCGCTATGATTCGAATATCGTTACCAACATGGCGTACATCCTGCCAAGCCAACGCAACTCGTTGCTTCAATTGCGTCAATTCACCCAAATCCACCAAACCACGCGCCGCATCGCCCAACAATTGGGGCGCGAGATACAGCACCCATTCATCTACTAATCCCGCTTTCAGCAATGCGCCATTCAAGGTCTTACCCGACTCCACCAGCACTTCGTTGATGCCACGCTTGGCTAAGTCACTCAATACTGCGGAAAGAAGCAATCCATCTTTTACTGTTTGCATCACCACCACATCGGCACCGCGTTCGCACAAAGCCTCTTGCTTTGCCACGTCCGCCGAAGCGGTGTAGATCAGCACATTACCGCCCTGCAAGATCTTCGCATCCGCAGAGATACGCAGCCCAGTATCTAACACCACTCGCAAGGGCTGCCTCTTCGCATCAGCAGCACGCACGTTGAGTTGCGGATCATCCGCCAGCACCGTTCCAATCCCTGTAAGTACCGCACAAGAACGTGCGCGCCACTGTTGCACATCTTGCCGCGCCGCATCACCCGTTATCCACTTGCTCTCGCCGTTCGCTAAAGCAGAACGACCATCCAGACTCGCCGCGATCTTGCTACGCACCCACGGTGTACCTCGCGTCATGCGTGACACGAAGCCGATGTTGAGCTCACGCGCGGTAGCTTCCATCAAACCACATTCGACCGTGATGCCTGCCCCTTGCAACTGGGCAATGCCCCGCCCAGCCACCAAGGGGTTCGGGTCTTGCATCGCAACGACCACTCGCGCCACCCCTGCGTCAATGAGCGCATCCGCGCAAGGCGGGGTGCGTCCGTGGTGACTGCATGGCTCTAGCGTGACATAAGCGGTCGCACCTCGCGCTACTTTACCTGCCGCGCGCAAGGCATGGACTTCCGCATGAGGTTCACCTGCACGCACATGCCACCCTTCGCCGATGCACTTATCATTTTTGACCAGCACACAACCTACCCGAGGATTAGGTGAGGTCGTGTGCAAGCCGCGTTCAGCCAGTTGCAACGCATGCGCCATCCAAGCTGCGTCAGTCTGCTGTTGCATCTTCACTTATCCGTCTGACGACGACGTGCAGGCGACTTGCGCACCGCATCCACCGCATCGGTGAAGTCGTCCACGTCTTGAAAACTTTTATAGACCGAGGCGAAACGGATGTACGCCACTTTGTCGAGCTTCAGCAATTCCTTCATCACCATTTCGCCAATCTGGCGCGAACCAATCTCGCGCTCACCAAAGGCAAACACCTTCTGCGTGATGTTGTCGATGGCAGCATCCACCAGTTCGGTGGGGACAGGGCGTTTGTGCAGGGCACGATTGAAACTGGTGCGCAGTTTTTCCTCGTCGAACTCACTGCGCATGCCGTTCTGTTTGACCACCTGCGGCATACGCAACTCAACGTTCTCGAAGGTGGTGAAACGCTTGTCGCACGACAAACAACGCCGACGCCGGCGCACGCTGTCACCCTCTTCGCTTTCACGCGTATCAACGACTTGCGTGTCGGGGTGTTTGCAGAAAGGACACTTCATGACGAGAAAGGTGAAAGGTGAAATGTGAAACGTGGAAAGCCAAACCGTTTTTCCATTTCACGTTTCACAGATTCATCTTCACATTTCACAGTTTCAGGCTCCGTACACAGGGAATTGCGTCGTCAGCTTCTTCACTTCACCGACCACACGTGCGATTACCGCTTCGTCGTTCGGCGCATCCAACACATCGGCGATGAGATGAGCCAATTTCTCTGCTTCCAGTTCTTTGAAGCCACGGGTCGTCATGGCTGGCGAACCGATACGAACACCCGAGGTGACAAATGGCTTCTCTGGATCATTCGGAATGGCGTTCTTGTTCACCGTAATGTGGGCTTTGCCCAAAGCAGCTTCGGCGTCTTTGCCCGTCAACTTCTTGGCACGCAGGTCAACCAAGAACACATGGCTGTCGGTGCGGCCTGACACGATGCGCACGCCGCGCTCGGTCAACACTTTCGCCATCACGCGCGCGTTATCCACCACTTGCTTTTGATACACCTTAAATTCTTTGCTGGCAGCTTCTTTGAAGGCCACCGCTTTAGCTGCAACGACATGCATCAAGGGGCCACCTTGCAGTTGCGGGAAGATGGCGGAGTTCAATGCTTTTTCGTGCTCTGCCTTAGCCAAAATCAGCCCGCCACGTGGGCCACGCAAAGTCTTGTGGGTAGTCGTGGTCACAAAATCAGCGATGCCCACAGGCGAGGGATAAACCCCCGCTGCAATCAGCCCTGCGTAGTGCGCCATATCCACAAACAGGTAAGCACCCACGCTATCCGCGATGGCGCGGAAGCGCTTCCAGTCAATCACCAGCGCGTATGCCGAAGCCCCCGCCACGATCATCTTGGGTTTGTGTTGGGTGGCCAAGGCTTGTACTTGCTCGTAGTCAATTTCTTCTTTTTCATTGAGGCCGTACTGAACGGCGTTGTATAACTTGCCACTGATGTTCACCGTTGCGCCGTGAGTCAAGTGACCGCCATGCGCCAAGCTCATACCGAGGATGGTGTCGCCTGGTTTCAACACCGAGACATACACACCCTGATTCGCCTGCGAGCCGGAGTGCGGTTGCACATTGGCATATTCCGCACCAAACAGTGCCTTGGCGCGGTCGATAGCCAGTTGTTCAGCGATGTCCACATATTCGCAGCCACCGTAGTAACGCTTGGCAGGGTAACCTTCCGCATACTTGTTAGTGAGTTGGCTGCCCTGCGCCTCCATCACCGCTGGGCTGGTGTAGTTTTCCGAAGCGATTAGCTCAATGTGATCTTCTTGACGTTTAGTTTCTTGTTGAATTGCATTCCACAATTCGGGATCTACAACGGCGAGGGTGTTTTTACGGGAGAACATGGCAAGCCTTCCAGATTAAAGGTGAACAAAGAAAGGCTCGCATTTTACCACGTCAGACCCGCACGCCGCAGACAAGAAAACGCCGCCCAGAAGGGCGGCGTGGCATGAGATACAGCGCCTTATCTAGGCGCTTCGAACAACATCGGCACATCCCAAGCATCAGTGACACCGCCACTGAATACTTGACGCACGCGCATGAAATATTGCCCCTGTTTGGGGCGCGCAATTTCGATTAGGTTTTCGGATGTCTTAACATCCAGCAAGGGATTACTGAATTGCTGGTTGTCAGCAATCTGTACCTGATAGCCGCCAGTCTCTTTGCGCCCGACCCATCGCAGTTGCATCCCCTTTGCAGTGAGATACACCTTGGTCATGGCGAACTTGCGCGGCGGCACATTTACACTAAAGGAAATCTTGCCTTCCATACCCTGCAAACCTTGCTTATCGACCGCGCGCAGGCGCAACCAGTAATGTCCATTCGGCAAGTCAGACAGCATTAGCTTGCGCTTCTGCGTACGCATCGAGACCAGATGATCCGAGAATTCTTCGTCACGAGCCAATTCACCGTAGAAAGCGGTTGCGCCCTGCAATTCTGGCATCGTCCACTGGATGTACGGTGTATTGAACTCCGCAGGCAATTGAGGGTAAGTGGGTGCGGGGAGCAAATCCACCACCTCGGCAGCATGCACTCCATCGGCGACAGAACCTTGACCGCCCGCTAGCGCCAACACTATGGGTGTCTTTTGCGCATTGTAGCTGACCAAACCCTGCTCAATTTCGGCGTAGGCGCGATCCCCCTCTTGGCGCATACGGAAGTGCGTACCGCGCACACCCAACGTCGCTGATTTTGCGCGGATTGCCATATCAGCCACCCCTTGTGGGTATTTCTTCTTATGTGCATCGACTTGCCCCGTCACCAAGCGGAACAAGGAGCTGAATATGTTGCCAGGTCTTCGCTCCAGTTTCTCCACCTCAACCTCGGCGCTCTCCATCATATTCAGCAAGGAATCATCTGGCACTCGTAAGCGTAGGGCAGAACCTGCCGCTGTTTTCAATATTGCCCCTTGGGGCACTTCATCCCCCACTTGTAAAGTTTTACCATTGGCAGTGGCTTCACCCGTCAATGCTTCAATCTTGAGTTTGCCAGAGCGAGCCTTTAGCCAAGGCAGTTGAATTCGCAGATGCTGCCCTGGATTGATGCGATTCACATCGGAAAGTTGGTTGTATCTGGCGACTTCTTTCCAGCGTTTTGAATTATCGAGCAACTCGTTCGCCAATTTGCTCAAGGTATCGCCACGTTTCACTTCATAAATATAATCAGAGGACATTTCCGCTACAGCATCGGCATACACAAATTGACTCAGCATCAAGCCAATCAACAGCGCAACAACCTTCATTTTCCCCTCCTGCAAATAATTATTATTTTCCAGCTATCGACATCCGCTCCACCAATACCGAACCGCATTGGCGAGCACCTTGCACCAACACATCGCTACCGATTGCAACAATGTTCTTGTACATCTCTTTCAGATTTCCAGCGATGGTGATTTCCTCGACGGGGTGCTGTATCTCACCATGATCTACCCAAAATCCCGCTGCACCGCGTGAATAATCCCCCGTGACGGGGTTGACGCCATGTCCTAACAATTCGGTGACTACCAAGCCGCGCTGCATCTTGCGCAACAAGCCAGCGAAATCCAATTCGCCATGATGCACGATGAGGTTGTGTGTCCCGCCTGCATTGCCAGTGGTCTGCATCCCCAATTTTCGCCCGCTGTAGCTACCTAGGAAATACCCCCGCAACACGCCGCTTTCGACGATGGTTCTGCGTTGCGCGCGCACGCCCTCGTCATCGAAAACGCTACTCGCCAAACCGCGCGGTATGTCAGGAATATCCTCAATGCGCACGATATTCGGGAAGATTGGCTTGTCGAGTTGATCTAGCAGAAACGAGGACTTGCGGTACAAACTGCCACCACTTACCGCGCCCACGAAATGACCAAACAGGCTGGCGGCAATCGGGGCTTCAAACAAAACGGGACATTGCATGGTTGGCAGCTTGCGTGCGTTCAAACGACGCACAGTACGTTCGGCTGCGATGCGCCCAATCTCATCGACACGCAATATCTCTTTGGCATCGCGCGCCACGCTGTACCAGTAGTCGCGCTGCATACTGTCGCCCTTACCGCCGATGACTGAGCAACTAAAGCTATGACGCGAAGTAGGGAAGCCGCCGATGAACCCCAAGCTGTTAGCGTGAATGAAATTGGATTCATTCAGATTGACGCTTGCCCCTTCGGAATTGACGATGCGCCTGTCTGTCTTGAAGGCTGCTTCTTCGCACTCACAAGCCAATTCGATAGCCTGTTCGACACTCAGTTGCCACGGGTGATACAGGTCAAGATCAGGGAAGTGCGTGGCCAGCATATTTTCTTCTGGCAACCCTGCACACTCATCTTCAGCGGTGAAGCGCGCGATATTGAGTGCAGCATCCACTGTATCGCGCACCGCTTGCGGAGAAAAATCAGAAGTACTGGCATTGCCGCGCTTTTGCCCTAAGAAGACAGTAACACTCAAACCCTTGTCGCGGTTGTACTCGATAGTTTCGACTGCGCCTTGACGCACACTGATGGCTTTACCTAAGCCTTCGGAGACATCACACGCGCTCGCAGTCGCACCCTGTTCTTTGGCGTAAGTAACAATGTCTGCGGCCAGTAGCCTTAAGCTGGACGTCTTCGAGGGCGATGAATGTACTGAGGGATGCATAAATTTTAATCAAGAGAATCCTGCAAGGGCGCTATCATAACAACATCCTTTGTTATTCCAGAATAGATGATGAGACCGCACCAACAACACGCAGACGATTTGGAAGAGTTGCCCCCCAGCAAGACCAAGATCAAGAAACAGATGATTGAATTGCAAGAGTTGGGCGAAGTGATCGCCAACTTGCCCAAGGAAAAGTTGCGCCAATTAGACCTTCCCGAAAACATGATGGAGGCATGTGCCGAATACAAGCGCATCACCAAGTTCGGCGCCATCAAGCGTCAAATGCTTTACATCGGACGTTTGATGCGCGACCTAGACACCGCCCCCATCCTTGCCAAAATGGAGGCTTGGAGCGGTACCTCGCGCCAACATACCGCTTGGCTACACCAAGTCGAACAATGGCGCGACCGTTTAATTGACGACGCTGACGCACTGACTGAGTTGCTAGCTGCCTACCCAGAAGCCGATGCACAGCATCTACGTACGCTGATCCGCAATGCCAAGAAAGAAAAGGAGCTGCTGAAGCCACCAAAGCATTACCGCGAGATATTCCAAGTACTGCGCGACATTATTCCTCAACCTTAGAATGGGCAAGGTTGCATCGGAAAAATTATGAGCGTTTGGTTAAAGCGTGACGCGGCACGAATATGCGATAACACATACGTATGCAGGGAAAAAATCGAAGCGGTAGCGCAGTGGTTAAAGGCTAGGATCTAGGCTCTGCAATTTCATTCATCTTCGCCTGTGTCCTGCTCCATCATGCGATAGCGCGCTAGGTCGTAATCGTCCCCTCGCTCTATCAGCGCCAAGGGCAATAACAGATACTCTTTGTCATCAAGCTGCATCACTAGACTACGATTATTGGAAAAGGTCTCGACTTTCATCAACAACCAAGCTTCTCCACTAGTGTCTGCAGGACGATTTAGATAAAGCCCCAACATCCCAGCATCGGCTCCCGATTTAGTACGGTCAGTCAGCGGCACTCCGACGAAGCGAGGACTCAATACCTCCACACCAATATGCAAATTATTTTGCATATCTCGACTTAAGCGACGCACCACACCGGCACCCCAGTGAGAAACATTCTCCGGCCGACTCCCCACCAAGGTTCCAATTTTCACACCATCTGCGCGCGCCAAAGGCACGACACTGCGAAATCCAGTGGCGCTGATGTCTTCGATCTCCCAAGCTTCACTCTCATCCGCCCCAAAATTGAGTCCCACATCTGTCTGTTCCAGCATCTTGAAAAAACCATTGGCGACTTTCAAATTCACTTTAATTTGCCGACGCGGATTACGTCGTGTGGGTGGCGGCAAGGTCAAACTTAGCATCAATGATTCCGCAATATCTCGCACCAACTTGGCCTCATATTTAGCTCCGTACAAATTGAGTGTTTCAGGAATAATGCCTTTCTCTAAAGTCTTGACCAACCCCTCTAATTGTTGGCGCATCTCTTCTGCTTCAATGAAGCGTATCGCAGGATGGATGGTGGCTTCAGCGGTAGCGCGCATTGGCGGTGTAGGTTGGGCTGTATCCAAAGCGAATATGCCAATCCCGTTATAGGACTTGGCAATCTTCAATCCTTTCCCAAGGTAGCTAAACAGTCGCTCTGTGATGTGTTCATGCAAAGGAATCATCTTTCCAGAAGCAGAGCCATACCATGCAACCAATACGCAAAATTCCTGCGCCACCGAGGTGTTTAGTCCTGGATACAAAATCACGCTTTCCGCTTGATTGCCTTGCGACTCAGCAAAACTATAATAAGCAGCAATATGCCGCCACAGCGAAGGATCCACTAAGGTATAACGCGCAACGGTCATCTTGAGCCGGCCTATGTTCGCCGCGATGCCACGTGCACACAACAAGGTCAAATCCACTTTAATAGCGGCAGCCCCCTTAGCGCCTTCACGGTAGCGCGTAAATACATCGTAATGGCAAAGTTCAGATTGGGTATAGAAGTTGTCCAGCAAATTCCATAAACGATTCTCTTGAAACTTGGAAAGAGTTTGCAACGAAAAATAATCATGCAGTAGCTTACGTACATGAGACTGGGCGGCCTGATCAAACATACGCAACACTGCCCATTGGTGATCCAGCTTGAAATCGTTGGCCTGTTCACGTAACGACTCAATCCACTCACTCAATTCTTGCAATGCTTTTAGTGAATCCGTCTTGGGAATATCGTCCAACAGTTGTTGCGAAGTCTTCAAATCCGCTAAAGGATGATCCGATTTTCTGCCAAATAGTCCTAGTGCCACAGCCACCTCCCACGCGTTTAAGCGCTATTTGTCTGGCGTAATATTCCGCCCATATTGGCTGACACACTCCAGCCCAGCCTAATGTCTTAATAGATAGCAATGTTTATGCCATACTTAAATAATGTCGATTCTATAACGCATACGCACGGCTTGACATACTCACTGTCGATATACAGACACCCACTGACGCGCTCAGAACAATATGATGCAATCAATGACTAATCCATGATTCCCTTCTTGCAAAATAATGACGCATTCCCCGCTGTGACGCGCGCGCTCACACAGCCCAATGGATTGCTTGCTGCAGGTGGCGATCTATCTCTGGCACGACTGATTGAAGCCTATCAGAACGGTATCTTTCCGTGGTTCAGCCCAGACGACCCTATTTTGTGGTGGAGTCCTGACCCACGCATGGTTTTATTTCCGCATGAATTCAAACTTTCCAAATCTCTCAAGAAAATCCTCCGAAAAGGCAATTTCGAGATAACGACAGACTGCGCTTTTGAAAAGGTGATGCGTGCTTGTGCCGCCCCGCGTTCGGGCGAAAACAGCACGTGGATTGCGGAGGAGATAATCGCTGCCTATTGCGCGCTACATAATTTTGGATACGCGCATTCGGTCGAGGTGTGGATAGGTAATGAACTGGCTGGCGGTCTCTACGGCGTTGCAATCGGTAAAATGTTCTATGGCGAGTCCATGTTCAGTCGTCGCACAGACGGATCAAAGATTGCCTTTGCACACATGGCAAAACAATTTGAGCGATGGGGGATAGGTATGCTGGACTGTCAAATGTACACCCCCCATCTTGCTTCATTGGGGGCGCGTGAAATCCCTCGCGCAGAATTCATCGCACGCCTGCAAGACTTGATAAACTGCGAATCCGTTAAGCACTTTCGATTTGATACTGATTTGTTCTAATGAGTTTATTAAACGACATTCCGCTCTCCTCCCTTCAGCTTTATTTGACTGCACCCTACCCATGCAGTTATTTGCCCAACAAGGAAGCGCGCTCGCAAGTTGCCACGCCCACATTCCTTATTACCACACCAATCTATTCTGAATTGGTGCGTCAGGGCTTCCGTCGTAGCGGCACATTCACCTACCGTCCACACTGCAATAGCTGCTGCCAATGCGTACCTGCCCGTGTGGTGGTGGCTGACTTCAAAACCTCCCGCTCGCAACGCAGAAGTTGGAAACGCCACCACGCACTGCAAGTCAACATCTTGCCATTGCAAGACAAGCCAGAATATTTCGAGCTATACCGCCGTTATCAACATACTCGTCATGCGGAAGTTGGCGGGAAGGAAGACAATCCAGAGCAATACCGCAACTTCCTGCTGCAAAGTCATGTGGACACGTTGTTGGTGGAATTTCGCGAAGGCGATACCTTGCGCATGGTAAGTATTGTGGATGTATTAGATGACGGCTTATCTGCGGTCTATACATTCTTTGAGACTGAGTTAACCCATACCAGTTTTGGCACTTTCAATGTGCTGTGGCAAATTGAACTATGCCGCAAACTTGGCATGCCCTACCTATACCTAGGTTACTGGATACGCGATTCACAGAAAATGGCCTACAAGGCCAAGTTTCAGCCGTTACAAGGTTTGCATGAGAATGAATGGCAATTGATCCACCCTACCGAAAGGAATGAAACATGAAGACCCGTCTCGCTATTTTCGTTATCAGCTTGCTCCTGATTCCTTATATCGGTTTGTTGCTGAGCGATAGTCAATTGAATGAGGCGGCTATTTCAACCGATTCCAGTTTGACGCCCAACCTTGCCACGCTGCTCATCACGGCGCTCCTTGCGTTGATAAGTAATCAATGGGCTGCATCACGTAGCGGTCATAATTTACTGCGCTTACAGCGCGACTATTACGTAGCAATGGCTCTGGCAAGTTGCGCAACGGGATGGTTATTGGTCTATCTCAATCTTTACACCCATACTTGGCTAAGTACACGCGATAACGGGGTCGCCCAACTCCTTATCCAATCCTTGCTATTTGCCGTTCTGGCGCCTGCAATACTGAGCATCCGAGCGTTGCTCGGCTCTTTCGCCAACTTGCTAAAATTACTCACGCGCAACGTTGCAGTCCCATCTCCTTCCAATGAAACTGCCGCACTCACCCTACTCGCCTTCGCACTGATCGGCTTGCTCGGTGGTGCAGTGTGGTCCACAACCTTGTTCTGGCTATTGTGGGCAGCGCCGCTTTTGTTACTGATTGCAATGCAATTGCTGTGGCACGAAAGTTCCATCTTCACTGGGCTTGCCAATGGGGATTGGAGTCGCATCGTGACCGCAGCGATGTCTGGGCTTATCGTTTGCAACCTCGCACAAACCGCTTTCCAAATTACTGGGGGTATTTTATATATCAGCCTTCCCAATGTTGCGTTTGAACAACTCGGCTATGCACTCTTCGGTTTGCTCTGCTTACAAGTAGGCGATGTCATCGCCGAAGCATGGCGCGGCAAAACACGCGCCGAAGTGTTCAAGAAAAAATCTTTTCCCATCCCTGTCGTGGTTAAAAAATGAATCCCTACACCCTACTTCGAGCTGCACTTTTTACACTCGATCCCGAGACGGCGCACGATGCCACGCTCACTTCCCTAAACACGGCACACTGCATCGGCTTGTCGCGCTTGATTCCAAAGCCGCAACATGACCCACGCAACGTGATGGGGTTGAACTTTCCCAATCCAGTAGGTCTGGCAGCGGGCTTAGATAAAAATGGAGACTGCATCAATGGCCTAGGCGCATTGGGTTTCGGCTTCATTGAAATCGGCACCATCACACCGCATCCACAACCCGGTAATCCACGCCCACGTCTGTTCCGTCTGCCCGAGGCGCAGGCGATTATCAATCGCATGGGCTTTAATAATCACGGCGTGGATGCGTTGGTGGCCAATGTCGAACGCGCCAACTTCAAAGGTGTGCTGGGCATCAACATCGGCAAGAATGCCGATACCCCCATCGAAAAAGCAGCAGATGATTACCTCATCTGCTTGCGTAAGGTGTATGCCCTCGCCAGTTATGTGACGGTGAACATCTCCTCACCCAACACCAAAAATCTGCGCCAATTACAGGGCGAAAATGAGTTAGATGCCCTGCTCTTGCAACTCAAGTTAGAACATGGAAAGCTGGCACAACAGCATGGCAGGCATGTTCCATTGACGTTGAAGATTGCACCCGACTTGGATGCAGAACAGATCAAACAGATTGCAGCGCTACTCATAAAGCATCGCATTGACGGTGTTATCGCCACCAATACCACCCTATCGCGCGAAGGTGTAGAAGGACTGGTTCATGGCAATGAGATAGGCGGGTTAAGTGGTGCGCCTGTGAAAGAAAAATCGACTACCTTGATTCGCGCACTCTCTACTGAGCTGGGCGGGGCACTCCCCATCATTGGTGTGGGTGGCATCACCAGCGGAACGGATGCTTTAGAGAAGATGCAGGCGGGTGCATCTTTGGTGCAGATATACAGCGGACTGATTTACCGTGGTCAATCCCTCGTGATGGAAGCTGCGGAAGCAATCAGATTGGGGCGTAAAAGCTAAGGGGTGAAAACAATTCGGTTGCGACCTGCATTCTTTGCCGCATACAGATTGCTGTCTGCACGAATCAACAGGTCTTCCAGCGTAGTTATAGATTGGGTTTTTTCTGCCACACCAATACTCACCGTCATCTTTTCTGCGCCCCCCTCTTGCAAACGCAACACTTGCGCCGCCACATTGGTACGCAATCGCTCGGCACATTGCACGGCGGCTTGCGCATCGGTATCTGGACAGATCACTAGAAATTCCTCTCCCCCGAAGCGACACACCACATCTTGCGTGCGTGCTGCCCGCCTTAATGTGTCGGAAACCAGCCTCAAGGCATCGTCGCCTACCTGATGACCAAAACGGTCGTTGATGGATTTGAAAAAATCCACATCCACCATCAAACATGAGAGCGTTCTATCTCCGCGTTTTGTCAGTGCCCACTCTTGTTCCAAGCGCTCCATGGCAAATCGGCGATTGGGTAGCCCCGTCAGCGCATCCGATAATGCCTGCGCCTGTAAGCGCTCGTTGGCGGCGGACAATTCTGTCGAGAAACGCACTAATTGTTCGCGGTCAAATGCCAGCTCTGCCTGTAACTGCACCACCCGTTGCGCTGCGCGCAATCGCGCAAAGAATATCTTGGGCGTTAGTGGCTTGAGCAGATAATCATCTGCCCCCGCTTCGAATGCCTCCACCAATTTATCTGCCGATTCCTGCATCGTGACGATAATTACATAGACACTTCGATTCTCAGGTTTGCTGCGTAGCTCACGACACAGCGAAATCCCATCCATCTGTGGCATAAGCCAATCTGTGACGATCAGTTGGGGGTGCTCTTTCTCAATCACACTGAGCGCCTCAAGGCCTTGGCTGGCGCTGAAGACTTGATGACCTGCCGCCGTCAACATTTTTTCCAACAAAGCGCGCATCGACCGATCATCCTCCACCACCAACACGCGCATCTTGTATTCATGGTTTGCCAGTGGCCATTGCGCAAGTTGAGATTGTTCAGACTCGTCATCAAGGCTATTTAGAAGTTCCGCAAAGGAAGGTAGATGGCTGGCGCCCATGTTCAGCAGGGTCGTCCATTCTTTCCATTCACGTGCGCACGCTTCTGCCACGGAAACCAACGCCCCCTCTTCAATCGCGAGCCGTGCGGCATCCAACTTCAACTTACGCCCCAGCGGCTTGCGTTGTGCTGGGCTGCTCAGACTCACCTCCGTCATCAAAGCGGCTAGGTGCAACATGTTCATCAATTGCCATTCGCGCGAACCTTCCATGACGTTACTGGATTCTGGTTGGGGAAAGTCATGAATCACCGTCTGGAAGATGGGCGGGAAATTCATATCCGCTAGGATAGCCGCACTCAGCTCTGCCTGTTCAAAGCCAAACTGCACGCACTCTTTGCGATATAACTCATCCAAGGAGTGACGCTCGGAAGTTGACAGCATATTGCCGAACTCGTCGGGATAGACCGTAGCCATCGCCAACTGCCCTATCCCACCCAACAATCCAATTACAAAAATTTCCTCCGCCGCAGCCAAACGCGAAAGTTCCGCCAAGTGTCGAACGTAAATGCCCGTTAGTAAGGACTGCGCCCAAAAATGCGGGTAATTGAATTGCTTGCATGGGCCATGACGATAATCAACGATGAGGGCAATCCCTAAAACGAGTTGCCGCAGTGCACGCCCGCCCAAGACAGTGACCGCATCCGAGATGGTGATAATAGGCCGCGAGGAATTTGCCAACAAGACATTGGCTGCTTTGATGACACGTACGCTCAAGGCGGGATCAGCACTGATGAGCCGAACGATAGCTTGGTTGGAAGCGTCCTCCCGCTGCGTCAGATTGATGACCTCCAGCGCCACCCCTTTGGGCGTAGGCAGGCGACCACTAAGCTTGAGCTTGGCCAATATGTTGATCTGGTTCGGTGTCACCCATTCCCCCTTTATTTGGCTGATTCTAAACCTATTCCATCGGCCTAGAATTGGCCTTTCAGGTTATATCCTTATAATCCTGCCATGGTTGAAGCAAGCCCCAATTAAGCGCATAATTCGCGCCTATTTCAGCCTCTATCGGCAAGTTTTTGAATGTCTGAATACCTATTGATTCTCGTTGGCACGGTGTTCGTGAACAACATCGTCATGGTCAAGATTCTTGGCCTGTGTCCATTCATGGGTGTTTCCAGAAAACTGGAGACTTCTTTGGGGATGGGCGCTGCGACCACGTTCGTGCTCACATTGGCATCAGGCGCAAGTTACCTCATCAGTCATTATTTGCTTGGCCCAGATCTAGCTTATCTCACCACGCTCTCCTTCATCGTAGCCATTGCTGGCATCGTGCAATTCACCGAGATGGTAATCAAGAAGACCAGCCCCGAGTTGTATCAAGTATTGGGTATCTACCTCCCTCTAATCACCACCAACTGTGCTGTATTGGGCATCCCCTTACTCAACGTGCAAGCCAACCATGATTTCATGGAATCTTTGTTGTTTGGCTTCGGCGGTGCAGTCGGTTTCACCTTGGTGATGGTGTTATTCGCCGGCATCCGTGAACGTCTGGAAGGTGCAGATGTTCCTTTCATTTTCAAAGGAACGGCCATCGCCATGGTCACTGCAGGTCTGATGAGCTTGGCGTTTATGGGTTTCACGGGCTTGGTGAAATGATTACCGCATTGTGGGTGATGATCGCCCTCGCGGCCTTGTTGGGTGTCGTCTTGGGCTACTCCGCGATCCGCTTCAAGATCGAAGGTAATCCTCTGGTTGAGAAGATCGACGCGGTCTTGCCGCAGACGCAGTGTGGTCAATGTGGCTATCCAGGCTGCAAACCTTACGCTGAAGCCATCGCCAAAGGCGAGGCCAACATCAATCTGTGCCCGCCAGGCGGTGATGATGGAATACATAAACTGGCCGACTTGCTTGGCGTGGAATACAAACCCTTTGGCGGTGATGCAAAGCCAAAAGTCAAAGCAGTCGCTTTCATCGACGAACAAACTTGCATCGGCTGCACGCTGTGCATCCAGGCTTGCCCCGTCGATGCCATCGCGGGTGCAGCCAAGCAGATGCACACCATCATCGCTTCCGAGTGCACAGGGTGCGA
>JAVHQF010000381.1:0-1246 GCA_036170995.1 Sideroxydans sp. | reverse complement strand
CCCGCGACGACGATGGTCTGGGCTGGATGACGATGACCGAAGTTGGCCATATCGAGAGAATCCGAGACGATGCCCCCCGTGGCTTCGGCGAGGTCTTGCAGGTCGGGATGCACGTAATAATGCGACACCAACACCGCATCTTGCTCTTTCAGCATACGTTTGATGCGCGCGATCAGTTCTGCCTTCTCACCCGCCTCGGGTTCGCGCGGACGCTTCGCCCATGCGTGTACTGTGCTGCAACTGGTCTGCGCTGTGTCAGGGTGATCGTAGTCGATGGTGATGATGTTCTCAGACATGCTGGCTTCTTTCTGGCAGTTGCAATATCGCCTCGCGATTGCTTGGCGAAAAGACTTTATCCGCTGCTTCTTGGTAAGGCAACCATTGGAAATTCAGATGTTCGCGTGGCGCGAGCTGAATGGGCATTGGACGAGGCAGTAGCATTCCAAACACGTGCTCGGTATTTTGTGTAACTCCCTCGGGATAGCGATGCCGCCAGTGCGGATAGATTTCATACACGTTCTGTTGTTGCCAGTCCGTCAGGCTATGACGCGATGCATCCAACCCCGTTTCTTCAGCGACTTCGCGAATGGCAGTCTCACGCAGGGACTCGTCGCTCTCGCGGCTCCCCGTGACAGATTGCCAGTAACCTGGGTGGTCTGCTCGTTCCAGCAGAAGGACATCAAGATCAGCGGTGTGAATGACAACCAGAACGGAGAGTGGTTGTTTCGCTGGTTTCATCAGGCGAAGAAGACCCAGAACGGTTTGCCTTGGAGGCGCCAGAATTCGACCGTGGCATTGAGTATGTCATCCAAGATGTCCTCTCCAGGATGCTCTCCGCGCAACAATAAGACATAGCCAGACGCTTCATTCCATGACAGATCGCCTAACGCATCGGCCAGCGCGTCCCAGTTGTGCCCAAACCAATCGGGTGCTTGGATGGCACGTGCCATCTCGGCCAACACTTCACCTTTGCCATGCGCCGTGGCGATGTCCACCTCGAACAAAGAAAAACCTGCGCGTTGCACGGAATCATGCAACGCGTCCAATGTGCAGTTGAGGCGGTACACCCCCGCCCCCTTCGCGTCTTTCAGCAGATAGCAAAGATCATCCATCAGCGTGCCTCCACGATACGTTTGAACGACTTGTAATGGTCTGCAGTGTAGTAACACTCAGGGACTTCACCGCACACGATACGGCGTGCACCGCGATGACTGATACCCGGTGTCTTGACGGTGTACTCGTGGTA
>JAVHQF010000380.1:0-1247 GCA_036170995.1 Sideroxydans sp. | reverse complement strand
CCGTAGGGGTTCGAATCGAACAGGGCTTGCACCCTGACTTCCCACTCTTTGCCGCCATTGGTGGACAGCACGTGAGCCGGCTCAGCGCCCAATTCCATCAAAAAAGCCGCGTAGCCCAGCATTTGGTCCGGGTCGCCATACAGGGCAAAGCGCTTGCCGTGCAAATGGGCCTGGCTGTCGGCCATGGCATCCACCAGTTCGCCACGTTCTTTTTCCAGCGCTGCGGGGATGGGCTTACCGGTCAGGCGCGAGATTTCCATCAGAAACTTGTCGGTACCGGCCACGCCCATCGGCGCGTTCATGAGCACCACTTCCTGGCCATGCTCGGCAATGAATTTGGCGGTCTTTTCGCAACTGAATTCCTGGAAAATGATGGTCGCTTTGGCATGCAAGCCAGCCGCCACCTCTTCTTTGGTGGTGCCACCGGCGTACATGCGGAACTCGCCATCGGTGGGTGTGTTCCAGCTTTCAGACGGGTCACAAATAATGTTGACTGCCACCCCAAACAAGTCAAAGATGCGGCGAATTTCGCGCATGTTGCCCACCACAAAGCCGTCAAAACCACCAATGAAGTTGATGCTGTCGTTGGGCACGCGCACCAGGGGTTCGGTAGTTTTGGCCTTGCCGTCCCAGAAATGGCGCAACACCCCCAGCAGCGCGTTGTCGTAGCCGGTGATGTGACTGCCCACAAAAGCGGGCGTGTGGGCAAACGGCACGTCAAAGTCTTCCGGAACACTGCCTTTTTGCTTGGCGGTCTTGATGAAGGCATCAATGTCGTCCCCAATCACCTCGGCCATGCAGGTGGTGGACACCGCAATCATGTCGGGCTTGTACAGACTGTAGGCATTGGACAGGCCATCAACCATATTGTTCAGGCCACCAAACACCGCAGCATCTTCGGTCATGCTTGACGAAACGCAAGAGGTGGGCTCCTTGAAATGACGCGTGAAATGCGAGCGGTAATAAGACACACAGCCCTGGCTGCCATGCACAAAACTCAGCGTTTTGGCAAAGCCGTTGGCGGCAAACACCGCCCCCAGCGGCTGGCAGGCCTTGGCCGGGTTCACCGTGAGTGAGTCGCGGGCAAAGTTCTTTTGCTTGTAGTCTTCGGTCTTGGTCCACTCGACGATCGAAGTCACTTCTTCGTCGCTGTGTTTCAACTCGAATTCTTTCTTCTTGCTCAGCATGTCCTGATATTCAGGCTCACGGAACAGCATTTCATGATCAATGATTTTGTCGGCTACTTG
>JAVHQF010000379.1:0-5912 GCA_036170995.1 Sideroxydans sp. | reverse complement strand
ATCGCGATGTGGTTCTACTCAACAGCGATACCGAAGTGGCCAACGATTGGTTGGACAGGCTTCATGGTTGTGCCTATAGCGCCGCGAGGGTCGGCACGGTGACCCCATTCTCGAATAATGCCACCATTTGCAGTTATCCTGAATTTTGCGCCGAGAACGCGTTGCCTGAGGGGGTTGAACTGAGCGATCTGGATGAGATATTCCGGCGCGCGAATCATTGTAAAAGCGTGGAGATACCGACCGCGGTCGGTTTCTGCATGTATATCCGGCGGGCCTGTCTGGATCAGGTAGGGCTGTTCGATGCCGGGAATTTCGGCAGGGGTTACGGCGAGGAAAACGATTTCAGCATGCGGGCAAGCCAGCAGGGGTGGCTCAATCTGTTGTGCGCGGATACCTTCGTTTACCATGCCGGTGGCGTGAGCTTCATGTCTGAAAAGGATGCCCGTGTTGCAACCGCGCTCGAAGTGCTATATCGGCTTCATCCTGGCTATGAAGATTTGATTCGGCGCTTTGTTGCCGCCGACCCCATAAAGGAGCTACGGGCGGCGGTTGACAGGGAACTTGCAGCTTACCGGGCCAGAAAGATGTCTGCCTGGGGTAAATTGTGTTATGCGATTTCAAAATCCATGAAATATTTCCAATGACTCTACAAGCGCACGCTCGCGATATCGTTTGTGTTTTTTCGGGAGGCGCCTCCCTGTCGGCCATCGGGAGCACGATTGATTCGCTTGCGCGTAACAGCGTGCTGTGCGCGAGGATTGTTCTAATCATCAGCGAAACGGGCGATATCGGGGTGCGGGGCGTGGCAATTGCGGATAGTTTGCGCCCCGTTTCCCTCGATTTCATGGTGGAGGATGATCCCATCAGGGCAATGGCCATGTGCCTGCCTGCCGATGGAAGCGGTGTTTTTGTCGTCGATCCGGGCGTGTCCGTTCCTTTTGCCTGGGATGCCCGGCTTGCCAGAGTTGCGGATGACTATCCTAGTATCGGCACGGTTTCCCCCCTATGCGCGACCGCGCCCGGATTCGCCCTGTTTGAGCCTGCCGTGGCGGGGCATGTCGTGGCGGAAGATATGCCGAGGATCGACAGGTTACTTTTTTCCCTTTCGAGCAAACGTTATTTTGGTGTTCCGGCCTTTTTTGAGCGTTGTTTCCATATCACTCAAGCTGCACTCCAGTCGCTCTCGCGCCAGGGCGATGGCGGCTCGGATAGAAGTGTCTGGGCACGGGTGCTGGCTGAGCAGGGATATCTGCATGTGGTTACGGATAGCCTTTATGTGCACGATGTTCTTGCGGTAGCAGAATCGAAACGGCGGGCCGGCCAGTCAGGGGGGAATTATTTTCCCGAACCGACCAAGGTGGCTGTGAACGAGGCATTTCTTGGCGGCGTGGATTTCAGGAATCAGCCCGGCCTTGATGACAGGCCGGTGCAGTTGCATGTCCTGCACAATCAGGGGGGGGGCGTCGAGCAGTGGGTCCGGGATTATTGCTCGGCTGATGGCGAACGAATTAATTTGATTCTGAGGCCACATAGCAAGGGAAAAAATTATGGTGAGGGCCTTGCCCTGTACTCCGACGTGCTTGATAGCATGCCTTTGCGGATATGGAAATTCCCCTTGCCGATTTGTGCGACAACGGCTTCACATCTGGAATATCAGCAGGTTCTCGAAGAAATTATTCATGAATATTGCGTTGATGCAATCCTGGTATCGTCGTTGATTGGACATTCGCTGGATGTCCTGGGAACGGGCAAACCTACTCTTTTTATCGGCCATGACTACTTTCCCTATTGCCCAGCGATCAATCTCTACTATCAGGGGATATGCAGTTACTGCGATGCCGGGCGTCTTGCGGATTGCGCAAGGAATAACCCGATCCATGATTTTTTCCCGGATTTCTCCGGAGAGGCTCGTCTTCTGGTTCGGGAAAGGTTTCTTGCCCTGCTATCGACCGGAAATGTGAGCATCGTTGTGCCAACGCCTTCTGTCAGGGATAACCTTGTTCGGCTCGAACCCCGGTTCGGGAAAATGCGGTTCGAGATTATTGCACATGGACATGCATCCGATTTGCGTCCTTCCTTGCCCGGTAAACATGCAACCCATGCGAGATTGCGGGTGCTGGTGCTTGGCCAACTTTCAGCAAGCAAGGGTTTTGCTTTGTTGCTGGCTGTCATTGATGAGATTGTTTCATTCGCCGATTTTTTTTTACTGGGGTGCGGTGAGCTGGGTGAGTATTTCAGGGGCAGGGAAAACGTGCATATCGTTTCCCGCTATGAGGTAAATGAGTTGCCCGGACTGGTGGCGGATATTGCCCCGGATATTGGCCTGTTATTGAGCATCTGGCCGGAAACCTTCAGCTATACCTTGAGCGAGCTGATGCAACTGGGCATTCCGGTTCTGGCAACGAATGTTGGCGGTTTCGCCGACCGGATCGAGCAGAATATCACGGGCTTCCTGACGGAACCGGATGCCGCGATATTGAAGGCGAAGCTGCGCTGGCTCAATAATAACCGGGACTCGATTCTCCGGGTGCGCTCCAATCTGCTGGCGTTGAAACCCAAAACCCCTGCTGAAATGGTGACCGAATACCATCGGCTGTTGCCTTTGCCTTCAGCCGGTTATGCAAGGTATCCCTTGCGGCAGCATTTTCAGGAGAGGGAGGATATTTTCCGTAGTCTAAGGGATCAGCTTGTTTTGTCCCAGCAGTTGCTGCTGTCCAGTATGTGGAAAGAAATGGAAAAACTGCATTTGAAGCAGCGGGTACATGAGGAGGTTTTGCAGCATGGGAAACAGCAGCAAACTCGAATAGAGCTTGAATTGCGGGGATTGGAAGCGCAGTTGGAGACTCAATCGCAGGAGAAGAACTTGTTGCAGGAGGCCATCCATTCCCGTGATGCGCAGCTTGTTGAAATATATGCATCAACCAGTTGGCGCTTGTCCAGCCCGGTGCGCTGGGTCGGTTTACGGGTCAGAAAACTGAAAATCCTGGCGCGTTGTCTCTCGCCGCTGTTTCATGAGCCGAAGAATGCTCCGGCCACATTGCGGCAACTATTCGGGATTTGGCGCTCAAGCGGGTTATTGGCGCTCAAGCAGGCGCTGCTCCGCTTGCCCATGACAGGGTCGCGGCAGGAGGCCTGGGTGCGATACCGCCATGCCATCGACCGGGATGTGAAGGCGGGTATTCTCGCGCGCGTCGCCGAGATGCCCGACCCCCCGCTGATTTCCATTCTGATGCCGACCTATGACACGCCGGAGAGAATGCTCAGGGAAACCCTCGATTCAGTGCTGGGGCAGCTCTACCCTCATTGGGAGCTGTGTATCGCGGATGATGGTTCGCCGCAGCCGCACGTGAAAAAAATGCTGCAAAAATACGCAGCCAGGGATGGCCGCATCAAGCTGTTCCTTGGCGAGGAAAACCGGGGCGTCTCCCATGCCTCAAACAGGGCGTTGAGCCTTGCCGGCGGCGAATTTGTGATGTTGCTGGATCACGACGATATTCTCGAGGAGCAGGCGCTGTTCCGTGTGGCTGAATGCGTGCGGGCGGATGACCCCGATATGGCATATTCGGACGAGGTGCTGATTTCGGGGGATGGCTCGACGGTGTTGGACTATGTTTTCCGGCCGGCTTTTTCGCCGGAGCTGCTCCGCTCCCATCCCTATATTGTCCATCTGGTGGGGTTCAGGGCCCGGCTGCTGAGGGAAATAGGCGGGTTCGACGAATCCTTGGGCATATCGCAGGACTATGACCTGATTCTGCGCGCCAGCGAGAAAGCGGGCTGCATTGTGCATATTCCGGAGATTCTCTATCGCTGGAGAATCCACGGGAATTCCACCGGCCATCAGAAAATGCAGCAGGTGATGGAAGTCTCGAAAGGCGTGCTGACACGCCATCTGGAACGCTGCCATGAGTCAGGACAGGTTACGGATGGCCCCGGCTTCAATTTTTTCGATATTCGCTATCCGCTGGATCCTCGGGCAAGGGTCGCGATCATTATCCCGACCCAAAATCACGGGGAACTGGTGCGTCAGTGCGTAGAAAGCATCGAGCGCACGGTGTGCGAGGTGGCCTTTGATATCGTGCTCATCGACCATGCTTCGGATGATCCGGCTTCGCTGGCGTATTTCGAGACCCTGAAATCCCGGCTGCGCGTGCTGCGTTATGAGGGCGCTTTCAATTTTTCCGCCATCAATAACTGGGCGGTTTCCAGGCTGGAACGGGAATATTCCCATTATCTTTTCTGCAACAATGATATTGAGGCGATCAAGCCGGGCTGGCTGGAGCGGATGATGGAGTTGGCGCAAAAACCCTCGGTTGGCATCGTGGGCGCCAAGCTTTTCTATCCTGACCGCAAGACGATCCAGCATGCCGGGGTGTGCGTGGGCGCTTTCGGGCGAGCCGAGCATTATGGCAAGTTCCTCCTGCTGCCGGATGACCGGCTGGAGCCCGGCTGTCTGGGCGGGTTGGTCATCAATCATGAGGTGTCGGCGGTGACTGCCGCCTGTCTCCTGATCAGAAAAAAGGTGTTTGACGAGGTGCGCGGGTTCGATGAGAGGATCGCCGTGGGGTTTGGAGATGTGGACCTTTGTCTGAAGGTCGGCCAGCAGGGGTACCGCGTGGTGTTCTGCCCCTATGCCGAGCTGGTGCATCATGAATCCTACACGCGAGGAACGAGCGCGGAAGACACCCACCCGGAAGATACGGCGCTATACCTCGATAAATGGCAGGCCTTGCTGAACGCTGGCGATTTTTATTTCAACCCGAATCTGTCCCTCTACAGCACGACCTGGGATTTCAATTTCCCCCTAGTGTTTAAGCCGCAAATCCGGCGCAGGGTGTACCGGCGTTCTCCTGCTGAGGCACAGCAGGAGATGTCTTATTCCCCGCCAGTTGCGCCATGAGCGCTGATACGATAAAAGTATGTGCGGTGGTGGTTGCCTATCAGCCTGCCCCGGCCTCTTTCGTGAGCTTGCTGCAGGCCGTGCTGCCCCAGGTTGGTGGGCTGGTGGTAGTGAATAATGGTGCTGCCGGAACAATCGTGCAGCCTGAAATCCTGGAAAGTGGCACGCTGCCTTACGCTGTTCTGGATATGGGGCATAATGCAGGCGTGGCCGCTGCGCAGAACTGGGGAATTATCTGGGCAAGACGGCACGGTTATCCTTTTGTCATCCTGTTTGACCAGGATAGCAAACCTGCTCCCTGCATGGTGGAGAAGCTGCTCGATGCCTGGATGACGCTTGACAGGAACGGTGTGCCTGTAGCGGCTGTCGGCCCCAGGCTGGTCGACTGGCGCGATGGCAAGGCATCTTCCTTTGTGACCTTCACTGGATTAAGTATAAAAGAAAGCCGCTGCGTCAGTGGTCGTTACGTTCCAGCGGATTTTCTGGTGTCATCGGGTATGCTGGCGCCTGTCGCGGTTTATGAGAAAGTCGGCATGCTGGATGAGGGGTTGTTCATTGACAATGTGGATATGGATTGGTGTTTCCGCGCCAGACAGGAGAAACTTTTGCTTCATGGCGTGTGCGATGCTGAAATGTGGCACCAGATCGGCAACCGGGTGAGGCGGTTTCATTTTTTCGGGTATTCCTGGACGATTTATCAACATGATAATCCACTGCGGCAATACTACATCATGAGGAATCGTATCCTGCTTTACCGGCGCGATTACACCCCCTTCCCCTGGATCATTCAGGATGTGCTGCGTGCGGTTGTCAAGACGCTGATTGCGCTGGTTTTCTTTGCGCAGCGCCGCATGAATTTTCGTATGATGCTGCTAGGCATGATGGATGGATTTCGTGGAAGAAGCGGGGAATATTTCTTGTTAAGGAGAAATAATTGGTAGGGTGAGATTCTGAATGATGATTGTGACGTTAAGTTGAACGAAACGCACCCCACACGCGATGTTCTGGTTTCCAT
>JAVHQF010000378.1:0-1253 GCA_036170995.1 Sideroxydans sp. | reverse complement strand
TAAAATGAATTCAGGCGAACCTGATGTGGGAACGTCTCAACCCGCCTCAAACACAAAAATCCTGACACTCCCGGGCCGCTTAAAGCGACCCATCTAAGTTTAACGACATGAGCAAACGATGCCGCCTAGGCAGCTTTACGTTCTAGTTGGCCGTCAAAATCCACAGTGAGATTTTTTCTCTTCACGACGGGGACAAACTCTTCGGCAACCTTCTTGACGACGCTATGAGGCATTTTTTTTACAATTTCATTCAAGATGTTTGCGACATTATGTACGCCATTCAAGGAAAGCCCAAGACTTGCAAATAGATGCGCTACACCCTTTATAGTGAAACCAACGTGACTACCGGCAAGGGCGCTATCGCCATTACTCTTGAGTAGAGTAAACATCTTGCTCATGCGTGTTTCTGTGACACTACAATTCAGTATTTTTACCCGAATGCAGTCCATGTGCTTATCGTAGTATGCGTATGGCTGAAACTGCGTTAGGTTATCAGCCATAAACGCATCGATAGTATTCCATTCTTCTTTCATTGCTGTTCCCTCGTCCATACCTTCATATCATACCGATCTATCCATCCGTCTGTTGCTTCTGGCAAGCCACTGTCTTCTTCAAGCCAAGCCCAGTGATCAATCCATCCAGAAATCTCTGGAAATTGATCTTTGTGTTTCACATTAGGTGTTACGTATACAGCAAAAACACATCCAATAGGCACATCTTGCGAGCGCATTTTGCCCTCTTTCTCGCCGATCCAAATATAGTCATATGCTGGCTTACGGGTATAGACAAATTTGCACTTATCTGCATGGTCATCACCGTCTGCAAGCAATGGTCGTTCAAGGCCCTTAAATATATGACGAGCAAGTATTGTGCCAGGAACAACTAACCCAAAAAACTGAGCGATAAGTGTAGAGTCTCCGCGCGCTGCACGCTCCTGAAGGTCTTTGCATAGCATTCCAAGATTTCCATCGCAAGGGGCATCTTCGGGAGAGGGGCTGTCGTTATGGAACACTTTGGCGTCAATTAGGTAACACCATTCACCAGAATCAAGCTCCCGCAATTTACACGGCCATCCATCCATCACCACCCCCATGTTGCTTGCGAAACCAGTGAATTCTGCCATCAACTCAACAATATAGCAATCAGCTTTCAAAATGAGACACCACCGGAAAAGACGGTGTTTGGCGGAATCGTAAAATCGTAATAGGGGTCAGACCACGGTTTTTAAAGTTTCTTATTCCAGGGTAATTATT
>JAVHQF010000377.1:0-1259 GCA_036170995.1 Sideroxydans sp. | reverse complement strand
AGCGCGGCATGGCGGCGGTCGATCTGTCTTTGTTGACGGATGGCCTGCAAGCCGAACGTGAGCAGGGCATCACCATTGACGTGGCCTATCGTTACTTCGCCACGCCCAAACGCAAGTTCATCATCGGTGACACGCCAGGCCATGAACAGTACACGCGCAACATGGTGACTGCCGCATCGACTGCTAATCTCGTCGTCATCCTCATCGATGCACGCAAAGGCGTGTTGACGCAGACGCGTCGCCACACCTATCTCGCTAGTCTGGTCGGCGTGCCGCACATCGTGTTGTCCGTGAACAAGATGGACATGGTGGATTATTCGCAAGCGCGCTTCGACGAGATCGTCGCCGAGTACAAGGCGTTCGCCGCGCAACTTAATCTGCATGATGTGACCTGCATCCCGATGTCAGCACTGGTCGGCGATATGGTCGTTGATCGTGGTGAGAATCTGGCTTGGTACACAGGCCCAGCACTGCTCGAATTGTTGGAGAAGGTCGAGATCGACCACGACGTGAACACCAGCGACTTCCGCTTTCCTGTGCAATGGGTGTGCCGTCCGCAGACAGATGAGTTCCACGATTTCCGAGGATTTGCTGGGCGTATTGAAGCGGGAGAGATTTCAGTGGGCGATGAGATTACCGTTCTGCCTTCTGGGCGCACTACTACGATCAAAGAAATATCCACCTATGATGGCGGTCTGCTGACGGCATTTGCGCCACAATCAGTGACCCTGACGCTGATGGATGAGATTGATATTTCACGTGGTGATATGTTCGTCAAATCATCCGCCCATCCGCCGAAAGTGGAAAAAGCGTTCGACGCGATGTTGTGCTGGTTGTCCGAAGCGGCACTGGACAAGCATCGCAAATACTTGGTCAAGCACACCACCCGCACGGCGAAGTGCTTGTTCTCTAGCATAGACTACCGCGTGGATGTGAACACCTTGGAGAAACACGCCAACCCAACGGTGAACATGAACGACATCGTGCGTGTATCCCTTAAGATACAGCAACCACTGGTGTTCGATAGCTACGCCACAGACCGCGCGACAGGTAGCTTCATCGTCATCGACGAGGCGACGAACAACACCGTAGCGGCTGGCATGATCGCTTAGTGGTACTGTCATTCCCGCGCAAGCTGGAATCCAGTTTGTTCGTCACAACTGGGCACCCGCCGCAGCTTGCCTTAAAATGGGGGTGTTTGGGGTGGGAGCGACGACCTTAACTGCTCAACTCGTGATTGGCTTGTGGTATCTTTCTCC
>JAVHQF010000376.1:0-5969 GCA_036170995.1 Sideroxydans sp. | reverse complement strand
CCAGCTGCATAAATCGAATCGTCTGACTAGGTGGGATGGCCGGACGCATACGTAAAAACCTCAATGCCGCCTCGACCTGGCGGCAGGAAGCTGCAAGAGGTTCTTCGTGCCAGCATTCAAGGAGGTTGTCAGTGATGTCATCCCTAAGTCGACTGCCCGTTGCAGGGGAGATCATCGAGCCAAAAATAGAATCTGCATGCCTCAGTGAAGTATGCCGGGTACTTTATGTCCAGGAAGAATCAAACCGTATCGTCCTTATTCCGGTGAATCCTCGCAGATCAAAAAAGCGAATTTATTTTGTGGGGCCAAAGATTATGGCGTTGTCAAAAGTGATGGATGAGCTGGTGAAGTGCTGTCTGACGATTAATCCGAATGGTGTAAGTCCACGTGCTGATGCCTCCGCAACAAAAGAAGAGCTAGACAAGAAATATCGGCGTCGGGGGCAGGAAGTTTCAAATCCGCGCAAAGATTTGGAGGAGCGTGAGAAGCTCATAAATCTCCTAATTAGAGATTCCAGCGGCAATAGGTTATATCCAGAGACTTACAACTTACTGTTCGATCCACAGATTCGTTCAGAACGAATCTCTGAACTGGCAAATAGGATTGGAAATTCAGAACGATCCATCGCCAGAACAAAGAAAATGTTGGGCGAGTTACTGTCTCAATATTGGGCCGGCGGGAGCGTTCCTGGCGCACTGATACCATTTTCCGGGGAAAAAGGTGGGCGCGGTAAATCCCGAATTCAGAAGAAGAAGCTGGGGAGAAAAAATGCTCCGACTGCCGCCCATATTGAGGGGCAAGAAGGCTTCGTGATGGGCGAAGAAGATAAAGACAGATGCGGGTTCGCCTGGCGAAATTATTATATCCGTGGAACTACGTGTGCTAAAGCATTGCGCAGAATGTGGCGGGAATTCTATTCTGATTCGGTTACGGGCGACGATGGCGAGATTAAAAAAATTATTCGCCCTATCTCTCAACGTCCAAGCCGTCCGCAATTTGAACGGTGGGGAGACGAAAGGTCACCTGGTCATGATAGTTGGAAAAAACAGATCACCAAATTTAATTTAAATCGAATCGATCGAGTGCTGTTTGGTTCATCATCGGACGATGTGGTCGCAATTGGTCAGCGAGGTTCCACAGACTCGACCTCGCCAGACCTTGAGTTCCTCAGGGTGGAAAATCGTCTTGAACGCATTGGTCCCGCTCATCGGATTCTTGTGGTTGAAGGAATGTATGGATATATATCAGGATTTTACTTGGGACTGGATGCGCCAAGTACTGAAACAGTGTTGTTGGCATTTCTTCACTCTCTAACTGATAAGACTGAATGGCTGAAATGGCTTCGCTTAGACAAAATAAATCCTGATGATTGGCTTCAAATCAGATACTCGAGTGTCCTTGCAGACAATACTGACGCTCGATGCGAGGGGGTGATTGAGGCACTTGATCAAATTGGAACAGGTCTGAAATTCGTTGGTGTCGCTCGTTCTGATTTGAATTCGCCCTCCGAAACAAGCCACCACGCTCTGCATAGGATGGTTGACCATAATCTGCCTGGAACCACTCATGGGCAACGACATGAGCGTGGAGAAGAACGTGCCGACATTCTTGCCCGCATGACGATTATTGAAGCGATTCGCGAAACTGCTCGAGCCATTCACACATATAACACAATGGCTCTAGATATTTCACCAACATTGGAGATGCGCAGGGAGATTCTTGACAAGGGATTAACGCTGAACCGACTTAATCTCACACGCATGAAAATAAATCAAGGCAAGCTTGCTGTGAGTCTTATAAGCAATGCCGAAGCGAGAATACAGTTAATGCCGCACGTCCGTGGTGTTTTTACACAACACGGGGTGAAGTTGCTACGTTCGGACACTGGGAATAAGCGTGAATTCATTGAACCTATTCAATATGTTAGCAAACATCCATTGATGATGGAGAAATTTATGAAAGCGAAGGTGGGGCGCGCAGGCGTTTCGGCAGAATCCTTTGATGATGACTTTCGTCAAGATCCTTACCAACCGACCGAACTTTACTATCGGGAACCAGTTAATGGCGAGCTAATTCTATTGTCTATGAAAACGAAGGACGAAGACCTGCCGTTTGAATGCTCGATGCCAGACATCGTAAACCTTATGAAAGGCGATGCGGTTCATCTGTTCAATGCAAGAAATTCTAAAGAAATGTCGCTGAGTGAAATGGAGGAGGGGCAGGAGAAAACGAAGCAAGAAGCAAATGATGCATATGACGATGCCCTAAAGGCAGTTGAAAAGCCACCTTCCAAATCAGCCATTCATCGCAACAAAAAAGAAAACAGGGAGAGGGAAAAATACACTTATCAATATGGTATGCCTATCCAGAGGCCTCCGATTGAAGATGCTACTGGGGAGGGAGGTGATGATATACCGCCGGTTCAGCCAACTACAAACTATGCACCACAGGAGAATAAACAAGATTCTGAGCCAGCCAAAGAGAACTCCATGTCAAATGGAAAAGGAAATTCAGTTGATAAGAATAACGCACCTGTGCCCATTTCTATGTTGCAACAGGCAGTTTTAAATCGCCGCCAGGAAAGGAATAAACGTGGATGCTGATCGAAATTCATCATGGTATTCGTTGCACAACCCGCTTCTGGTTGGTCTCCCTTGCTTTTCAGACATTGCCGATATTCTGGGAAAACTTGCCTTCGATCCGCTGGCTGGAATTGATCTTGAGAGCCTGAGTATGGTGGAGCGAGATTCTCTTTTGGTTGGTGAGAAAGTGCCACTTGAACCAACAATGCAATCCGTTAGAGCTGCGATGACGTGGTGGGGTATGTTGGAAATGGGGCTTCGTGCCAGAAATCCAGTGCTTCCTGAGGCCAAGCGCCTTTATTGGTCACAGATCAATGCAGTGTTCAGAGAAAACTCTCTTCCACAAGCGCCAACCAGGGGGATGTCGATTCACGTTGCAAAAGGGCCTACTGGCACGGGAAAGAGCGTAACTGTTCAGCGATTTTGTAGTCTTATGCCGCAGGTGTTTTTACGTAGTAAAGACGAAGCTGCAGGTTGGGTTGAGTTGCAGCAGATTGTCTATCTCGAACTGAACATGTCGCATGATGGTACGCGCAGTGGTTTC
This sequence comes from Sideroxydans sp., assembly GCA_036170995.1. Taxonomy (GTDB): domain Bacteria; phylum Pseudomonadota; class Gammaproteobacteria; order Burkholderiales; family Gallionellaceae; genus Sideroxyarcus. The sequence goes on along the minus strand of JAVHQF010000376.1, from coordinate 2,843 downwards.
TTAACGCGCATTCTGCTCCAGATAGATGGTTTGTTAGGCACAACTTATGCCATTGATTTGCCTAAGCGTTATCGTACTGTTGATAGGCTGGCTGTGGCCACCGTTGGCAGACTCATCGCTCATTACGCTGGGATTCTGTTTGTAGACGAAGGACAGCTTCGTAACCTGATTAAGTCAGGGCAGGCTGAACTCATGCAAATGTTCCTTATGGAGCTTATGAATTCAGGCATTCCCTTAGCGATGATTGGAAATGAAAGGGCTTTCGAATGGGTGACTTACAGCCAAGATTTGAGCCGACTTCACCTTACGCCAACTGAAATCTTTGCACCCATAGGGTCAACAAATCTGCCAGATGCGGATGATGAGTGGAGTGCAGTTTCTGATGGGGTGATGGGTTATTACGTGCTGCGAGATTCAATTCGCGATCCTGATGGGTGTTCGAAAATGTTGCGCAGGTGTAGTGGCGGAATTGCCAGGTTGGCTCTGATGCTGTGGTGTTTTGCCCAGAGAGACAAACTTTTATCCGGTAAAGAGTCGATTGGCCCAGAAGATATCAAGAAAATATATGACTCGACTGATTTTGACAAACTCCGTCCGTTAGCGGATGGTTTTAATTACCGTAAGCCAGAGTTGCTGATGACTTATCCGGATATCGACACCCATTTTTATGCACGTCACTGGGGCATAACTCTCCCTAAGAAAGAAGCTGATCAGGGTGAGATACAAGGAGAGCAGAATCCATCCGATTCTACGAATAATACAAAGAAGCCACCCCGCAAACATAAAACTGAGAAGGAAAAATATGAGAGCGAGAAAACCAGGAAAAAGAATCAGCAATTGAAACGTGAAGCGCTTTCGAGTTCTCTTTCGCCAGAAGACTTGCGCAAACAGGGAATGGCCAATATCCATTTGACTGGCTTGGAAGCTGCTCGGGCGGAAGCGAAAAAGCAGGCGGGCTGAAATGCTTCCAATTTTGCAGAGTGACATGACAATTTACTCACTTGTGGCGATTGCGCACCGTTGGGGAGGATCAAGTCGTGGTGAGCAAATTAGCCAATCATTGTTTGGAAGTCCCGGGGCGGGGCTTCGACACGATTTTCCATCTCACCTTGATGAGTTCTGTAATCGTACTGAGTCAGCTTACGGTCGTCCAGATGAGGTCGCGCTAAATGCCACTGTCTTGCCTTTCTTCTTGCGATTTCGTCCGCCAGAAGTGCAGGCGGAGGCGCTTGCGTTGATGCTAGGCGATACGGTCGAACCGCTCAAGTTTATTCTTGGTTTGCCCGCTGGTCCCTCTGGTGCGAGCATGCCATTGTGTGCGTGTGAATATTGCATTCGCGATGACAAAGACGCACACGGTTTCGCATATTGGCATCGGCAACATCAACTTCCCGGCGTATTCATGTGTGCGGACCATGGATATCCTGTTTTTCAGTCTGACGTCAGGATTAATGGCTGTGGGCGTTCAATCCTTTTTCTGCCTGATGACTTGGAATTGGTTTCTGCCGGGACACCAGTCATTTCAGATATGCAACAACCTGTGTTGCAGCGGCTGTCAATTCTGTCCGCTGCTGCGCTTAATAATGTACTTCCAGGAGGATATTCCTCGCAGGTACTGCTTGCCACTTACCTGCATGGACTCAAGCAACAAGGCTTGTTAACAAAAACTGGGCGAGTCAGGGCTGGGGAGTTTACAAAGTGGATACGCGACCAATACCACATGATAGCGGGCCTTGATCCTTACAATCGAATTATTGATGAGCGTCATGTTGAAGGGATGCTTAGACTTGTCAGGAAGCCAAGGGCACCTTTCCATACAGTATGTCATTTATTGCTTATAGAGGCTCTATTTGGAGGCTGGGACAAATTCATTTCGGTATATGCTTGTGAGTACCAGATGGAATTACCTCTTATATTTCAGGAAGAGACAGATACAGAGGAATCGCATTCGATATGTGAAAACGAAACAGTCGTAATTGAGTTAGCGCGACGCCACAAGAATGGAGATGGGTCAGTAACTGCTTTGTCTAAAGAGCTTGGAATTGATGTGAATACTGCTCTTCGATGGTTAGGCAAGCTTGGATTGTTGGAAATTACTAGACGTCCCCATGTGGTTACACATGAAATTCGCGCGGAGGTTATCCGATCAATCCAATCTGGGGAGTCATTTCAGCAAATCGCAAGAACATTTTCCTTGTCGCAAGCAACTATTGACCGAGTCTGTAATGATCAACCAAAGTTACATGAATTGTGGCGCGCAGCACGACACGAGCAGATTCGAAAAGCAGAGCGCGAAAAATTTGAATTGCTGATTAAAAGTAGTCCAAATATGACGAAAGTAGAGTTGCGTCAAACTAAAAAATCAGGATATAGCTGGCTGTTACGTCATGACAAGGAATGGCTCAAAAGCAAGTTGCCAGTAAAAACGTCGCCACGAATCAGGTCGGTGATGAAACGCAGGCCTTGTGTTGACTGGGTGATGCGGGATCAAGAGTGCCTAGCTGCGATAAAATCTATAGAGGCAACTTTACGCTTTGAAACATGGGAGCGTATGAAGCCGAGGGCTGTTCTGAGAAAAATTCAAAATCTCTCATTTTCGCCTCGTCTTGATCGTTTGCCTGATTCGCGCGCACGAGTAATGCAAATCTTGGCAAGAGTCAAAGATCAGCTACACAAATAATTTGGTAGTCAAATTGTGGTGTGCCGTTCCTTATATGGTGACAGTCAGCTATACTTTTTTAGCGGATGGTCTGAGAGCAGTAAAGCGGGATTTTTGTCCATCCGGTAGATGCCATTATGCATAGTACCCAATTATGAATAGCATTTCATCGGATTGAGCTGGA
>JAVHQF010000375.1:0-1262 GCA_036170995.1 Sideroxydans sp. | reverse complement strand
CGACGGCATTGGTCTTGCCATTGAGACCGGTGATGCGACAGATCAAGTCGTAAAAAGGCACCATGGCAAAACCAAAACCGACAAAAAACAAGGCCACAAACCCGAGCTTGACCCCCAGCCGCACATTGCTGCGCTGGCGATCAAAGGCCGGGGCTCCCATCAAAACGGGCGGTATTTCCATATGGAACCCAGAAATATCGCCAACACAATCGCACCAAAAATATAACCCAAGCGCTTGTTGCTGCGCTTGCGTTTTTCCCATTCTGCGGTATCCATGACCGGCACATTGGACTCAAACAATTTCATGGTCACAATTCCAGTCTGTGATCAGTTGATGACAGGGGGCTTCTCGAACGTGTGGTAGGGAGCAGGCGAAGGCACTGTCCATTCCAGACCCTCAGCACCCTCCCAAGCTTTATCAGCGGCCTTTTCACCGGTCTTGATGTTTCGATAAACGTTATAGACAAAGATCAGGTGAGCCGCACCCAAAATGAAAGCACCAATACTAGAGATCATGTTCCACTCAGCAAACATCAGCGGGTAGTCAGGAATGCGGCGCGGCATACCAGCCAAGCCGACAAAAAACTGTGGAATAAAGGTCAAATTAAAGCCAACGATCGTGACCCAAAAATGCCACTTACCCAACGTTTCATTGAGCATGTGCCCAGTCCATTTAGGTAGCCAGTAATAAATCGCCGCCATGGCACCCATCACCGCCGTGGGATAGAAGGCATAGTGAAAGTGAGCGATCATGAAATAAGCACCGTGGTACTGCGGGTCTGCAGCGGCATCCGACAAAGCCAAACCGGTGACACCACCCCAGCCAAACAACACCATGGAACCCAGCGCAAACAACATCGGGGTCTCAAAACTCATGGAGCCCTTCCAGATGGTGGCAATCCAGCAAAAGAACAGCACGGCCAACGGGAACGAGATCGCCATGGTGATGTACATGAAATAAATCTGACTCCCCAGCGACATACCGCTGGTGAACATGTGGTGCGCCCAGACCACCAACCCCAGACCAGCGATTGACCAGAAGGAATACACCTGCGCCTTGTAACCATAAATCGGTTTGCGTGCGAACGCAGAAAACACGTGCGGCAGCGCACCAGCAATCGGCAGCAACAACACATACACCTCAGGATGTCCCATGAACCAGAAAATGTGTTGCCACAACACCGGGTCACCGCCGCCTGCGGCATTGAAGAAGTGGGTGTCAAAGTGGCGATCCATCAGCACCATGGTCACGCCACCGGCAA
>JAVHQF010000374.1:0-5995 GCA_036170995.1 Sideroxydans sp. | reverse complement strand
GAAGTTGCCGGCATCAAGCGGTGGGTTGGGCGTGTAACTTTGCTGCGGCCCGACGGAGTATTTGAAATCAAGAACGACGCCTTGCTTGCGAATCTTTTCTAGCCCCTCGATCCAATCCAAGCGTTGTTCGTTACCGATGACTTTTTGAGTCTCTAGCGCCTCGTATTCGAGTTTGTAGGTCGCCATGTTTTCAAAGTCATTCTGAGCTGTCGCGACTTGTTCCCGTGCTTTGTTGAGTTGTTCTTGCGCAGCTTGTTTAGCTTGGAGTGCGCTATGTCGGTAGTCTTCGCTGAACACGGAAAGTCCAGCCACGACTAGGATGCTGAGAACGAAAGCCCCCAAGCTCCACTTTATCTCACTGATGTCTGAAACTGAAAAACTCATGATGGATGCCTCCATATGATCTTCAATTTGAATTGAGCATGTTTGCCGTCGCTGACGCTGGCGTCGCCGCTGATGCTGCCTTTGGAGCTGATGTCCAATGGCATGGTCTCTACACTGACAGTATAGCCATGCTGGGTCAAGGCTTGCTGAAAGCGCGCAAGGTAGTCTAATGATTTGCGGTGGTCGCTGCCAAAGTCGGTGAGTTCGCCTTCGAATGAAATGACCTGTGCTGGGTAGGGTGATGGTGCGGCATCGGCAGGACTCGCTTGCCAAGACAGATTGCGCAAGGTGATGCGCGGGAAACTATCCATCACGGCACTCAATTCAAAGAGCAGTTCTTTTGGAGGGTGTGAATATTGGTTCAGATTTCGAGCCAGCAATACAGCGGTCTTCATGTCTGCAGCGGGTACTGTGGTGTTGCCGAAGCTACCCAATATCTGTTGTGTCTGTTGCTGAATGCGCTCAGTTTGGGCCTTGATAGGTTCTGTTTCTCCTGAGAATTCTTTACCCTGCATGAAAGAAAGTCCGCTCCATATCGAACCGGCAAGCAGTGTCACAATGGCGAGACCGGTGAAGATGCGATTTAGTTGCCACAACAAGTGATAGTGAGTGTGTTCTGAACTTGCATAGTGGGCCGTAGGCGGCTTGGTAGCTAGTAGTGCTAACAACAATGGTGTCGCATCCGAATCAGTGAACTCATGCTTGCATTTGTGTCGTTTGGCGAACTCTTGTATATCAATGTAATAGAAAGCTAAGTCACTTTCCCCTGCCAGCTTAGCCTGCAACTCCGCCATGTCATTAGCGTGACAGATCAGGTGAACCTCCAGCGTCTCACCAGGTGGGGGCAGGGATAGACTCTTCAGGTATTGTTGAGTACGCGGCGTTTCAGTCGCTACAGATTCGCTGAAGGAACTTCCCTGATTGATAGGGATTAGTCGAGAAAAATGCAGTCGCTTGTTGTTGAAATAGGTCTGACGCAGTCCGGCGCTCTTTTCCCATGTCAACAGCAATACGTGTTCAGACGGGATGTCCTTTAACAATGGCGTGCTGATGTTAGGGACAGAAAAGATACCCGCTAACGGTATTTTTTTTGCATGTAAGGCATCTATCCACGGCGAGATACGCTGGGGGTTAGTTAGCGCTGAGAGTAGGAACTCATCGTCGCGTCGTCCATCTGCCTGACGTTTCAATAACGTGGCTTGATGAAAAGGAGTGCTGCGATAGTACTGCTCGAACTTGCGTTCTAGCAGGGAGGTACGAGCAGAGCCGATTAGATGCGGTATGGTTTCGAGGTGAAAGTCTTCCTCAATGATGTCAACTAGTAGATACGCTGGGTAGCGATACCGCTCTATAAATTCAGAGAACTGTTCTCTGCCATCAGAATCATTGGAAAAGCTACGAGCCACTGCAAGGTGAGAACCCTTCCAAACAAAGCCTTGAAAGGAGTCTGCACTGAGGAATAGGAGGGTGCGAGACATCACAGTTGCACCTTGCCGATAATGTCGTAGATCGGTGACAGGACGGAGAGCATCACCCAGCCGAGCAATGCACCAAGAATGACGGTCATCATAGGTTCGATCATCACTTGTACTTTCTTGATGGAATCTTTCACGTCGCGATCATAGAAGTAGCTGACGTTGAGGAGCGCTTGGTCGAGTTGTCCTGTCGCTTCGCCAACTTTGAGCATGCGAACCACCAGCGGCGGAAAGATGCCCGTCTGTTGGAAACTTTGCGTCAGGTTTTTACCCGCCTCGATCTCTTTCATGACGTTCTGTAGGCTTTCTGCGATGACTTGGTTATCTACCAGATCACGCGAGTTGGCGATGCAATCCAGAATGGTGATGCCCGAACTGTACATCATGGCGAAAGTATTGGCGAAGCGTGCCAAAATAATCTTACGCAGGATGGGGCCAGTGGGCCAGATGTTTAATTTTAGATTATCGATGTGGTATTGCAATTTAGGGTTGGCAATCAACGCGCCCTTGTACGCACCAAACAAAACAGGAGGCGCGAGCAGGATGACATACCAGAAATTTACAAAGAAATTGGAAGTGGCAAGCAACATGCGTGTTTGGATTGGAAGTTCCCCGCCCATGCCTTTGATGAAACCGACCAATTGCGGTACGAGATAAATCATCAGGAAGAAGGTTATGGCCAGTACGATGGTGCCCACGAACAGAGGATAGATCATCATGTTCTTGGTCTGCGAAGCCATCTCGTCTTGCCACTTCAACGATTCAGTCAGATGCTCGAACACTTCCACCAAGCGCCCGCTGTCTTCCCCCGCTTTAGTCAAATTGACGGTGATCTTGTCGAATGCGTTGGGGTTCTCCGCCATTGCTTGTGACAACTTTTTACCATTCTCGATGGATTCCACCATGCTCGCGATGATCTCGCGGAAATTGGCTTCTTCCATCGTATCGCGCAGGTCACCCAAACATTCCAAGAGTGGTACGCCAGCACGGCTGAGTTGACCCAAGTTGAAGAAGAAGGTGATGAGGTCAATGCGTTTAACTTTGCTTGCGCCAAAGGACGCGTTGCTTTCCTCTTCCTTACCGCTGATGAGATCAATGCCGCCGCGTTTTAGGCGCATCTCCAAGTCAATCAAATTGGCCGCATCTTGCATGCCTTTAACAGACTTGCCGTTACCATCAATTGCCTTGTACGAGTAGAGCGGCATAGGGGCTAGCGGCGATCGGTTAAGTCAACCACGCGTGATACTTCTGCCACAGAGGTGATGCCTTGCAAGATACGCCGTATGCCGTCTTGCGCGAGTGGGCGGAATCCAGTTTCTAACGCAGTCTGTTTGATGTCGCGAATGCTCGCCCGACGCGCAACCAAATCGTCAATGTCCGAATCCATCTTGAGTATTTCCATGATGGCTTGGCGTCCTGTATAGCCTTGATGGCGGCAATGTTCGCAACCTGCGGCGCGATACAGCGTCACTTCTTCGTTGTGGACTAGGCCGAGCAACTTGCGTTCTACCGTATCGGGTTGGTAGGGATATTTGCAATGTTTACACAGGACACGGATCAAGCGCTGTGCCACGATGCCGATGATATTGCCTGCCAAGATGTCGGGCAGGATGCCGATGTCGAGCAAGCGCGGGATTGCGCCGACAGCTGAGTTGGTGTGCAGCGTGGAATAGACTTGGTGGCCTGTCATCGCAGCGCGGAACGCCATCTCGGCTGTCGGATGGTCACGTATTTCACCCACGAGGATGATGTCTGGGTCTTGCCGCATCAAGGAGCGGATGCCGCTGGCGAAGTCGAGCTTGGCGGCTTCGTTCACCGAGCTTTGGCGGATCAGCGGGATAGGGTATTCCACTGGGTCTTCCAATGTCATGATGTTCACCGACTCGGTGTTCACATGATTCAGAACGGAATACAAGGTGGTAGTTTTACCGCTACCCGTTGGACCTGTCACCAGTACGATGCCTTCAGGCTTGGCGATGATGGAGAGCAGAGTGGATAGCGCCGCATCATCAAGACCGATCTGATTGACCGGCACGATGCCCTTTTGGCGATCCAGAATGCGCAGTACCAGATTTTCGCCATAGGTTGTTGGGTGCGATGCGACACGGAAGTCGATAGGGCGGCCAGACAGTCGCAACGAGATGCGACCATCTTGTGGTGCACGCGTCTCGGCGATGTTCATGCCACTCATCACTTTCATACGTACAACCATTGCCGGCCAGAAGCTCTTATGCAGACTGCGTACCTGACGCAACACACCGTCCACGCGATAGCGGATACGAAGGAAACTATTCTCTGGCTCGAAGTGAATGTCGGAAGCGTTTTGTTGCACCGCTTCGGTGAGTAGCGCGTCGATCAGTCGTACGACGGGCTGGCTGAATTCGTTTACGCCCTGTTGTAGACCTTGGTGTTCGAGTTCGCCTGGTTCGATCTCGTGCAAGATGCCGTCGATTGAGAGTTCGAAACCGTAATACTGGTCGATGGCGCGCAGAATGTCCGATTCGCTAGCGAGCAGAGTAATGAGGCGATACTCGTCACGCAACAAAGCACGCACTTGGTCGAGGGCGATGATGTTGTCGGGGTCTGCAATGGCCAGCGTGAGGTTCTTGTTGACGAGGTCAACAGACAGCGGAACTAATAGGTAACGACGTGCCACCTCTTTGGGGATCATTGAGACGGCGGCAGAGTCCACTACCACGCTGGCAAGATCGACGCTTTCTTGGCCTAGGTTTTCGGAGAGTACGTCACGGATGGTCGCTTCTGACAAGAAGCCAAGACGTACTAACAAACGCCCCAAAGGCTGCGGCGACTTGGCTTGTTCCTGCGTGGCGATGCGCAACTGGTCTTCGCTAATGACACCCTTAGCGATGAGCAGTTGTCCGATAGGCTGCTGTATCTGTTGTTGCGGGACTGCCATCGTCGTCCTTAGTGAGAAGGGCTTAGTTCATTCAGGCGCCGTTGCGCTTGGGCATGGTCGAATCCGGCATTGCTCGCGGGATCGAGCTGCAATGCTTGTTGGTAATACTGTGCTGCCAATTTGCTCTGCCCAAGATGATCTAGACTCACTGCCAAGTTGTAAGTGAATTGGGCATTGGAGGGTTCCAGCATGCGTGCATTGAAGTACGCTTGTTGTGCATCAGGCCAACGAGATTGATCTGCATACACATTGCCGAGGGCATAGTTCAACGAGGCCGAACGAGGTTGTTCCGACAGCATCTGCTTGAGTTGACTTTCGGTATCGACACCGTTGTTCGCGCTGTAGGCCGCCATCGCGCCGAGGGCGACAGAGTCACGTGGGTCGAGCAATAACACTTGGCGATAATAATGTTGAGCTGCTTGATCTTGTGATTGCTGCTGAGCGATCGCACCCAAGCCAAGCAAGGCATCGCGGTTGCGCGCATCCTGTTTCAACACATCCTTGTAGCCTTGTGAAGCGCTTGCATAGTCGCCACGCTGATAAGCTTGATATGCATCCTGCAATGCTGGGGTGATCGTGTCAGTCGCTTGCTGGCGTTCGATGGACATGCCAGCAGGCACCTTAGCGGCGGCGGGCTTGGATGCTACTTTGGTGCGAGGTTTCGCGATCGTGTAATTCAGAGCGGTAGGTTTTTCTACCGTAGGTGCCGTCACAACAGGTGCCGCCTCTGCGACTGGAGGTTGAGGAGTGGCAACTGTGGGTGGCAGATTCGCCACCAAGGTTGGAGGTGTTGGCGCTGTGATGGGCGTCGGAGCGGGTGGTGTTGCTGGGCGTTCTGCCACACGTTGGACAGGCGGATTCAGTTCTCGCCAAACGTAATAGCCATAGCCACTTCCGATGATCGAACAGATGATGAAGGTGGTGGGCACCAAGCCCAATTTCCAGCGAAACTTAGGTGCTTCTTTTTTCTTCTTGGCGGCGAACAAAGTTTGCCCTGCGGCGCGAGAAGCCGAGGAGGTATTCGTATCAGGCGCTGGTGTGCTTCGTGATCCAGTGGGCGTGGCCTCTTCTAAGGACAACCCAGACAATCCTGTGCTTTGGGATTTGTCCCCTGATTTCTTCATCGCGTCGAGAAGTAGGCTCATCTTTGCGCTTTCTCATCTTCTGGTTTCAGATAGTTCGCATCTGGAAGGTTGCTTTTATAAGCACTGTAATCACC
>JAVHQF010000373.1:0-6003 GCA_036170995.1 Sideroxydans sp. | reverse complement strand
TCGAGCGGCAAGCGGTGGAAGGCGCGGAGATACGTTACGTGGATTGGTTCCTGCCTGGCATCCTCGGCATGAACATGATGTTCGCCTGCCTGTTTGGCGTGGGCTTCGTCATCGTGCGTTATCGCAAGAATGGATTCTTGAAACGACTCAAAGCCACGCCGCTGGGTGCCTTCCAATTCCTCTTCGCGCAACTCATCTCGCGCCTGTTGTTAGTCGTCGTCATCACCACCATCGTCTATGTGGGGTGCGATCTCTTCATCGACTTCAATATGCAGGGTTCGTATGGCACGCTGTTGCTCGTCACCACACTGGGTGCGATGAGCCTCATTTCCATTGGTCTTTTAGTTGCCGCGCATACTGCGAGCGAAGAGCTGGCGGGCGGGATGTTGAACATCGTGACGTGGCCGATGATGTTGCTGTCGGGCGCGTGGTTCTCCTTGGAAGGCGCCCAGCCTTGGGTGCAGAACATCGCCCAGATATTCCCGCTGACTCATATGATCTCCGCCACCCGCAGCATCATGAACGAAGGCGCGACCTTAGCTCAGGTGATGCCAGATGTCTGGGTTCTCTCGCTCACCAGTGCAGTTTTCTTGGTGATCGGGGCGTTTGTGTTTAAGTGGGAATGAGGGCTTACGGCCAGCAAGCGACAGTCAGAGTTAGAAACTCGAAGCCAGATAGCTGACGTTCGTCATGGGCGGGCTGTGTACAAGCCTGTCATTACAATCCGCCAGCAAATTTAGATTGCAATGCAATCACCCCTCAAGTATATTGCTATCAATGATTACAAAAGGAGTTTCCATCATGGCTACCAATCTGGTTGTTCGCAATGTGGAAGAGGATGTCGCCTTGGCTTTAAAACAGCTGGCTGCATCTCATGGAAGAAGTGCTGAAGCTGAACATCGTGAGATTCTAAAATCAGTTCTGCAGCGCCCGAGGCGTCGTTCAGTTGCCGAAGTTTTATTGTCCATGCCAAACGTTGGTGAAGATGCCGACTTCAATTTTCGTAATACATAGAATTCTGTATGTACTTGGTCGACACCAACGTCATTAGTGAGGCGCGCAAGGGGACAAAAGCTAATCCCGGCGTGAGAAGGTTCTTCAAAGAAACGGATGCTGCCGACATTTATGTGTCCGCTCAAACAATCGGAGAAATTCGGCGCGGCTTAGAAAACATCCGCCATCGCGGAGATATACCGCAAACCAAAAAGCTTGAGAAATGGCTTGAAATCATCGTTGGTGATTACGCGGATAAGATTTTATCTTTTGATGAAGAGTGCGCCCAAGTGTGGGGGCGGTTAATGTCACCTCATCCTCAGCATCCTATTGATAAACAGATAGCAGCAATTGCATTGATTCACGATTTAACCGTCGTAACACGCAACGTGGATGATTTTCGCGGAACTGGAGTGGAAATAGTAAATCCATTTGACGAGTAACCGTTGAAGCAAAATCGACAACCATAGCGGTCGATCACCACGGACTGCAACGAGTTACAACCAGACATTGCATCAGGTGCGCTTCACAAAATAAATATTCTCGCTGCCGTCACATCAAACGGCCATCCCAACTCCGCACCCGTATCTTCCCGCTTCACCACGGGGATAGTCACGCCATACTTCTCAAGCAGGGCATCATTCTGCGCGATGTCGATGTGTTCGGCTTCCATGCCGCTGGCTTGAAGTACCGCCTCCGCTTGTTCGCACAGGTGGCAGTTGGGAGTGCCGTATAGGATGAGCTTCACAGATGTAGGCATAGCTGTTGGATCATATGTTCTTCATCGGCATGGATAATGCAGATGGGTTTGGAGCTGATTGCTTCGACGTAGGTTGAATTTATTTTGTTCGCCGCCACATCGAGTTTAATGCCCATGAAGGCGAGTGTGCTGCATATCTTGTCGCGGATAATGGCGCTGTTTTCGCCGATGCCACCAGTGAATACCAATGCATCGATGCCGCCCGCTTTGGCAGCGAGGTTGCCGATAGCGCCACTCACTTGCCTACAGAAATAATCCACGGCCAACTGTGCCTCAACACTTTTACTCGCGAGCAAGTCTTCCATCTCGCTGCTTTCCCCTTCAGAGAGCGCGAGTAAGCCCATCTGGTGGAACACGATGTTGCGCAGGGTGTCGGTGTCGTGGCGCTGCGCCAGTTCTAACATCACACCAGGGTCGAGGTCGCCGCTGCGCGTACCCATGACGATACCGCCCGCTGGGGTGTAACCCATGGTGGTGTCTTGCGATCTTAATTCGCGCATCAAACACAAACTTGCGCCACTACCTAGATGTGCCACAACCACATTGCCATTTGCGGCGCTGCCGATCAGATCGGGCAGTAGAGATGCGACATGTGCGTAGTTCAAACCGTGGAAGCCGTAGCGCCGCAATCCATAAGACGAAGGGATGGGCAGACGCTTGGCGAACACTGGCATGGTGGAATGGAAGGCGGTGTCGAAGCAGGCAATTTGTGGCACGCCGAAACGTTGGCGGCAAAGCTCCAAGCCCATCAAGTTGCCCGGTAGATGCAAAGGTGCCAAGTGCGTGATGCTTTTCAGCCGTGCCAGCTCTACATCGTCCACCACGCGTGCCGCATCGGTGATGTCGCCGCCGTGTACGAATCGATGCCCAACGAGGTCGGGTGTGTGTTCGCCCAACTCATGCATCAGCTCATCGTAGGCATTGCTGTGGTCGCGCAGGTGTCCATAGCGGAAATCACGCCGCGTGCCGTTCGCCTCGAACAGACTGGCCTTAATGGAGGAAGATCCGCTGTTGATGGTGAGGATGGTCTTCATAAAATAGTTATTAGGATTTAGGACCTTGGATTGAGGGGCTTGGCTGAATGTCTCAATCCTAGCTCCCCATTCCTAGAATGGCCACGTCCAGTTATCCACTTCTGGCAAATCAATACCCTGCGCATACGCGTAGTTGCGGCATTCGATCTGTTTGTTGAGCATCTTCTCTTTCACATGTGCGCCCGCCACATGCAGGGCAGGGATGCGGTCGATGATGTCGATGACCAAGCTGAAGCGGTCGATCTGGTTCTGAATCGCCAACTCTAACGGCGTGTTGATGCTGCCTTTCTCTTTATAGCCGCGTACGTGGAAATTCTTGTGGTTGTTGCGGCGATACGCGAGGCGGTGGATGAGCCAAGGGTAGCCGTGGAAGTTGAACATCACCGGTTTGTCCAAGGTGAACAGGCTGTCGAAGTCGCGGTCAGTCAGGCCGTGCGGGTGTTCGCTCGCTGGGGTGAGCTTGTAGAGGTCGACCACGTTTATGAAACGCACTTTCAAGGTAGGGAAGTGTTCACGTAGCAACACGACTGCGGCCAATGCCTCCTTGGTAGGGACGTCGCCCGCGCTGGCCATCACCACATCGGGTTCACTACCTTGGTCGTTGCTCGCCCAATCCCAGATGCCGATGCCCTTGCTCACATGTTTGGTGGCCGCATCCATGTCTAAGAATTGCAGATGCTTCTGTTTGTCACACACGATGACGTTGATGTAGTTTGTACTCTTCAAACAATGGTCAGCTACTGAAAGCAGGCAGTTCACATCAGGCGGCAGATAGATACGTGTCACATCAGGACTCTTGTTCACCACCAGATCGAGGAAACCAGGGTCTTGATGGGTGAAACCGTTGTGGTCTTGGCGCCACACGGTGGAGGTGATGAGCAGGTTGAGCGAGGACACTGGAGCACGCCACGAGACCGCCTTGGACATCGCCAGCCACTTCGCATGTTGGTTGAACATGGAATCAATGACGTGCACGAAGGCTTCGTAGGTGGAGAAGAAGCCATGACGACCGGTGAGTAGGTAACCTTCCAACCAACCTTCCAGCGTGTGCTCGGACAACATCTCCATCACGCGACCATCAGGCGATAGTTCACCGCCGCCCGCATCTTCTGGCAGTAGATCGGCCATCCACGTCTTCTTGCTCACCTCGTAGAGGTTGTCGAGTTTGTTCGAACTGTTCTCGTCGGGCCCGAACACGCGGAAGGTGTGCATGTTGTCGCGCATAATGTCGCGCAAGAACTTGCCGAGCGGGCGTGTGTTCTCTGCCACGGTAGTGCCAGGCTTTTTCACTTCCACGGCATAATCTTTGCAATCCGGCATGTGCAGAGCTTTGCGCAACAGGCCGCCGTTGGCGTGCGGGTTCGCACTCATGCGGAGCTCGCCCTTGGGTGCCAAGGCTTTCAACTCAGGCAACAAGGTGCCGTTCTGGTCGAACAACTCCTCCACCTTGTAGCTTTTCAACCACGCTTCCAGTTTCGCAAAATGTTCTGGTGTCTTCACGTCGCCGATGGGCACTTGATGAGCGCGCCAGAAACCTTCGACCTTTTTGCCATCCACTTCTTTCGGGCCAGTCCACCCTTTAGGTGAACGCAGCACGATCATCGGCCAACGTGCGCGCGTGGGTTTGCCACTGCTACGCGCTTCTTGTTGGATGCGGCGTATCTCCAACACACACGCCTCCATCGTCCCAGCCATGGCTTGGTGCATGGTTTCGGGGTCGCTGCCTTCGACGAAATACGGCGTCCAACCATAACCCTTGAACAGGTTCTCCAACTCCTCGTGCGAGATGCGCGCGAGGAGGGTCGGGTTGTTGATCTTGTAACCGTTCAAGTGCAGCACAGGCAACACCGCACCATCACGGATGGGATTCAAGAATTTATTGGAGTGCCATGAGGTGGCGAGAGGAGCGGTCTCGGATTCACCATCGCCCACCATCACGGTGACGATGAGGTCGGGGTTGTCATACGCTGCGCCGAATGCGTGCGACACGCTGTAACCCAGTTCGCCACCTTCGTGGATTGAGCCGGGTGTCTCGGGTGTGCAGTGACTACCGATGCCACCGGGGAAGGAGAATTCTTTGAAGAACTCTTTCATGCCTTCGGTGTTCTCACCCTTGTTGGGATACACCTCGCTGTAACGTCCTTCCAGATATACCGGCCCCAATACGCCGGGTGCGCCATGTCCAGGGCCTGCCATGAAGATCGCGCTTAGATCATATTTGTTGATGAGGCGGTTCATGTGGATGTAGGTGAAAGCCAAACCTGGGCTCGCGCCCCAGTGGCCGAGCAAGCGATGTTTGATGTGCTCGGGTGCCAGAGGCTTTTCGAGTAAGGGGTTGTCGCGCAGATAGATCATGCCGGCGGCAAGGTAGTTACAGGCGCGCCAATAGGCGTGCATATGGATGACTTCTTGTGAAGACAATGGAGCGATTTGAGTTTTCATGATGGTTTGATACCGATTAACTGATTGCGAAAAAGAGAGGAACCGACTTCCTGCGGGTAGAGACTATGCCTGCTGAAAACGTAACGCAAGTTGACAGAGATTGAAGATGGGCTGAGAAATCCTAACGCGGCTAGATGCACTGGTTCAGTGCGTCGGCGAACACCTCGACGGGCTGTGCGCCTGAGATGCAGACCTTGCCATGAATGACGAAGAACGGCACACCGGAGATACCCAATTCTGTCGCTCGTGCTTCGTCCGCGCGAACGGCATCTACATAGTCATCACTTTCAAACATCGCCAACGCGTCGTTAGTGCTGATGCCGAATTCTGGTGCAAGATTAGCCAGCGCGGCTCGATCCCCAACAGGAAGCGCTTCAGAAAAATATGCATGCATGAGGCGCTCTGTCGCCTGATCTCCAGCTTGGAGGGAAGCGGTGAGATGCAACAGACGATGTGCATCGAAGGTGTTGCCGGGGCGTGCCTCGCTCAAGTGATAGTCCAGTCCGACCTGTTTGGCGAGAGACGATACGCGGGTGTTCATGTTCTCGGCTTCTTGCAGTGAGACCTGATATTTGTGCGACAACATCTCGATCAATGTCTCGGAATAGTGTGATGGTGATTTTGGATCGAGCTCGAAACTACGCCAGACCACGTGCACTTTTTCTTTATGCGGAAAAGCGGCAAGCGCTGCTTCGAAGCGTCGCTTGCCGATGTAACACCAAGGGCAGATCACATCTGACCAGATCTCGATTTGCATGATTCATCCGTCCTTGG
>JAVHQF010000372.1:0-1272 GCA_036170995.1 Sideroxydans sp. | reverse complement strand
GAGGGTGTCGTTATGATCCCACTGAACCGAAGCGTTTACTTTACAAGGAGAACAACATGCAAGTCCAGATTCGTACCGACAACCATATCACCAGTACCGACGCCATGGCCAACTGGGCCACGACCACCATTAAGGAAGCGCTGGCGCGTTTTAGCGGCCAGATCACTCGCGTCGAGGTGCATTTGAGCGACGAGAGCGCGGGCAAAAAAAGCACCGCTGAAAACATCCAGTGCACGATGGAAGCGCGCCTGGAAGGCCATCAGCCGCTGGCGGTCAAGCATCATGGTGCCAACCTGAACCAGGCGATCGAAGGCGCTACCGAAAAATTGGGGCGTCTCATTGATAGCACGCTGGGTCGCACCGCCAAGCCTTAACCGGTCTTTAACGTCAAAGACTGCGTTTACGGTTGCAAATTTTCCCCGTCATTGTGAACGCCGTGAAGCAATCCATGTCTTTTGAAGGCATGGATTGCCACGGTCTACAGCTTCGCAATGACGACCCTCTTTCATCATCCGGATCAGGTGCGGATTCACATTGAACCCCAGAGCGGCAGCGTGGCGTTGCACATCAGTGACCAGGGCATTGGCATGACTGCCGCGTAGTGTCAACGTGTGGGTGAGCGCTTTTATCGTGCGGATATGTCCGGCAAGGTGCCCGGCACCAGGCTGGGCATGCGTATCGTCAGTGAGATCATGGCCTTGCACCATGGCAGTGTGGCAATCGACAGCGTCCCAGGTCAGGGCACCACGGTCACGCTGCTGTTTCCGCTGCAGCCCTGAGGCCGGGTGTGCGGCCGATGCCCGCCCCTAGTCAATGAGATGTGTGTGGTGGACCGGCAAAAACGTCGGCCAGCGTGGCAGCAGTGATGGCGTGTGCTGGCAGCCCAGCACGTCAAAGCCATAGGTTTGCGGCTTCCAGTCTAGGCTGTCATCGGCCAGCACCGCCATGCTCGCCACCGGTCGGTCGTATTTGTCAAAAATGCGGTAGTTATAGACAAACATGCGCTTGGCAAATTCGCTTTGCTCACTGCCCTGAATCTCCAGGTGAATGTAAATCCAGTCCTCCTGCCCGTTCAACCTAGATTCCTCAGTTGACCGCTCATTTTGTTCAATAAGTGCTTATGACTATTGACTATTTCAGCTTCGATCAAGATCATCCGCTGGGTGAGATCGCTACACACCCGATTGAGCCACTGGCGACGCGCCTGGGGGTGTTGCTCCTCCTTGCGGGCACAGAGCCCGCTGCGTCGTCTCCCTTGCAGGGCGCAGCCAT
>JAVHQF010000371.1:0-1275 GCA_036170995.1 Sideroxydans sp. | reverse complement strand
CAGAGGTACTTCAGAATGGAATCGGCAGAAATGACTGCCCGCACGCCAACTTATGCGATCGCAAGCGAACAAAGCGCCGAAATTGACCCGGCCATTACGTCGGGCAAATATTCAGCGTTGACGCAAGATCACCGGGAACTGCTGGATGACTTCATGACCATGTTGCTGCGGCGGCAACGGGCCAATAAAACAGAGGTTGAATCGCCAGCGAATCTGCTGCCGAACATTGGCAATTCAGAATGTTTATGCCGCCAGGCGGAATTGCTCACGCCATTGGCTTCTGTGGCTAAACAGCAGCACCGAAGTTGTCACGCTCAGAAAAGTGATGGCCTTGCCAAGCTCCGCATCGTCAGGCATATCCTCAATCACAACAATTCGCTGATGATCGTCGGCACCTGCGGATTTAAGGTCAAGCATTTTGCCACCCGCCCGATAGACGTTGTTCCAGTCCACATGGTCATCCCCACTGGCAACGGGTTGGATGTAGTGGCGACCCGTATTTGGTAAGTCGATCACAAAGGGGATTTCAAGCTGATGGCCGGAAACGCCTTGCACTGTTACGCCACGTTGAAGACGTTCACCTGCCACGGATTGCAACTCGCGGCCTACTGCTTGAATAAAGCGCTCTTCGCTCATTTTTGGCAGCCACCGGGGCATGGCGTGACTGATGGCCATTGCCGTACCTAACAAAGAAGTCACCTTGAATGACAAATCAGCCTCTGAGGTTGTGGTGCGCAGCGCACCACCGTCAGTCAATTCAATACCGGGAAACCGGTTGCGAATGCTGTCAAGGCGTGGCTTTGTCAGCTTTGCGCCCATGGCGCTAACGTGCATCATGGTGTCGGCATGATCAGTCACGAGCCATTGATTGCCGTCTAGGGGCTCCAGAAAAAGACCCAGGTGGTCGCCATCATCAAAGGTGAATGGTGACCACAGTCGCAAAGCGCCACCGTTTCGGGGGGCACAGGTAAAACCCAGGTTTTCAAGCAGGTTTGTGCAGTTCATATCAACCCCAATGAAAGTTGTTGGCTGGGCGGGCGCTTAAATCCACCCTTCACTTGTACCGACGTCTTGGTACAAAAATAATCAAACAATCCGGCAAAGTCGGCGAAATTTTGCATCGGCTCTGCATACCCGTAACCCTCTGCTGACCAAGTGTGCTCATGGGTGCCAGGCCCAAACCGCTGGCGGTATTGTGCGCGGCCTATCCCGACCTTGTTTGTGTGCAGGGCTTCAGGATCGAAATCAAGGGCATAGACACGATTATTTCGGTAA
>JAVHQF010000370.1:0-6048 GCA_036170995.1 Sideroxydans sp. | reverse complement strand
CATGATCAAGAACGGCGAGGTGAATCTCATCGTCAATACGGTTGATAGCAAACCTTCCGTAATGCGTGACTCATACTCCATTCGCCATGCGGCCTTGCAAGGACGCGTGACGTATTACACGACTTTGTCGGGTGCGCGCGCAGCCTGTATTGGTATGCATCACTTGGCCGAGTTGCAAGTCTATGACGTGCAGTCCTTGCACCGTCGATTCAATTAAGGAAGTCCCCAATGAGTAAGATTCCATTGACAGTTGTCGGCGCAGAGACATTGCGCAAAGAGTTGCATAATCTAAAAACGGTGGAGCGACCCGCTGTTATCACTGCCATTTCTGAAGCGCGCGCCCAAGGGGATTTGTCAGAAAACGCCGAATATGAAGCTGCTAAGGAAAAACAATCCTTCATTGAAGGACGCATCATTGAGTTGGAATTCAAGCTGGGAAGTGCGCAGATCATTGATCCTAAAACGCTGAATGCAGATGGACGCTGTGTGTTTGGTTCGACCGTGATTTTGGAAGATGTGAACAATGGCGATGTGGTGACCTATCAAATCGTGGGTGAGGATGAGGCCGACATCAAGAAGCGCAAAATATCAATTAAATCGCCGATTGCCCGAGCCCTCATCGGTAAGTCCAGTGGCGATGTAGCCGAAGTGCAAGCCCCAGGTGGGGTGCGTGAGTACGAAGTCGTCGAAGTTCAGTATATCTAACGGCGGAGAAGTGGGAAGTGTAAAGGGAGAAGGGTAAAACCTTGTTCAAAGAGCGGCGGGGTGTCCCTTTGCTCTTCTCTCTTCCCAGAAGTTTAAGTGTGACTTCCCAACTGCTTTTTGGTGAGTCCTTTGCCTGAACGTTTCTTGGGTGCTTTGGCGATAGCAGTAGCGAGAGGGCGATAGATCACCAATATCTTGCCGATATGTTGTACAGGCCCTGCATTTAGTATTTCGCAAATTTCAGTCAGCAGGGTGGCGCGCACTTCGCGATCGTCATTCATCACGCGTACCTTCAGCAAGTCGTGGCTTTTAAGGGTGCGCTCGATCTCGTCCAATACGGAAGGTGTCAGACCAGCATTGCCGATGATGACGATGGGCTTGAGGGCATGGGCGCGACCTTTGAGTTCGAGGCGCTTGGATACGGACAGATTTAACATGATGACTTTCTTGAAAATAGGCGCGGATTCTAAACGATGAAGGCTTCCAAAACCAGCAAACAATGGATGCAAGAGCATGTGAACGATCCTTATGTGCAGATGGCGCAAAAGGATGGCTATCGCGCGCGTGCCGCTTATAAGCTAATCGAGTTAGACGAGCGTGACCATCTTATCAAGCCGGGTATGGTGGTGGTGGATTTGGGGGCGGCACCCGGCAGCTGGTGCCAAGTGGCCGTCAAAAAAATAGGTACTCACGGGCGCATTATTGCGTTGGATCTGTTGCCCATTAATCCCATGCCGCGCGTGGAATTTATCCAAGGTGACTTCCGTGAGGATGAGGTGCTGGCGCAGTTAGAAAAAATACTCGATGGTCGTCAAATTGGTCTTGTAATGTCGGATATGGCCCCCAATATCAGCGGGGTGAGTACGATGGATCAAGCGCGTGCGATGTATCTGGCGGAGTTGGCTTTAGATTTTGCTGCGAAACACCTCGCACCCAGCGGTTCGTTCGTGGTGAAGATATTCCAAGGTGTCGGGTTTGAGGATTATCTGAAGCTAGCCCGCAGCCACTTTCAAAAAGTGGTTACCCGTAAGCCTAAAGCATCGCGTGACCGTAGTAGTGAACAATATCTCGTTGGGCTGGGGAAGCTTGAGAAATAAGCTTGGACAGTGTCTAATGCAACTTCGTTTTTCGCTTGGTAAGGAGCTGGTGTGAACAATCTATTCAAGAGTATCGGAATATGGATGGTCGTCGCTTTGGTGCTGATGACTGTATTCAATCAATTCAATGCGCGTCAGCAATCTTCGGCGCAGGTGCAATTGGATTATTCGCAATTCTTGGATGAGGTGCGTGCGGGGCATATTGAAAAGGTAGTCATCGAAGGCCGCAACTTAAAAGCAACGTCGACCGATGGCAAGCGCATCACGACATTCGCACCTAGCGACATCTGGCTGGTCTCTGATTTGCTCAAAAACGGTGTGAAGATCGAAGCCAAGCCTGAAGAAGAACAAAGTTTCCTCAGTCAGGTGTTTATCTCTTGGTTTCCCATGCTGCTGCTGATCGGCGTATGGATATTCTTCATGCGTCAGATGCAGGGCGGTGGTAAGGGGGGCGCATTCTCGTTCGGCAAGAGCAAGGCGCGTATGTTGGATGAAGCCAAAGAACGGGTGAACTTCGCCGATGTGGCGGGTTGCGATGAGGCTAAAGAAGAAGTCTCCGAGTTGGTGGATTTTCTGCGCGATCCGACCAAGTTCCAAAATCTAGGTGGGCGTATCCCGCGTGGCGTGTTGATGGTGGGGAGTCCAGGTACGGGTAAAACTTTGCTGGCAAAAGCGATCGCAGGCGAAGCGAAAGTGCCCTTCTTCTCCATCTCGGGTTCTGATTTCGTCGAGATGTTTGTTGGCGTGGGTGCCGCACGTGTGCGCGACATGTTCGAGCAAGCCAAGAAGCATGCGCCTTGCATCATTTTTATTGACGAGATTGACGCGGTCGGGCGGCAGCGTGGCGCGGGTTTGGGGGGCGGTAATGATGAGCGTGAACAAACGCTGAACGCCCTGTTGGTGGAGATGGATGGGTTTGAAGGCGCGAGCGGTGTAATCGTCATCGCCGCCACTAACCGTCCTGACGTATTGGATGCGGCCTTGTTGCGTCCTGGTCGCTTCGACCGCCAAGTGGTCGTGCCATTGCCAGATATTCGTGGGCGTGAGCAAATTTTGATGGTGCATATGCGCAAAGTTCCGTGTGCCCCAGATGTGAATGCAAACGTATTGGCACGGGGTACGCCCGGTATGTCTGGTGCAGACTTGGCCAATCTGGTGAACGAAGCTGCTCTTTTTGCTGCGCGTCGTGGCAAGCGCTTCGTCGAAATGGATGACTTTGAGGCGGCTAAAGACAAGATATTCATGGGGGCAGAACGCCGCTCGATGGTAATGCCTGAAGAAGAACGTCGTAATACGGCTTATCACGAATCGGGTCACGCTCTGGTTGCGCGTTTGATGCCAAAGACCGACCCCGTGCATAAAGTCACCATCATCCCGCGCGGTCGTGCATTGGGATTGACCATGCAGTTGCCTTCGGAAGATCGATACAGCATGGATAAGGTGCGCCTTCTTTCTACCATCGCGGTGTTGTTTGGTGGTCGTATTGCGGAAGAGATATTTATGGGGCAGATGACTACAGGCGCATCCAACGACTTCGAACGTGCAACCGATATGGCGCGCAAGATGGTCACCCAGTGGGGGATGTCTGAAGCTTTGGGGACGATGGTGTATGGGGAAAACGAAGGTGAGGTTTTCCTAGGCCGTTCGGTTACTACGCACAAGAACATCTCTGAAACTACCATGCAAAAGGTGGATGCCGAAATACGTCGCATCCTCGATGAGCAATACGCTTTGGCGCGCAAGCTCATTGAATCCAATCGTGACAAGATGGAAGCGATGACCAAAGCCTTGCTGGAGTGGGAAACGATAGATGCCGATCAGATTGACGACATCATGTCTGGTAAACCGCCCAGAGAACCCAAACCTAGTCAGAGTGGCAAGGCGACAGAGCCACCCAAAAACGATGCACCAGTGGCTCCTGTGGTCGAGCAACCTGCTGAAAACGTTTGATTACATACGGAGGCTACGGCCTCCGTTTCCTTATGTTCCATTGCGGCAAATTTCAATTTGATTTATCTCGTCCCCTGGTGATGGGTATCGTCAATGTCACGCCAGATTCCTTTTTCGATGGCGGGCAACATGCTTCTACTCAAGCCGCAATCGAACACGCTCATAAATTATTAGCAGATGGCGCTGACATTCTCGATATTGGGGGTGAATCTACGCGCCCAGGCGCGGCGCAAATTAGTGAGCAGCAAGAGTTGGATAGAGTACTACCAGTAATTGAAGGCTTGAGTGGTATTGCTTGCCCTATCTCAATTGACACCTACAAACCTGCTGTGATGCGAGCCGCCCTAGTGGCGGGGGCGAGTATGGTGAATGATGTGAATGCGTTGCAGACAGTGGGGGCGATTGAGGCAATTCTTTCGAGCGACGCTGGGTTGTGCTTGATGCACAAGCAGGGCAATCCAGAGACTATGCAGCATAGGCCAAACTATCTGAATGTGGTGGCAGAGGTGGTTGCATTCTTGCAGCAGCGGATTATTGCGCTAGAGGCTAAGGGAATTGCGCATGAGCGTATCGTCGTTGATCCAGGGTTTGGTTTCGGCAAGACAGTCGCGCATAATTTTGAGCTGTTGCGGCACTTGGAAAAATTGAAGTTGTTAGGTGTGCCCATTTTGGCAGGGGTGTCACGTAAATCCATGTTGGGGGCGATTACGGGACGTGCTGTGGAGGATCGAGTGGCGGCGAGCGTTGCCGCCGCGATGCTTGCCGTACAGCGCGGCGCGGCCATTGTGCGGGTGCACGATGTGTGTGAGACAGTGGATGCACTGAAGATTTTGCAAGCAGTGAAAGAGGGATGACGATGAGCAGAAAATACTTTGGAACGGATGGCGTGCGTGGACGTGTGGGCGAGCATCCCATTACGCCGCAATTCGTGATGCAGTTGGGCTATGCGGCGGGGAAGGTGTTGGCTAGCGAAGGACGCACAGAGGGGGAGCGCCCTGCCGTATTGATTGGCAAAGATACACGCATCTCGGGTTATATGCTGGAGTCAGCTTTGGAAGCAGGATTTATCGCCGCAGGCATTGATGTCTATCTGGCGGGTCCGATTCCAACACCCGCAGTGGCTTATCTGACTCGTGCATTGCGTTTGCAAGCAGGAGTTGTTATCTCTGCTTCGCACAATCCGTTTGAAGATAACGGTATCAAATTCTTCTCTGGCAATGGTACAAAACTACCAGATGCTATTGAGTCGGCTATTGAGGATGCGTTGGATAAACCGATGCAGACTAATTCCTCTAATGCATTAGGCAAAGCCAAGCGTATTGACGATGCAGTTGGACGTTACATCGAATTTTGCAAAAGCACTTTTCCTGCGGATATGGATCTGCGCGGCATGAAGATAGTGGTGGACTGCGCACATGGTGCGACCTATCACATCGCGGGTCATGTCTTTCACGAACTCGGTGCTGATGTGGTCACCATCGGCGCACAACCAAACGGCAAGAATATCAATGACGGCTATGGCGCGACCAAGCCACAGAATTTACAAAAGGCGGTAGTCGAGTATCAAGCGGATATTGGTCTGGCCTTGGATGGCGATGGAGATCGACTCATCATGGCGGACGCGCAAGGCCAACTTTATGACGGTGACCAACTGCTTTTTGTTATTGCTAAACACAGACAGGCACAAGGCCGGATGAATGGTGGCATGGTGGGTACGCTGATGACTAATCTTGCCTTTGAACACGCCATGAATAAGCTAGGCATTCCATTCGCGCGTGCCAAAGTAGGTGACCGCTATGTGATGGAATTACTCCAGCAAAATGGTTGGCAACTGGGGGGCGAAAACTCGGGGCACATCATCTGCCTAGATAAACACAGCACAGGAGATGGCATCGTATCCGCGCTGCAAGTTTTGGAAGCGTTACGTTCGAATCAACAAAGCCTAGCGCAAGCCACACAAGATTTGGTGATGTACCCGCAGATACTGATTAATGTCTGCGTGTCTGGTAAAGCTGCGGCGTTGCTAGAACGTGAAGAAGTAAAGGCGGCGGTTGCGGAATCAGAAAAAATACTGAATGGAAAAGGTCGCGTGTTGTTGCGTCCATCTGGCACAGAACCGTTGTTGCGAGTGATGGTAGAGGGCGAGGATGACATCTCGGTTAAGCAGTGTGCAGAAAAGATTGCGGCAGTGGTGAAAGCCCTTGCTGTCTAACTTTCGTTGAGCCGTCAAATGACAACGCCAAGCATTGCTCCAGCCGTTGGCGAAAGGTGTGTAATAATTAGGCCAAGACAAATT
>JAVHQF010000369.1:0-1278 GCA_036170995.1 Sideroxydans sp. | reverse complement strand
TTTTGATTTTATCTGCGTTCATCTGCGGATCAATGATTCTGGTTTCAATCGGCACGCACAGATCCAGCCCCAACTTGAGTAGCAGCTCGTACAGAATGTCCGCCTCCGTCCTGCCTGACAGGATATGTTCCTCGTGGTCGAGCAGTGTTTTTTCCAGATTGTTCCGATCCGGATTCCACGCCTGAATATTGGACTTATCCAGTTTAAAGACGCGGAAACCAGTATCTCCAGCGAACATCGGATTGTCCGATTTAACTTTTGTACCTGCACGGCGCAGGCGTTCTTTGGTGATGTCAGCGATGGAGGGGTATTCTTTTTGTTCTGTCGGTTCTGGAAGCTGAACCAAAATAAACCTTCGTTTACCTCCATCAGAGACGTTTTCCGAGTAGGTTGCGTGCGCAGTGGTTCCGCTACCACCAAAGAAATCGAGCACCAAATCGTCAGCCGCTGGCGAGGTTGCAATCTGTAATATCCGCTCAACTAGGCGCGTCGGTTTTGGCGTATCAAAAGGAACGGACTCGGGAAACAGCACTTTAATCTCCTTTTTCCCCTCCTGATTGTGTCCAACGTCCTCATATTTCCAAATAGTCTGGCAAGCAACGCCCTGTTTAACTTCGGTTAAAAATCGCTTGATGGCAGGTGCACCATTTCCATCGCTGCCGAACCAGACTCGATTGTCAGCAATCATCTCTTCGATTCTGTCTTTGGTATAGACCCAGCAGCGCCCATTGGGAGGTTGGAATGTCTGCCCATTTGGAGTGACTAATTCATAAAACTGTGATGCAGTCCCATGACCTGCTTGAGCGGTAGCATCAGCGGGTTTCCAATCACCCCGACGATCATTATCGAGATTCCTATATCTTGCGTTCATTTCATCTGAGCGCTCCAAAAGATTTGGTTGCCACATTTCTTTATTTACTGCGTAAACCAAAATAAAGTCATGGGCTTCTGAGAACCATTGGACGGCATTTTGAGGGCTATACCTTTTCTCCCATATTATGGTGCTGACAAAATTTTCCTCCCCAAATACATCGTCGCAGATTTTCCGTAGATTACTGACCTCGCTATCATCAATGCTGATGAAGATCACCCCATCTTCACGCAACAAATTTCTCGCCAACTTTAGCCTCGGATACATCATGTTCAGCCAGTCCGTGTGAAACCGCCCGCTGGAATCTGTGTTGCTGCTGATCTTCTTACCGCCTTCAACTTGTCCAGTAAGCTCCAGATAGTTCTTGATGTTGTCTTGAAAGCTATCGGGATACACGAAGTCCTTGC
>JAVHQF010000368.1:0-1285 GCA_036170995.1 Sideroxydans sp. | reverse complement strand
TAGGATGGTGGCTTTTGGGCTTTGGCGACAATGTGGAGGTGCTGCATCCCGTCGCCTTACGCCGCCAGATGACCGAGACCATCACCAATATGCAAGCGCGTTATCAAACCGTAAAATAGTAATTTTTGTGTTTTATGCGGCATGAAATGTCGCGGCTCTCAATGACAATGGCTTGGTTACATATCAACCATTCTTGAGGACTTCGCAATGAATCACTCCGCTAGCGCACTAAAAAGCATCACCTTGGGAACACGTCATTCACCCACAACGATTATTAAAGTCATCGGTATCGGCGACTGCGGGAAACAAGCCATCGAGCAGTTAAACCGTCAAAATATCAGCGGCATTGAGGGCTGTATCTTTGACCCAAATGAACAGACCACAAGCATCAGCTATGGTCGCGAAAACAACACCAATCTGGCATTGAAATTACTCGCGCATGACGCGGATTTGCTAATCATTGCGGCTTCATCGACCGATCCGATTGCCACACAACTTGCCCACATTACAGAAAAATGGGGCATCTCAATGATTTTGGTGCTCGAACACCCAAGCAACGATGTTCACCATCCGCTTGCATTGCAAAACCACAGCTGTATCAGCGCGCCAACCGGCGAATTTCTCAGTGTGCTAATTCAAACAGCCAGTAGTCTAGCTATGGCTATCAACGTGCCAGGTTTAATTAATTTGGACTTTGCTGATTTACAGACCTTGCTTGCAATCAATGGCCGTGTAAAGGTTAGCACGGCAAGTGCAGCAGGAAGGAGTCGTGCGCTACATGCCTGCGCACAACTGGTCGATGACACGCTATCAAAGGCACAGGCTGTGCTCATTCATGTCAAATCATCATCAGACCTAAAGTTATCTGAACTCGACGAAATTATGTCCTATGTTGCAAGTAGTACACCTGATGCTTTGCTAATGATTTCATCCACTTTTGATGAGTCGATGACCGACAGTCTGAGTATTACCTTGATCGCGACTGGACTACCTAGAGCGAATATGTAGAGAGGATTCATTAATTTTCTCATCCCTCCCCAATGCCTGTGCCTAAGTCAGCGTTTCGCTTTATCATGCGCCACCAGTAAATATACCCATAGCCCATGTCAGAAGAACAGCGTCGTCAGTTACAGCAACAGCTTTGGAATATCGCCAACACCCTACGCGGTAAGATGGGAGCGGATGAATTCAGGGATTACATCCTTGGGTTCATCTTTTACAAATACCTGTCCGAGAAGATCCAACGCTTTGCCGATGCCGAGTTGGAACAAGAGGGATTGAAGTT
>JAVHQF010000367.1:0-6091 GCA_036170995.1 Sideroxydans sp. | reverse complement strand
TTTCATATGATTCCCCCTTTAGAGAGTTAATGGACTACGAAAATTGCCTTTTCAAACGGCAAGACCATAGTAACAAAACGGTTCTAACAAAAGCAATGAGAATAAAGGCTATATATTTTTTCGCCACAGGCTAGTGCAAATAAAGCATCTTCAAGCCCCATGAGACACCGAATCCAGTAACCTCCGTTCTAACTGCGCCCAACCCCCCATGACAACGACAAGTGGATAAATCAACATGCAGCCAGGGGGTGTCGTATTCGACGAAGTGGAGTAAGAATCGCGCGGCTAGGATGTGATCGGCCTCCCCCTCTGCTGAACATTGTTTGATGTCGGCGACTTTGGATTCCAACTCAGCTTCGTAATCCGCATCAAGAGGGAAAGCGCATAGACGCTCTCCCACCTGCTGACCTGCTTGCACTGCCTGCTGCAACAACGCAGCACGATTGCCCAGTACGCCCGCATAGCGATGACCCAATGCAGACTTCATGCTGCCTGTGAGCGTCGCAAAATCCAGCAACACATCTGGCTTGGCACGCGATGCCAGCGTGAGCGTGTCGGCCAGTACCATACGTCCCTCTGCATCGGTATGGACGATCTCGATGGTCGTGCCATTCAGCGCCGTGACTATGTCGTTTTGCTTGAAGGCTTGAGGCCCAATGTGGTTCTGCGCGATGGCTAACCAGCAGTCGATGTTGATCGGTAATTTTTGTTGCGAGGCTGCCAACAAAATACCCAGCGCCACCGCCGAACCATTCATGTCGGTATGCATGTTGTACATATAACGCGATGGTTTCAGATTGTGGCCGCCCGTGTCGAAGCAGATGCCCTTACCCACCAATGCGACGGTCCGTTTCGCTTTGGGGTGTTTGTACGCGAGATGGACGATGGCTGCATCTTCATCATGACTACCTTGTGCGACTGCCACAAAGGCGCCTGCTCCCATCTTGCGTAGCGCCTTCATGTCGAATGCTTCGTGCTTCCACTTATTGTCTTGCGCCAACTTTTTCACGCGCTGACGGTAGGCGGCTGGCGTTAATTCGTTGGGCGGCAACACCGTCAATTCGCGACACAGAAAGTTGCCTGCGGCTTGGGCCTTCACAGCATCAAGCGCTTTTTTGTCACTACAACCGTACAGCGCTATCTTCTCCAATGCCTTACGTTCATCCTTCTTTTTATTCACGGGCAGCAAAGCGCCATTCACCCATGCACCATATACAGCCAGCTCAGCCGCACGCTGTGCGTTTGGACCAGACACGACGATGCTCAATGTATTGGGTTGCTCATCCAACAAGGGTTGCATTGCTTTGCGCACTTGCGTCTGCAATGCAAAGGGCTCAATTTCAAAGTCCAACATCGCCCACGACACCAAGCCACCACTCGCCGTATTTGCAGTGACGAAAGTTTTCGCAAACGCATCCACTTTCATGTCGCGGCGCTTGAGCGTCGCAGCCAGCAAATCGCCGTAGAGAATATCTTTGGACAACACCTTTGATTTCGGCAACAGCACCAGCAGGTGCGTGGTTGCCAAGCTTGCGGGCAGGGAGGGAGATAAGGTCAAATGTGCTAGCATTGCGTCCTCGAAAAAGTCATCAAACGCAACGATTATACGGGCTTTACCATGCGCAATTACCTCGACCTGATGCAACACGTACTCGACCACGGCACTTTTAAATCCGACCGCACGGGCACGGGTACAACTAGTGTTTTTGGTTACCAGATGCGCTTCGATTTAGCGCAGGGATTCCCTCTGGTCACCACTAAAAAATGCCACTTGAAATCTATCGTGCATGAACTGCTCTGGTTCTTGCAAGGCAGCACCAACACGAAATATCTGAAAGAGAACGGCGTCAGCATCTGGGATGAATGGGCCGATGAGAACGGCAACCTTGGCCCGGTGTACGGCAAGCAATGGCGTTCGTGGGAGACCATCGATGGCCGCGTGATCGACCAGCTCAAGGTCGCGGTCGAGCAGATCAAGAACAATCCTGACTCGCGCCGCATCATCGTCTCCGCTTGGAACGTAGGCGAGCTGGACAAGATGGCGCTGGCACCATGCCATGCTTTCTTCCAGTTCTACGTAGCGGATGGAAAATTGTCCTGCCAGTTGTACCAACGCAGTGCGGACATTTTCCTCGGCGTGCCGTTCAACATTGCTTCGTATGCTTTGCTGACGATGATGATGGCGCAGGTGTGCGGATTGAAGGCGGGCGACTTCGTGCATACCTTCGGCGATGCGCACCTGTATTCCAACCACATGGAACAGACCGCGCTACAACTCTCACGTGAGCCACGCGCACTGCCGACGATGAGGATCAATCCTGAGGTGCATGACATCTTCGCCTTCAAGTTCGAAGACTTCACGCTGGAAGGTTACGAACCGCATCCTGCAATCAAGGCACCCGTTGCGATATGAGCGTCTCAATTATTGTTGCCATGTCTCGCAACCACACCATCGGCATCAACAACACACTACCCTGGCGCTGCCCTGAAGACCTGAAACACTTCAAGGCGCTGACCATGGGACATCACATGATCATGGGGCGTAAGACTTTCGACTCCATCGGCAAGGCTTTGCCAGGGCGCACCACGGTGGTGGTGACACGCGACAAACAACTTAAGATTGAAGGCTGCCTCGTCGCACATTCGTTGCAGGATGCGATCAAGCTGTGTGCAGAAGATGAACATATCTTCATTGTCGGCGGCGCGGACATCTATGCGCAATCGCTGAACTTGGCAGACACGCTTTATATCACCGAGATTCAGCAAGATGTGGAAGGTGATGCGCATTTCCCTGAGTTTGACAAAACGGAATGGGCAGAGATTACACGCGAAATCCGCGCGCAAGAGACGCCTCAACCTTTGCAATACCATTTCGTCACGTATCAACACGGTAAAGTCCGTCATTCCCGCGCAGGCGGGAATCTAGCGGGGAATTAGGAATGCGCTAGGTTTTGCTCTCGCTTTGCGTGAGATTGTTTTTTCACTGGATTTCCGCCTGCGCGGGAATGACGTGGTTAATTTTGGAGTCCTTATGAAATACCTGAAATCAGAACTACCCATCGCTATCGCGCTCATCGTCCTCGGGCTTGGCTTTGCGCTTGAACATGGCGCAGTCGAACGCGGAGGCATCGCATTGTGGGGATTATTGCTGGTTATCTTGGCTGCGATCATTGGTGTCGCTTTCCGTATTGCACACCATGCCGAAGTGTTGGCGGTGCGCTTTGGTGAACCCTATGGCACGTTGATATTGACGCTCGCCGCCGTGTCGGTGGAAGTGGTTATCTTGGTGGTGTTGCTGATGGGTGATCCCAACCCGACCCTCGCGCGCGACACGGTGTTCGCCGCCGTGATGTTCGACATCAACGGCATCTTGGGATTGGCCGCCATCGTGGGTGGATTGAAGCACGGCAGTTCGAAGTACAACGTGGACTCGGGCAATTCTTTTGTCGCCATGTTGCTGGTCGCTATCGGCATCGGCATGTTCGTTCCCGACTTTGTGCCCGATGATAAATGGCACATCTACTCGATCTTCTCCATCTCCATCATGGCCATGATGTACGCAGGATTTTTACGCTTGCAGACCGTGGAGCATCGCACTTTCTTCGAATATTCGAGCGCGACAGATGAAGAAGCTCACGATGATAACCATCACCCGAGCGCACTCCACGTCGGCATCATGTTGGCTGCTATCGTGCTGGTCGGCTTGCTGTCTGAAGTGCTGTCCGTTTTGCTGGATGCCGGACTCGCTGGCAGCAGCCTACCCAAGTCCATCCCTGCGGTGTTGGTCGCCCTCATCTCCGCCAGCCCAGAGATATTGACCGCACTGAAAGCGGCACACCAGAACCGCATGCAGACCACAGTCAACATCGCGCTCGGCGCATCGCTCGCTACCGTGCTACTAACCCTCCCCGTGATCGAGGCCATCGCGCTGTTCAATGATGAGCGCATCATCATGGCGCTCACCCCTGTGCAAGCTGGCTTACTGCTACTCACCTTCATGACGGTGATGAACAACCTACATGACGGAGAGACCAACGCCATCGAAGGGATCAGTCACTTCGCCTTATTCGCCGCGTTCATCGCACTGGTCACGATGGGCTTGATCTAATCTTTATACGCTGGATTAGGACAGAGTCCGAACTAATGCGTCGGCCTCTCTTCTTTCAAGCAACGCCGCACTCAAAACTCATATTCGATCTGCATACGAAGCGTCGTATTGGGTGCCGCATCAGTCACTCCCGCTAACCACGCCGCGTTGTATTTGAT
Source organism: Sideroxydans sp. (assembly GCA_036170995.1). Classification (GTDB taxonomy): domain Bacteria; phylum Pseudomonadota; class Gammaproteobacteria; order Burkholderiales; family Gallionellaceae; genus Sideroxyarcus. The sequence continues at coordinate 1,825 of JAVHQF010000367.1, read as the reverse complement.
CGCCTGATACTCTCCTAACGCCAACTTACCGAACACCGCAGGCCCCATACGGTGGTTTTGTTCAGTTGTCTTGCCCCACTGATCCCACTTACCCATTTCGCCAAAACCTTGGATGCCGAAATCGAACGTCCCACCCGCCCTAAATCGCGTTTGCCATTGGTATCCGATGTTCGTCACCTGCGCCACGCTATCCCCATCCGCGCCACCAAGGACGCGTTCAAACATAGCATTCCCATTTAATTGCAACCTCCCAACTGTAGCCTGAAGGAGCGGACCTGCTCGCAATTCCCATGGTGCGCCGTTCGTCAGCGGCGCCTCCAATTCAGTCACCCATCCGATATCGAAAGGAGCCGCTTCGCCGCCGACCAACATGAAGCGGTTCTCCCATTCGAGATAAGTGCTATCCCCTCCTGCATTGTGCTTCTGCTTCAGGTATCCCTCGGTGAACCAATAATCTGTCACCCCATAGCCCAGACCGATGCTGGCGGCCTGTGGGCGCACTCCTGCATTCGCAGGGGCAGTTCCATACTTGATATCCAGTTCCAACTCACCGCGTTCGATGTGCGGCGTGTACACATAATCTGCGGGGCCGGCGATACAAAAGGGCGACAGCACCAGCCCAACCAAGAACACATTTGTCAGCACTACCTTTTTCAAAGCCATCTCCTTCAGTTAGGGCTACACGGATCGATACTGGAAGTATTTCCCGCACCAGTTATAATTTTTAATTTTGCGAACGATAATCATTCTCATTTGCGTGTGCAAGTACTTTTTGGCATGATGCAAAAAATCATCCACGGGCTCTCACATGAACGAAATGCAACCAGAACACCTGAAAAGCGTCGGCCTGAAATCCACCCTTCCTCGACTCAAGATATTGGATATATTCAAGAATGGGCAAGAGCGCCACATGAGCGCCGAAGACGTCTATCAATTGCTGCGTGATGGCGGGGAAAACGTCGGACTGGCGACCGTGTATCGCGTGCTGACCCAGTTTGAACAGGCGGGTTTATTGGTCCGTCATAATTTCGAAGGCGGCAAATCGGTGTTCGAATTGAATGAAGGCACCCACCACGACCATATCGTGTGTTTGCAATGCGGTCATGTCGAAGAGTTCTACGACAACGCCATCGAATCACGCCAAAAGAAGATCGCCGCCGAGCTTCACTTCACCATTCACGATCACTCGTTGCAGATCTACGGCGATTGCACCAAGACAAAGTGTCCGCACCGACATTGATATCCATCACGCTTCGAGGCTGAATGCCTCTTGCGCCTCTGTATAATTGCACCGCATGCCACAACCGAACCCCATCCTAGAACTACTCGCCCCGGCTAAGACTACCGCTGTCGGTCGCGAGGCCGTCTTGCATGGCGCGGATGCGGTGTACATCGGCGGCCCCGCATTTGGCGCACGCGAAAAAGCGGGCAACTCCATCGAAGAGATTGCCGCGCTTGTTGAATTCGCGCATCACTTCCACGCCAAGATATTCGTCACCCTCAATACCATCTTGCACGATGCCGAGCTGGAGTCTGCACGCAAGCTGGCATGGGACTGTTACAACGCAGGGGTGGATGCACTCATCGTGCAAGACATGGGGCTGTTGCAACTCGATCTGCCGCCCATCGACCTGCACGCCTCCACCCAATGCGACATCCGCACGCCAGAAAAGGCGCGCTTCCTTGCCGATGTCGGTTTCTCGCAACTGGTGTTGGCGCGCGAGCTCACCCTGCAAGAGATCGCCAAGGTGCGCGCTGCTGTGCCGAACGACACCGTCATCGAACACTTCATCCACGGCGCGCTGTGTGTCGCCTATTCCGGCCA
>JAVHQF010000366.1:0-1289 GCA_036170995.1 Sideroxydans sp. | reverse complement strand
AAATTGCTTGCGGCCTTCTGATCATCCCATTCAAACTTGAACATGCGAAATACCCAAAAGGTTTAACGTTTGAGATGAGAGGCGTGACCCGGCTTGCCGGGGCACGTCCTCTCGATTGAAGGGTTAGAGCTTTGTGAGAATGAGTTCCAAATACTCACGCACCGATTTCGGGTTTGATGTGGCAACCTGTTCGTACTCAGTTGCATCGGGAATGGACTCTCTCTTTCGATTCAAGGCTGGATCGGCGATCAGAATTCCTAACGCTTCGAGGGTCTGAATGATTGTGTCCATTGACAGCCTTCTGTTATCTGGTTGGCTTGTTGTTCCGCTTGTCGTGTTGGCTCGACAAACAGAGTACCAAGAGAACATATCCCACCTTCCTGCAAACCTGTCTACAAGGTGATCGGCAATGCGTCGGCCGAGATGGTCAGACTTGCCCACATAAACAGGCTTGAAGTCGTTGATGAGGACGTAGATGCCTTTGGCATCCCAGAAATTGATCTCGTGCATTTGTCGGACACGCTTTCCCCTCCGGACAACCTCAAGCTTTGCCTTTCCTTCGAGGTTCTGGCTCGCCCAGTCGGTTAGGTATGGATTCCAGAATTCGCCGTAGCTCTTGATCAGCATGATGGTTGGGTGGATGTGGTGAAAGCTTTAACGTTTGACATGAGCGGTGGCTGGAAACGGGCGAAGCCCGCTGGAAGATGCCCGCTCGATGGAAGGGTTGGGCATCATCGCTCAGGATTCCGTGTCCGCTTGCGCGTTATTGAGGACGGGACAGCTCGCCTTCAATAACGTCGGTGTTCTGTGAGTCGATGATGACCCAGCCAGCTGGGGAAACCGACAGCACATTGAATAGGATACCATTGCGTGCCGGTAGCGCCGCCCCCTCTGGCGAAACATGTCCCTCGAGAACCCACTGAGCCCTTGCAATTGCGATTTGCTCGTCAGGAAATCGGACCTTCACGTCTGTGATAGTCAAGCGGCTGTTCTTAAACATCGTTGCGTGCGTGAATTCATGGGCTCGTTTGATTTCTTCTCTTCCCTTCCACCATAAGCCAACTACATTGACGAACTCAGCATCCTCGGAAAAGAGCTGGGCAAATGAATTCATGTCGTGACGGTTCCAGCATTCGGCAAATGCGTGAACTACGGCGGTAACTTCGGCGACTTGATTGGACATTGACTTCTCCTTTACTGCGATCGAACACATCAAATCTTTGGCTATGAGGCCCAACGAATAGCGTTTATCTTGCGCGCTGCGATGCTGAAAGAAACCATGAACGCCT
>JAVHQF010000365.1:0-1290 GCA_036170995.1 Sideroxydans sp. | reverse complement strand
TCAATGTGCCAGGCACGTAGGTAAAGTCGTAATTGGCTGCTGCCAGGTTGTTGGCCGCTGCCGTGATAACTGCCGTGCCTACGGTTGTTGCGCTGGCAGTGGTGTCTAGCGACGGTGCGCCAGTAACGTTGGCGCTGCTGGCATTCTCATTATTTACAAACCCGGTGATGGTGCTGGTCAGCGTCGGGTTGGCATCACCATAGAGTCGAGTCTTGTCGTCGGCTGTCACCGTCAAGTGCGCCTTGTTGATGGTCAAATCGCCGCCGCTGATGTCATAGCCTTGCTGGGTGGAGTAGTAGCTATTGTTATAGCTACCCGCATTGGTTCCCGTAGCTGACGCACCAGATATGGTACTCAAGGCAGTGCTAGCGCCGCTCTGTGCGGTGCGGTTGTAGGTGACCGACGTACTGGCCAGCGTCAGCGGGGTCAAAAAGCTGCGCAGCAGCGGCATCGTGCTGCCTTCATAAATGCGCCATACATTTGACCTGCCGCCCGTCGTAGCCAGACTCCAGTTTGTAAACGTGCTGGCGGTTTTTAGATCGGTGGTGGTCTTGCCGGTGACATCGCTTTGAGCAACACCTGCGGAACCATTCACACTATTGTTTGTTCCGATCCCCAAGCCATCGGCTTTGCCCGATGTGACCGTGTCCCAGAAATTGTTGCTAAAAGTACTCGACTCGCTGATACCGACCATTCCCCCTACTTTATTAGTGCCGCCCACGCTGCCGGTGGCATAGTTGTTGGTGATGGAGCTGGCACTGGCATTACCAATCAGCCCACCCACAGAATTAAAGCCGCTCACGCTGCCTGTCGAATAGCTATTGGTGATGGTGCTTATAGAGGCGACAGAACCAATCAGTCCGCCCACTAAATTACCAGTACCTATCACTAGACCAGTGGCATAACAATTGGTGATAGTGCTAGATGAAACATTACCAATCAGCCCACCCAAATAAGTGGCACCGCTGACACTACCGGTGGCATAGCTGTTGGTAATGGTGGTGGCTTCAGATCCGCCAGCCAACATGCCCACATCAGCATTACCTGTGACACTGCCGCCTACCAACCCGACATTGCGAATGACACCTCTACTGGATACATAACCAAACAAACCCACATCATTAGTCGATGGTCGATTGATGGTGAGGTTGCTGATGGTGTGGCCCAAGCCGTCAAAGGTGCCGGTGAAGGTAGAACCATAACCAGAGTTTGCAACTCCGATAGGCGCAAAGCCGGTGGTGATGCCGGTGGCCACCGTGGCTGTTGCCGTGCCCCACATGCCACTCGGAT
>JAVHQF010000364.1:0-1290 GCA_036170995.1 Sideroxydans sp. | reverse complement strand
CTTCTTTGTCAGAGTTAGATAGCCTGTTTTCCTCCCTCCAACACCGCGCCTTCCGGGGAGAGCTTTGAATGCGTCCCTCCCACTTATCTGGCCTACCCAAAAGGTGCGACAGCGTCGCACCAATTAATTTCATGCTTCAATCAATAATGATTTATTGCCATACCCCCCTATGGGTGACGGAACGTGAGATGGATATGTCAGGAGAATCACGATGACGCAAATTGCGACTCAGGGCTATGCTGAGTTTCTGGCACAGATCAAAGCCCAGATTCACCAGCGGCAGTATCAGGCGCTGCGCGCCGTTAACCACGAGTTGGTCGGTCTGTATTGGGATTTGGGCGAGTCTATTCACCAAAAACAACAAACCTTGGGCTGGGGTAAGTCGGTCGTGCAAAATCTGGCGCGCGATCTGCAAGTTGAATTCCCCGGACGCAACGGATTTTCCGTGCAAAATATCTGGTTGATGCTGCAATTTTTCCGGGAATATCGTGAGCTGCCAAAACTCCAACCATTGGTTAGAGAAATCAGTTGGGCAAAAAATCTGGCCATTTTTGGCCGCTGCAAGGCTGAGCTGGAGCGCGAATTTTACCTGCGCGCCACGGCACGTTTTGGCTGGACCAAGGCGGTGTTGCAACACCAGATTGATAACCGGAGTTACGAAAAATATTTGCTCAATCAGACTAATTTCGATCAAGCCTTGCCCGACGAACTGCGGGCGCAAGCGGCTTTGGCGGTCAAGGATCACTACACTTTCGATTTTCTCGAACTGGCGGAAGAACACAGCGAGCGTCAACTGGAGCAGGCGCTGGTACAAAACCTGCGTAATTTTCTCACCGAAATGGGAGGTGCGTTCACGTTCGTCGGCAATCAGTATCGTCTGGAAGTGGGCGGGCAAGAATACTTTATCGACATTCTGTTGTTTCACCGTCGCTTGCGCTGCTTGGTCGCCATTGAGCTAAAAATAGGCGACTTCAAGCCCGAGCATAAAGGCAAGATGGAGTTTTATTTGGAAGCGCTGGATACGCAAGAGCGTATGCCCGGTGAAAACGCTCCGATTGGCATCATTATTTGTCGCGACAAAAACAAGACGATTGTCGAATATGCATTGCGTAATGCCGTGCGCCCGTTGGGGGTAGCCACTTATGCCGTGGTGCCGCAATTGCCCGACGACTACAAAGCCGACTTGCCCAGCCCGGAAGTGATAGCGGAGCGGTTGCGTCTTTGGGACGAACCCGGCGGCAATGAGTAAATCATGACGACCTCTTCCAACTTCCTTTTCCTTCAGCTTGA
>JAVHQF010000363.1:0-6144 GCA_036170995.1 Sideroxydans sp. | reverse complement strand
GGTAGGCAAAAGAAAACCCGCAGCGATGCGGGTTTTGTTTTTTCAGGTGCAGTTGATTGCGCCATTGCAAGCTGATAGCACATATGCTACCTTTTGACGCATGGCTCAACTGGTTATTGATACCGATGTTTTTATCGCCGCGCTACTTTCACGCAACGACAGCAGTGTCGCACGCGAAGTCATTCGCAGATGTATTCAAGGCCATTACCAGCCCCTATTCGGTGTGGCGCTTTTTTGTGAGTACGAAACCTTGTTGTCGCGTGACAAATTGTTTGTAGACTGCCAACTCAACCCCAAAGAACGTGAAGCCGTATTTGCAGCATTGCTTAAACAGGCTAGATGGATAGAAATCTATTTTGCTTGGCGGCCTAATCTTCGTGATGAAGGTGACAATCACCTGATCGAGTTGGCTGTCGCGGGAGGAGCAGAAGCAATCGTGTCTCGAAATACGCGAGATTTAAAAAGTGCTGAACTACTCTTTCCTGAAACCAAAATCTTGACCCCGAAACAATGCTTGGAGGAATTCAAATGTCCACAATGACCATCAGACTTCCAGATGACAAACATCTTAAATTGAAGCAACTTGCTAAAGCTAAACATCTCAGCATCAACAAACTCGTCGAAGAACTGACCACCTCTGTATTGTCCGCTCACGATGCCGAAGTTCGTTTCCGTGCACTGGCTCTGCAAGGTAATCCGAAAAAGGCGCTGGTATTGCTGGACAAGTTGGATAAAGTCTAAAGCTCGAATTCATGAAATTCGATCCAGTGGTTCGCAAGCACGTCGCATACAAGGAAACCAAGCTGAAGTGATTCAGTGAAGTACCAGTAGGCAAAAGAAAACCCGCAGCGATGCTGGTTTTTTGTTTTGGTGATTACCTTCGTCGTCTGCCGAGACTCGGCAAGCCACCAGAAATGAAGGGGCCGTGAGCGCGATAGGGATTCTCTGGTAAGGTGGAATTTCTCTCCGGCTCCTTCATTTCACGAATTCTTCTTCTGACGAGCGGGCGTTCAACTATTTTCTTGAGAGTATTTTAAAGCACTTGCTTGCGCAATAGGCTATCTTTTCTAAGATTCTCGCGAATACGAACCATCGCTTCTTGAGGTGAAATACTCAACTTTTTAGCTAAGATTCTTGCTTGTCCTCTGAGCTTGGAAGTTGCCTTTTCATTTCCAAAGTCTTCTCTCGCCCGCAAATGAAGAAATTCACTTAGGGGTGGTGCATCTTTCCTTTTTTCTTGGACACACTACTGGACACACTACCTCCTACGAAATCCCCCAATCTTGAGCATCCTTGTATTCGTTGAACACCCGAATATCGGCATCCACGAACAAGCGCGACAGCCAAGCTTGCCAAGTGAGCCATTGGTCGTCGGTGACGACGGCGATCTTGTTGAAATCGTGGTTGTGTGTGCGGCTGAAGAATTTGATCTCTTCCCACGCGACATCAGTGGTGTAGTCGATCATGCCGCGCAGGTCGAATATCAGGTTGGTCTTATCACCGCTCTTGAGTTTGGACAGTGCGTGTTCTTCGAACTGTTTGAAATCGGCGAGAGTGAAGTCGCCCATGACGGCGATATTCACGAGGTGGGTCTTGTCTTCGATGGTGATCATTTGCTTACCTCTGTTTTTGTGGGAGCTTGATGCAAGCTTAACATGCCGCTGGCGATGCGAGTGCAATGCCTAGCCTCGTTGAGCGCGGGGTTGGATTTGCGGGTTGTCTTGATATGTTGGGACATTAGTGGGTTGGCGTAAGTGTAATAAACGGTGCCCTTCTGAAACAGGGGACTATCTCAAGCTCAGCTCACGAAACCACCCTAGATAATGGTGTGTGCATACATCGCAATAATCCCCTGCTGTTGGCTTCGGTTGCGCCCCCAAATAAAAGCCGCTATATTCCTGCCCATGCACTTCTCTAGACACATCTCGCAATCGCATTCCACCTTCAGCCTGTTGGCCGCGCTGGAGCTGCGCTCGCGCGCAAACTAAACCCACCCCAATAGTTTCAAAGCAGGCGGCTCGGTTGGTGTTGAGCCGTGGAAGAACAATTGCATCGGAGTAAAAACATGACTGACAAATTGATCATATTCGACACGACCTTGCGCGACGGCGAACAAAGCCCAGGCGCATCCATGACCAAAGAAGAGAAGTTGCGCATCGCACGCCAGTTGGACAAGCTGGGCGTGGACGTCATCGAGGCGGGTTTTGCCGCTGCTAGCCCCGGTGATGCGGATGCCATCAACAGCATCGCCAAGGTGATCGAGCGTTCTACCGTATGTTCCTTGGCACGTGCCAGTGAGAAGGATGTGCGTGCCGCAGGCGAGGCGATCAAACCAGCCAAGCACGGGCGTATCCATACTTTCATCGCCACCTCACCCATCCACATGCAACACAAGTTGCGCATGTCGCCAGGCGAAGTGGTGACGCGTGCGGTGCAAGCGGTGAAGTGGGCGCGCGAATACACCGACGATGTGGAGTTCTCGGCTGAGGACGCAGTGCGTTCCGACATCGATTTCTTGGTACGCATCTTCGACGAGGTCATCAAGGCGGGGGCGAAGACATTGAACGTGCCAGACACCGTGGGTTACAGCATCCCGCTGTTGTGGGGCGAGCGCTTCAAGCAATTGATCGCCCGCGTGCCGAACAGCGACCAGGTGATCTGGTCCACCCATTGCCATAACGACCTCGGCATGGCTTCCGCCAATTCGCTGGCGGCGGTGATGAATGGCGCGCGTCAGGTGGAGTGCACCATCAACGGCTTGGGGGAGCGCGCAGGAAACGCTTCGCTGGAAGAGATCGTGATGGCGGTGAAGACGCGTCGTGATGTGTTCACATGCGATACGAACATCGACACGACGCAGATCGTACCGACATCGAAGTTGGTGTCCAGCATCACGGGTTATCCGGTGCAGCCGAACAAAGCCATCGTCGGCGCGAATGCGTTCGCACACGAGTCCGGCATCCATCAGGACGGTGTACTGAAGCATCGGGAGACCTACGAGATCATGCGTGCGGAGGATGTGGGTTGGGGGGCGAACAAGATGGTGATGGGCAAACACTCTGGGCGTGCCGCATTCCGCTCGCGTTTGCAAGAGTTAGGTATCGTGTTGGATAGCGAGGATGCGGTGAATGCTGCTTTCGCACGCTTTAAAGATTTGGCCGACAAGAAACATGAAATCTTCGATGAAGATTTGCAGGCGTTGGTGAGCGATGAAGGCACTGCTCAAGTGAGCGAGCACTATCGTTTGGTATCGATGGGGGCGCATTCTGAGACAGGTAAATTGCCCGTGGCGCGCGTGGTGATGAGTGTCGGCGGTAAAGATCACCAAGCCGATGCACAAGGCGGCGGGCCAGTGGATGCGACCTTCAAAGCCATCGAACAGATTGTGAAGAGCGAGACTGAGTTGTTGTTGTATTCAGTGAACAACATCACCAGTGGAACCGATGCGCAAGGCGAAGTGACAGTGCGCTTGGCCAAGGGCGGTCGTGTGGTCAACGGGCAGGGAGCGGATACCGACATTGTTGTGGCATCTGCCAAGGCTTATTTGAATGCTTTGAACAAGCTGGGGATGGGGATGGATAGGGCGCATCCGCAGGTGTGATTTAACATCGCGATTCCACAAGGATGCGGTATGAGATTCGATAGAAGATTAAAGGTTGTGGCGGTATGCGCCGTGACGGCGGTATCGAACCTTGTACTGGCTATTGAGAATCGAGTTGAGAGAAAGCCAAGCAGCGCGCAAGCACTTCACTCGAAGCGAGTGGTGAGCAAGCCTGCGGAGGCGGTTGATAGTGATGCGGTGCAGCGGATAGAGATGGCTCCCAGTGAAATGAGTAAGCCAAATATAAAACCTAAAATTCCACCTCTTGAAGAAAGCGTACCACCACTTGAATTAAAAAGTGTGCGTGGTTAGTTTTTACTTGCTTGCTTGATGCTGGATTGCAGCACGTGCATGAGCAGTATCCAGCGCCATTTCGTCAAAATCACTTCGATATGTTTTGGCATCAATACGTAAGTCGAACCCGTCACAATCTACACCTATCAATTCGATATTCTTAGCGTCAATTATGCCTAGTGATCTTGCCACCGCCCTATGTCGTTCGGTATCGAATTCATCAAGTAATGCACTCTCTTCTGCGATTAGCGGATAAATTTGAAGTTGATAGTTGTCGGCTTTGACCCAATGGATGTCGCCGAATCCACCGATGTAGCGAATGGCAATTGGGACGATGCGGAAGAAGTTGAAGTCAGCCATGTCAAAGCAGGTCTGCGCCTCAGGGAAGTAGCGCAGATAGCGCTTGCCGCAACGCTCACGTTCGAGCTCGAATGCGGCATTACCGATTAACGTCACTCGCCCCTGAGTTTGAATGTGCGGATCGTTTTGGTTGTGCGTAATGAGGCTGACGCGTGAATCATTCAAAATGTTATTGGTATGTTCAGCCAAGCCGCTGATGAGGATGAGTAAGCTACCATCGTGATCCACCATGTAAGGGGTGATAGAGCCGAACGGATGGCCATCGAACTTTTTGGAAAGGGTAGAGAGTACGCCATAGCGGTGCGCGCGCAACATCATGCGGGCAGTGCGGGCATTGCTTTGTGATTGGGGGTTGTCGGTTATCATGCTGGGCATTGTATTGGGATACGGTTGGATATGAAACTTCCGAATTTGGGTGTGATGGATTTGCTGCATTTTTTGCGCTTTGTTGCCGTTCGCCTGCAACAAGATCGCTGTACCGAGATGGCGGCGAGTCTGACCTTCACCACCTTGCTGTCGTTAGTGCCGCTGCTCACCATTATGTTGACGGTGTTCTCGGCATTCCCTGTTTTCACAGACCTTTCGACGCATCTGAAGGAATTTATTTTGTCGAACATGTTGCCTGAAACGGGTGGCAAGATGATCTCGCGCTACATGGAGCAGTTCGCTGAGAGTGCTTCTCGATTAACGGCAGTCGGTATTGTTTTTTTGGCAATCACCGCGATGTGGATGTTGGTCACCATCGACAATGCTTTCCATCGTATCTTCCGCGTAACGCGCCAACGCAATATGTTGCAACGGCTGTTGGTGTATTGGTCGGTCATCACGCTTGCGCCCCTGCTTGTCGGCGGCAGTTTGTCGCTGACGTCTTGGCTGATTGGTTTGTCAGTCGGCTATGCCAAACAGTTGCCTGAATTCGGTATTGAGATGCTACAACTTTTCCCTGTGGTGTTGACGACGGCAGCGTTCACGCTACTGTTTCGGGTAGTGCCAAACCGTTATGTGCCGTTACAACACGCGGCTATCGGCGGAGTGATTGCAGCAATTACATTTGAGTCAATGAACCAAGCTTTCGCCTTTTACATTGCACACTTTCCTACCTACAAGTTGGTGTACGGTGCATTCGCTAGTTTGCCTATTTTTTTGTTGTGGATATATCTTTCATGGTTGACTCTGTTGTTCGGTGCCATCATCACTGCTTCCATATCACATTGGCGTAGCACCCATGCGCTGAAGCTCGACCAAGCAGCGCAACTCTATTTTGCTTTAGCGATGTTGAAATTGATGCACAAGAGTTTGCAGAGTGGTGAGGCGCAAGATTTGGTTGGACTGTCGCGCCAGCTGCGTATCGGATATGAAGATGTGGAGCGCATCTTGAATAAATTAGTGAGCGCGAGAATCATTGCCAAGCTTGCTGGACAGGGCTGGAACATGGTGCGAGCACCAGAACGTATTCACTTGGCTGAACTTACTCGCATGTTCTTGTTGGATGTGGCTTTACTGCCGAAGCAATCAGGCGATGCCGACATTCATGCGTGGTTCAAAGATATGCAGAAAAATCTGCTGGAGCGAAGCAACCTGACTTTGAAAGAAGTGTGGGATAAATAATGTTAGGGAAGTTCTGATTAAGTTGTCATTCCCGCCCTTCGACAAGCTCAGGATAAACTGGCTTGCAGCCAAGCGGGAATCCAGCGCTTTTATCAAATAGGCTTTGTCCTTGCTTTGCAAGGGAATTTAATTTTTTTAACTGGATTCCCGCTTTGCGAGCATCCGCTACGCGGATTGCCTGCTTACCCCACTGCGCGGGAATGACAACTTAATCAGAACTTCCTTAGGCAGTTGCCGCAGGAACGTTTTTCAGCTTTAATGCGCGGCCAAAAACTTTTGCA
>JAVHQF010000362.1:0-6145 GCA_036170995.1 Sideroxydans sp. | reverse complement strand
TTTTTTTGATTGAGAGGTTTGTGTGAATCTGGTTTTATTTGATTTGGATAACACGCTGTTGAGTGGCGATAGTGATTTTGAATGGTCGCAATTTTTGGTGGAGCAGGGCATCCTCGACCGTGAGTTGTTCGAGGCGAAGAATCTGGCTTTTTACGAACAATACAAAGCGGGAATCTTGAACATCCAAGAGTTTCTTGAATTCCAACTCAAACCGCTGTCGCGCCATTCGCGCAAGATGTTGGATGGATTGCACGAAGAGTTTATGCGTATCAAAGTACGTCCAATGATGGGGAGCAAAGCCAAAGCCTTGGTGGAGAAGCACAGGGCGGCGGGTGATGTGTGCATGATTGTCACCGCGACCAACAGCTTTGTCACTGCGCCTATCGCGCGCGAGTTCGGTGTCGAGCATCTGATCGCGACTAATCCCGAACAAAAAGATGGTGAGTTCACTGGGGGAGTCGCGGGCGTGCCCAGCTTCCGCGATGGTAAGGTGGTGCGTACGGAGCAATGGTTGGCGGAGCGAGGTTGGAGTTGGGACAGTTTCGAGCAGTCGTGGTTCTACAGTGACTCTTTGAACGATTTGCCTTTGCTGTCTAAGGTAAAGCATCCCGTGGCGGTCGATCCCGATGCGACATTGCGCAAACATGCCGAGGCACATGGTTGGCCTGTCATTTCACTGCGTTGAAAGGTGGGGGCGGAGTAGGCGTGTATAATTCGGCTGTAGATGTATTAAGAATCGCCGCCTTCGCGGCGATTTCAACTTGTACAGATGATGATAAATAGACTGATTAAACGAGTATTCGGTAAATCGGCCGCGACGCGCTCTAACGGGGCTGCGCTAATGATTCCCTTTGAGGCGCATAAAGTGAGCCGAGATGGCATCAGTTTCGGTGCAAAGCGCGTCACCGATGGTTTGCAAGCGGCAGGTTTCAAAGCCTTTGTCGTGGGTGGCGCGGTGCGCGACTTGCTGTTGGATAAACAACCCAAAGATTTCGATGTGGCGACGAATGCCACGCCAGAGGAAGTGCGTCGTGTGTTCCGCCGCGCACGCATCATCGGCCGCCGTTTCAAATTAGTGCATGTGATGTTTGGCGAGGAAACGGTCGAGGTCTCCACCTTCCGTCGCGCTATCGATGCAGAAGATGCAGAGACGGACGAGCATGGTCGCATCCTGCGCGACAACGAGTTCGGCGACCAAGAGCAAGATGCGGCACGGCGCGACTTCACCGCCAATGCCCTGTTCTACGACCCAACCACGCAAAAGATATTTGATTACCACAACGGCTATGCCGACATCCGCGCTAATATATTGCGCATGATTGGTGATCCCGAAGTGCGTTACCGTGAAGACCCAGTGCGCATGTTGCGTGCAGTTCGTCTCTCCGCTAAGTTGGGCATGAAGCTCGATCCTGCAACTGCCGCGCCCATCACCAGGATGAAGGACTTGTTGAGCAACGTGCCCGAAGCGCGCATGTTCGACGAGATGCTCAAGCTGTTGTTGTCCGGCCATGCGTTGGAGTGCATCAAGAAGCTGCGCCAGATGGAATTGCATCACGGCATGTTGCCCATGTTGGATGTGATACTTGAACAACCGATGGGCGAGAAGTTCGTCATGTCCGCGTTGAAGAACACCGATGATCGAATCGCGTCAGAGAAGCCGACATCCCCAGCCTTCTTGTTCGCCGCATTGTTGTGGCACGAGGTGCTGGCGACTTGGAAACTAAAGCAGGGGGCGGGGGAGCGCCCCGTCGCGGCGATGCACGCCGCAATGGATGAGGTGCTGCAACGTCAACGCGCGCAACTTGCCATTCCGCATCGTTACGATACGGTAATGAAAGAGTTGTGGTTGCTGCAACCTCGCTTCGAGCAGCGCAGTGGGCAGCGTCCGATGCGCATGTTGTCACTGCCGCGCTTCCGTGCGGCTTTCGATTTCATGCTGTTGCGGTGCCAGAGTGGTGAAGCAGATTCAGAGTTGGCGACATGGTGGGAAGAGTTCCAACATGCTAGCGAAGAGCGCCGAGCGGAGATGTTGTTGCCAGATACTGCGGGACCCAAGAAACGTCGCCGCCGCACCAAGAAACCCTCCAATGCCGTGCAAGCAGAACTGCCCATTGATTAAAACGATAGTCCACGAAAAACAAGGAAGGCACGAAAAATTTTGCAGCGTACATTTCGCGTTTTTCGTGGGCTGACTGGGGTATTTTCACTATGATGTTACACACTGCTTTCATTGGCTTAGGTAGTAATCTGTCAGAGCCCTTATCGCAGGTGGCGCATGCGATTGTGGCGCTGAATGGGCTACCGCTCACACGTGTGGTGAAGTGTTCCTCGATGTATGGCAGCGCCCCCGTCGGCTATCTCGATCAGCCTGATTTCATCAATGCCGTGGTGCAGGTCGAAACAGAGTTGACACCGAGGGCGCTGTTGGAAGCGTTACTGGCCTTGGAGCTGGAATGCGGACGCACACGCGAGTTCCTCAACGCCCCGCGCACCTTGGATCTGGATGTGTTGATGTATGGCGATCTCATTCATCACGAGCAGGGTTTGACCCTTCCGCATCCGCAGATGCATCTGCGCGCGTTCGTGTTACAACCGTTGCTGGAGATCGCGCCTGATTGCGTGATACCTGGTGTTGGCAGGGCAGACGAAGCATCGCAGCAATGCGTAGGACAATCACTGGAGCGACTGGATGCTTCTAAGTAAATACCGCTACATCGTGGTCGAAGGTCCTATTGGTGTGGGCAAGACCAGCTTGACCAAACGTATTGCAGACTATGTCGATGCGCAGACGTTGTTGGAAAAGCCACAAGAGAATCCCTTCTTGGCACGCTTTTACGACGACTCAGCGCGTTATGCGTTGCCCACCCAACTGTTCTTCCTGTTCCAACGCATCAATGAAGTGCGTGATCTAGCGCAGATGGACATGTTCCGCAGCCGCACCCTCTCAGACTATCTGTTTGAGAAAGACGCATTGTTCGCGCGCCTCACGTTGAGCGACGACGAATACAAACTCTACCAATCCATCTATCAAAGTCTCGCACCACAAGCACCGAGTCCGGACTTGGTGATCTACTTGCAGGCCTCCACGGAGTCATTGATTGAGCGAGTGCGACGTCGCGGCCATCGCTATGAACGCGCCATTTCGGATGACTATCTGACGCGCCTGTCAGCAGCCTACGGTGAGTTCTTCCATCACTATGAGGCCGCGCCCGTGCTGGTGGTGAATAGCGAGCATCTGAATTTTGTGGATAATGACAACGACTTCAAATTGTTGCTGGAGCGTATCGACAAAATGCGAGGGCGACGGGAATATTTCAACGTGGGTGGAAATTGAGGATAAGTTCGATGCGTAAGACACTCACCACATTGCAGAACATGCGCGGTAAGGACGAGAAAATCGCCGTGCTGACTTGCTACGACGCCAGCTTCGCCACACTACTTGAGAACAACGGTGTGGACGTATTGTTGGTCGGTGATTCACTTGGCATGGTCATCCAAGGTCGCGAAAGCACCTTACCAGTCACCATCGAACAGATGGGCTACCACACTGCTTGTGTTGCAGCGGGTGCACAGCAAGCATTCATCATTGCCGATATGCCTTTTGGTACTTCGCAATTCTCCGCACGCGAGACGTTCTCACATGCCGTACAGTTGATGCAGGCTGGTGCTGAGATGGTCAAGCTCGAAGGCGGTATCGAGATGGCCGAGACCATCTATTTCCTTACCTCACGCGGCATTCCTGTTTGCGCACACATCGGCCTCACGCCGCAGTCCGTACATCAATTGGGTGGCTATCGCGTGCAGGGCAGAAGCGATGCTGCGGCTCAACGTCTGCGTGAAGATGCGCTCGCTTTGCAACAGGCTGGTGCCAGCATGGTGTTGATGGAGGCGGTGCCTGCGGTATTGGCCTCGGAAATCACCAAAAGTCTTAGCGTTCCCACCATCGGCATCGGTGCGGGCGCAGGCTGTTCTGGGCAGGTGTTGGTGTTGCATGACATGTTGGGCATCTACCCTGGCAAGAAGGCGAGCTTCGTGAAGGATTTCATGCTGGGAGCAGGGTCCATCGCGCAAGCGGTGGCCAACTATGTTGCCGCAGTGAAGACTGGCGCATTCCCAACCGCAGAACATTCTTTCTGATGCGACTCATCCATTCAGTATCTGAGCTGCGTGCCCATTTGGCACATGAACTAGCCATCGCCTTCGTTCCCACTATGGGCAATCTGCACGATGGACATATCGAATTGGTGCGCATGGCGCGGCAACGCGGTAGCTGTGTAGTGGTGAGTATCTTCGTCAATCCTTTGCAGTTCGGTCCCAACGAGGACTTCGATAAATATCCGCGCACACTGGATGCGGACTGCGCCAAATTGCAAGGCTTGGCGGATGTGGTGTTCGCACCTGCCGTGGGCGATATGTATCCCGAACCACAGACGCTTTATGTCGAGCCGCCGCCCATCGCCAACGAGTTGTGCGGCGCGTTCCGTCCCGGCCATTTCCGTGGCATGGCGACCGTGGTATTGAAGTTGTTCAATCTGGTACAGCCGCAAATCGCCATTTTCGGTAAAAAGGACTACCAGCAACTCGCCATCATTCGGCAGATGGTTACCCAGTTCAATCTGCCTATCGAGATCGTGGGAGCGGAGACTTCGCGCGCTGCGGACGGGTTGGCCTTGAGTTCGCGCAACCAATATCTTGCTGCAGACGAACGAACCGAAGCCGTGCATTTGTATCGCACGCTTGTTCGGGTTGCCAATGAGTTGAAAGCAGGAGCGAAAGACCTTGCCAAGATTGAGTTGGAGGCTGAACAAGCCCTTGTTAGCCGTAGTTGGCAAGTGGACTATGTGTCCATCCGTAGCCAGCACGGTTTGATTGAGCCGAAAGAGGGGGAGCGACAGCTTGTTGTTGTTGCAGCGGCAAGGTTAGGCAAAACCCGCTTGATTGATAACCTTGAGGTTTGTCTTTAGGGTATCGTTGTTTATAATGCGCACCCCTAGTGGCTAGGGACTTTGGAGATTGATATGCAACGAACCATGCTTCAAGCTAAATTGCACCGTGTGCGCGTGACGCAGTCTGAACTGCATTACGAGGGTTCGTGCGCCATTGACGACGACTTGCTAGACGCCTCCGGTATCAAGGAATATCAGCAGATTGACATCTACAATGTCACCAATGGCGAACGTTTCACCACCTACGCTATCCGCGCCCAACGTGGTTCACGCACCATCTCGGTGAACGGTGCGGCAGCACATAAGGCCAATCCTGGCGACATCCTCATCATCGCTGCCTACTCCGTCTATTCCGAGATGGAGATGCAGAAATACCACCCATCACTTGTTTATGTGGACGAACACAATCGCATCAGCGCGCAGCGCGAATGCATCCCTGTCCAAGCAGCATGATCTCTACGCCCAAGTGGTGTAAGTACACAGTGGCCCTGAAAAACTATGGATAAGACAGTCAAGATCAGCGCCTACAGCCGACCTGGAGAAGGTGCTGCCCCACAGGGAAAACCTGCATTGGATCGCATTGCGGCGCTTGAGCTAGAGCAAAAACAGGCGCAACTTGATGAAGAGCGCAACAAGTCTCTTGAGCTTTTGAGGAACGTCGTTCAGTTGCGCGAAAGTCTCAAGCAAGAACAAGCCAGATCGGCACAGTTGGACACGAAAGTAGTCCAGCTTGAAGATAAGCTGAAAAAATTGGCGGCATTGGAAGAGGGGCAGATCGCCAAGCGCAATGCACAGATCGAAGAGGAAAAGAAATATTCCCTCGAACTGATGCGCACCATCGAGCAACTGAAAGAAGACATCAAACAAGAGAAGGCGAAATCGTTAGTGATCGCGCATAGCGGTGTCGAATTGGAAGCCAAGTTGATCGAGATCGCCGCCTTGGAAGCCAAGATAAAAGACCTTTCCAGCGTCTTCGGTAAGATTATCAGCATCGCCGAAGCAGCAAATGTTGTCGCTGACAAGTGATGTGAGCTCGAGACTGACTGAATGAACAAAGCCCGCAAAAGCGGGCTTTGTTTTATGCGTCATTACATTCGAGTCATTTCAACACATCAGCAAGGAACACTTGCAACTGCGCCCAAGAATCCTTATCTGCCTCCGCGTTGTACGCCAAAGGTAAGCTGAACTTCTTCGCGTAT
>JAVHQF010000361.1:0-1298 GCA_036170995.1 Sideroxydans sp. | reverse complement strand
GACATCGACGCGGCGTATCGCAGCGTGGTGCAACAGGCCTTGGATGGCGTGCGTCACTGCTTCGATAGAGCAGGGGACGTGAAGCAACTGCGTTTGCATGGCGACTGCCATGCTGGCAACGTGCTGTGGACAGACGACGGCCCGCACTTCGTCGACTTCGACGACAGCCGCATGGGACCCGCCGTACAAGACCTGTGGATGTTGCTCTCGGGTGAACGCGAAGACCGTGTGCGGCAGATGGGCGACGTGCTGGCAGGTTACGAAGATTTCTGCGAGTTCGATGCGCGCGAACTGCACCTCATCGAAGCCCTGCGCACCTTGCGCCTCATTCACTACTCCGCATGGCTTGCACGGCGCTGGGACGACATCGCCTTCAAGCAAGCCTTCCCGTGGTTCAACACGCAGATCTATTGGCAGAACCGCATCTTAGAATTGCGCGAGCAGATAGCCCTGATGGAAGAACCCCCTCTATGGCAAAACTGAAAAACCTACTGCGCAATCGAATTGCGGCGTTGCGCGGTGCTCGAAATCCTCATGTGCATTAAGCACACTCCGGTTTCTGTGCTCCGTGCGCCTTGCACTTCGACTGCTCGCTACGGTTTTTAAAACGTTCGCATGCTAATGAATAAACAATCAACCAATTGCCCCTGCGGTAGCAACAAACCCTACATCGCTTGCTGCGCTCTTTACGTCGATGGCAACACACTCGCACCCACCGCAGAAGCCCTCATGCGTTCGCGTTACACCGCTTATACCCTGCTGCGAGAAGACTATCTGTTGGCGACATGGCACACCTCCACACGACCATCCTCATTGGATTTGGCTGCAGATGCAGCGACGAAGTGGATAGGCTTAGAAGTGAAGCGTCATGAACAACAGGATGTAAATCATGCCATCGTCGAATTCGTTGCGCGTTACAAAGTGAATGGCCGCGCGCATCGTCTGCATGAGGTAAGCCGATTCGTGCGCGAGGATGGACGCTGGTTCTACGTGGATGGAGAGATAAGCTAGGTAAGTTCTGGTTAAGTCCGAAGGCTATGGTTCGATACATTTTCCGTTCGTCCCGAGTGCCGCGCTTGCGCGGTGTATCGAGGGAGCGAACGGAAAATACTCACCACGAACGGACGTAATCAGAACATCCCTAATACAATCTGACCTTCAGTTGCACCGAGATCGCGCCATACAGCCTGTTCTGGATCGTAGGCACAAATGCGATGTTCGCCCCCACGCGGTCATACTCGATGCTGGCAACGGGGATCACTGCGGGGAACCATCCTCCATTCAGCATGTGCGGATAG
>JAVHQF010000360.1:0-6151 GCA_036170995.1 Sideroxydans sp. | reverse complement strand
ATCTCCACCTTGTTGCGTCTGTCGCTCAATGTGGCTTCAACCCGCGTCGTTCTACTGGAAGGCCATACCGGCCCCGATGCGGCAGGTAAGGTCATCGAGTCGTTTGGACATTTTTTGGTGGGCGGCAACTATGCCGTTGGCATTGTGGTGTTCATCATCTTGGTGGTCATCAACTTCGTGGTCATCACCAAAGGCGCGGGACGTATCGCCGAGGTAGGTGCGCGCTTCACCTTGGATGCGATGCCAGGTAAGCAGATGGCGATTGATGCGGATTTGAATGCGGGATTGATCGGGGAAGATGCGGCGCGCAAACGCCGTGCCGAAGTGGCGCAGGAAGCTGATTTCTACGGGGCGATGGATGGTGCATCCAAGTTTGTGCGCGGCGATGCGGTCGCGGGCATCATCATCATGGTCATCAATATCATCGGTGGCCTAGTCATCGGCGTGTTGCAGCATGATTTATCGTTTGAAGCGGCTGCCAAGAATTACACCATGCTCACCATCGGTGACGGCTTGGTGGCGCAGATTCCCGCACTCATCATTTCCACCGCTGCAGGTATGGTGGTCAGCCGTGTTTCGAGCGAGGAGAACATCGGCCAACAACTGGCGAAACAACTCATTGCCAGCCCCCAGATCATCATCCTTACTGCCGCCATCATCGGCATGTTGGGGCTGATTCCCGGGATGCCTCACTTTGTATTTCTGTTGCTGGCGGTGGGGATGGGGTGGTTCGCAGTGTATCTGACACGACAATCGCAGAAGGCAGAGGCACAAGAAAATGAGGTCGAAGCGACCGTCATGCCCGTCACCGAAGCGCCTGAAGCCAGTTGGGAAGATGTGGCACAAGTGGATGTGCTTGGCTTGGAAGTGGGCTACCGCCTGATTGGCTTGGTGGATAAAGCGCAAGACGGTGACTTGCTACGTCGCATCAAAGGCATTCGCAAAAAATTCACACAAGAGATGGGCTTCTTGCCACCTGCTGTGCATATTCGTGACAACTTGGATTTACAGCCAAGCGCTTACCGCATCACCTTGAAGGGGGCGGAGATTGGCACTGGCGAAGCGCATTCACATCTGTTGCTGGCAATCAATCCCGGTAACGTGAGTGGCATATTGCCTGGCACGCAGACCAAAGACCCCGCCTTCGGATTGCCTGCTACGTGGATAGAACTCGGATTGCGTGATCAGGCGCAAGCCATGGGCTACACCGTGGTGGATGCGGGTACGGTGGTGGCGACCCATATGAGCCATCTCATTCATCTACATGCGGCCGAGTTGCTAGGTCGGCAAGAGTTGCAACAACTCATAGACTATCTCACTAAGATTTCGCCCAAGTTGACCGAGGATTTGATTCCGAAATTACTGTCGCTTTCGACCGTGCAGAAGGTGATGCAAAACTTACTGGATGAGGGGATGCACATCCGCGACATGCGCACCATCCTAGAAACGTTGGCCGAGCATGCGCCGCAGGTGCAAGACCCAACTGTGCTCACCGCGCTGGTGCGCGTCGCCCTCGGCCCTGCCATCGTGCAGCAGTTCTACCCCTCGGCGCAGGAACTACAAGTCATCGGCATGGATAAGGAGTTGGAATACGTGCTTGGACAAGCCTTGCAGGTAGGGGGCAATGCCATCGAGCCTAGTCTCGCCACCACGCTGTTGCGCGAAGCACGTGCGGCGACTGAAGCGCAAGAGCGCTTGGGCTTGCCCACGGTGTTGTTAGTGCCTGGTGGCCTCCGCGATTTGTTGGCACGTTTCCTAAAACGTGCTGTGCCGCAACTCAAGGTGATTTCACATGAAGAAGTGCCCGGTTTCAAAACCATCCGGGTGACATCAACGGTAGGAGGTAAAGCATGAACGCTAGAAAATTCATCGCGGTCAATTCGCGCGAGGCATTGAAACTGGTACGCACCGAACTAGGTGAGGATGCCGTCATTTTGTCCAACCGAAAAGTGAACGATGGGGTGGAGATTGTGGCCTTGGCAGGTAGTGAGTTGGCAAATTTGAGTGAGACTCGCGTGAGTGCAACGCGTGTGCCCGTCCCACGTTTTGAAAAGCCACGCCTTCAACCGCGTGTCGAAACTACGCGCACAACCCGCTCACCGCAAGCAATACACCAAGCCGCACTGTTGGGGGCTAAGGTCATCGAAGCCAATGCTGCTAGAGAGCTGGTGCAGTCCATACCAGAAGAGAAGAGCGCTACCGCCGCCGACCATTTGCTGGGTGAACTTAAATCCATGCACAACATGATGCAGGAGCAGATGGCCTGTATGACGTGGGCCAATATGCAACAGCAAGACCCAAAACGTAGCGGCATGTTGCGCGACCTTATCAACGTTGGTTTCAGTCCTGCGCTATCACGTCTGTTGTTGGACAAGATGCCTAGCGATGCAGACCTCTCTTGGGTGCGCCGCATCCTTGCGCACAATCTGCATACTGCGCGCCCACAAGATGACATCGTAGCGCGTGGCGGGGTGTATGCCTTGGTCGGGCCGACGGGCGTGGGTAAGACCACGACCACTGCCAAATTGGCAGCACGTGCTGTGGTGCGCTACGGCGCAGACAAAGTGGCGTTGGTGACGACAGACAGCTACCGTATCGGCGCGCATGAACAGCTTAAAATTTACGGCAAGATATTGGGCGTGAGCGTGCATGCGGTGCGCGATACCAACGACTTGAAGCTCACCTTGTCTGGCTTGAAACACAAGCATCTGGTGTTAATTGACACCATGGGCGTGGGGCAGCGCGATAGTCGTGTGGCAGAGCAAGCCCAGATGTTCGATGAAGTGGGTGCGGCACGCATTCTGTTGTTGAATGCGACCAGTGCAGGCATCACTTTGGATGATGTCATCAAGATGTACGGCGGTAACAATGTCATCGGTTGCATCCCCACCAAATTAGACGAGGCCGCGAGTTTAGGGACCGTGCTGGATGTCATCGCGCGCCACAAATTGCTGATGCACTACATTGCCAGTGGCCAGCGTGTGCCCGAAGACCTGCACGAAGTGAACGTTGAGTATTTGCTGCATCGCACCTTCAAAGAGATTGGGAAACCCGCCAGCTTCGCCTTACAAGAGATGGAATTCCCAGCTTTCATGGCGGGGGTAACTGTTAAACAGAGTATGGGGGTGCAACATGCTTAAAGTTGCGGCACCAAACAACCCCTCACCTCAATCCTGTCCCAATGGGAGAGAAAACAATCGAGAAGAGCAATTTGCAATCCCCGATCAAGCCGCCGGTCTGCGCAAACTCCTGTCTCGCTCGACCACTCAAGTCATCACTGTAATCGGTGCGCGTGAAGGTCTGGGGGCGACCAGTATCGTTACCAACCTAGCCTCTACCTTCACCCGTGCAGGTAAAGAGGTATTGGTGCTCGATGAGAATGTAGCGCACGACAATGTGGCTAACTCACTGGCGTTACGCCCGCGTTACGATTTGCTGCACGCAGTGCATGGCGACAAATCTTGGCAGGAGGTGGTGTTGGAAGTGGCGGGGGGCGTATCGGTGCTGCCCGTCGCACGGGCGATGCAAGCTTTGCCAAAAATGGATGGAAGGGAGCGCAATCGATTGATGGGCGCGCTCCTAGCCGCAGCCAGTGACAAGGATGTGGTGTTAGTGGATGCGGCACGTGAGGGGCATTCCGTCTGCGCCAGCATGTCGGGCGATACTCCCTTGCTGCTCGTGTTGAACGCCACTGCAAGCGGAATCACCGAAAGCTATGCCTTGCTTAAACAGATGGCGATGCACAACGGGCGTCAGGCATTCGATATTGTGGTCAATAAGGTGAGTACCGAGCGTGAGGCCTTGGTGGTGTTCGATAACATTGCGCAAGCGGCGCGGCATCATCTGCAAGTGCAATTGGAATACATGGGATACATCCCGCCAGATGAGAATATGAAGCGCGCAATGCAAGTTTGTCGTCCAGTGGTGGAAGCCTTCCCATCGTCGCCTGCGGCCTTGGCGATACGTGAGGTGGCGCAAGGTTTGTTGCGTACGCCAAGCTTGATGAATAATTCGCAAGAGGGATTGAGCGGTGTAATGCAACATTGGTTGCGTCAAACTCGTCGTGGTTCAGCCGTGGTGGCTTTGACATGAATGATACCGCTGTCATACTTGAGGCTGGTGAGCAAGGGGCTACGCTTCAACCCCAACGCGCTAACTTGAGGGCGAAGACAATGTACACAGCGAGTGGATTGAACGACAAGGAGCAGTGCCTAAAAGAATACGCGCCCTTGGTGAAGCGTATCGCACATCACATGATGTTAAAACTACCGGGTAGTGTGGAAGTGGATGACCTCATTCAGGCTGGCATGATGGGTCTGCTGGATGCTGCCAGCCGTTACGATGAAATGCGAGGTGCGATGTTCGAGACCTATGCGGCACAACGCATACGCGGTGCGATGTTGGATGAGTTGCGGGGTGCAGATTGGTTGCCGCGCAGTATGCGGCGCGACATGCGAAAAATTGAATCCGCCATCAGTCGTTTGCAGCAAAGACAGGGTAGAGCGCCCAATGAGACTGAGATCGCCAAAGAGTTGGGCGTACCATTGATGGATTATCAAGCGATGTTGCAAGAGGCGCGCGGCGCGCAGCTGATCTATTACGAAGATTTCCATAACGAAGACAACGAAGACTTTTTCGACCGCCACGATTTCAATAGTGAGAGTAATCCGCTTGAATTACTTCAAGATGAGCGCTTCCGCGAAGCGCTCATCGAAGCCATCGAACATCTGCCCGAGCGTGAGCGCCAGATGATGGGTATGCATTACGAACAAGATATGAACTTGCGCGAGATTGGCGAAGTGATGGGGGTGTCTGAATCACGCGTCTGTCAATTGCATAGCCAAGCGGTGGCTAGACTGCGCACCTCATTAAGGGGGCATTAGTTGATGGACAAACTCAGTTTGATGGGGCTGATTGTCGCTGTCGCGGGCATTCTCGGCGGTCAGTTGCTGGAGGGAGGATCAGTCTCCGTCTTGTTGCAACTTGCAGCTTTCCTCATCGTCATGGGGGGCACGGTGGGTGCGGTGATGTTGCATCATCCGATGAAGGTCTTTCTGAAGGGCATTAAGATGGCGCGTTGGGTGTTCGTCACGCCACAACTCGATAAGCAATCCTTAATCTACAAACTCACCGCGTGGGGTAGCGCCGCACGCAAGGATGGCATCCTTGCCTTGGAAGGGCAGATTAAATCCATCGACGATCCATTTCTGAAAAAAGGTCTGCAACTGCTGGTAGATGGCAACAGCGCCGAGAAGATACGCGAGGTGTTGGAGATTGACTTGAACAGCTACGAGAACCTGCGTTGGCAATCGGCGCGAGTGTGGGAATCGGCAGCGGGCTATGCGCCTACGATTGGTATCTTAGGCGCGGTGCTGGGTTTGGTGCATGTGATGCAGAGCTTAGGTGAACCCGCCAAGTTGGGCGCAGGCATCGCCGTTGCTTTCATCGCCACCATCTACGGTGTCGGCTTTGCTAACTTGGTGTTCCTGCCTATCGCGGGCAAACTCAAGATACTCATTTCGCAGCAAGTGAGTATGCGCGAGATGGTCATTGACGGGCTTTCCATGATTGCCAATGCGGAGAACCCGCACTACATCGAGACCAAGCTCAAGGGTTACCTCTCTTAGAGACCAGACATGGCAAGACGCGCCAAAAGAAGAGAGCCAGACAATCACGAGCGTTGGATGGTTTCCTACGCCGACTTCATCACTTTGCTATTTGCCTTCTTTGTTGTCATGTATGGGATTTCTTCCGTCAATGAAGGCAAGTACAAAGTATTTAGCGTGGCTGTGAACCAAGCGTTCGGCACCGAAGGGGCGGCGGCAGACGGCGGAACGATGCGCCTGACCGAGCAGGAGATTTATTTGAAATCGCTAGTGGACAGACGCAATGCACGTCTGGCCGAGAAACAGCGCAAGCTGAATGAGCGTATGCAAAAGGTGAACGAGATACTGACGACCAAGATGGCAGGCTTCGTCAGGAATGGACAGATGACCGTGTCTCAATCGAATCGCGGTGTAACTTTGGACATTAACGCCAGCATGTTGTTTAAGCCAGGGGAGGCGGTCATCCAATCAGAAGCGATTGCAACATTGGCGGAGGTGGCCAAGATTTTGGCAGAAGAAGCACTGTCCATCGAGGTTGAAGGTCA
>JAVHQF010000359.1:0-1304 GCA_036170995.1 Sideroxydans sp. | reverse complement strand
ATATGCTCGAAGGCAAGTTCATCTCCGAACACGACTACAACATCGGCTGCCGCGTCGCCGAAACCATGTGCGGCGGTGATGTGGATACGGGTAGTCTGGTGGATGAGACATGGCTGCTCGATCTGGAGCGCAAGAACTTCATGGAATTGCTCGCGACCGAGAAGACGCAGGCAAGGATCGAGCATATGTTGAAGAGTGGGAAGCCGTTGCGGAATTGATAAAGTTGAAATAATCATGACATCTAAGAGATTAGTGGCAAAAATTGAATCAGAAGAACCCACACTTCGATTGGCAGTTCTGATTGATGCTGACAATGCTCAAGCATCAGTTATTGAAGGGCTGTTGGCGGAGATAGCCAGATTTGGCGAGGCTACAGTGAAACGCATATACGGTGATTTCACTTCACCAGCGAGCGCGTCATGGAAAAAAGTATTGCAGCGTTATGCGATAAAGCCGGTACAGCAATTTGCTTATTCAACTGGGAAAAATTCAACAGATAGCACGCTAATTATTGATGCGATGGATTTGTTGTACACGCGAAAATTTGACGGCTTTTGTTTAATTACTAGCGATAGCGATTTTACTGGACTTGCGATGCGACTGCGTGAGGAAGGTCTCACAGTTATGGGATTCGGCGAAAAGAAAACTCCTGAAGCATTTCGCAATGCGTGCCACAAGTTCTTGTTCACTGAAGTACTCCGAGCGAGCGCGGTTAACGAAGCGGTAGTTGCACCAGCGAAAATTAAGGATGAGCAAAAGAATGTTCAGTCTGAATTAGCAGAAGAATCAGTTGGAGCAAAGGCAGAAATTCCTAAAGAATTTATGCTTACAGCTCTTGAGCAATCAATTGATGATGCGGGTTGGGCTGGCTTAGGTGCATTTGGAAGCTACCTTACGAAACTGCAACCTGAATTTGATTCTAGGTTGTATGGATACAAAAAACTTTCCGAACTCGTTAAAGCTAGGTCAGATATTTTTTCGATTGAAGAAAGACCTGTTCATGGTTCAACTCAGAAAGTTTTGTACTTGCGGGCGAACAATAGGGGGCGTACCTCGGTTTAACTTGATCCCCGCATTACACCAAGCCTAACAATAGGGGACGTACCACGGTTTAACTTGATAACCGCATAACACCATGACAATACCGCTCAACCCACAACCCGATTTCAACGGGATCACGCAACTGATCGCAACTGCTGAACAGGGCGCGGAGGGGCGGTAATTGCGGAGACCTGTTTAGAGTGCTATCTTGAGTGCGGTTAAAAATCTTGGAGTAAATCATGGCGAGTGTGATTTTGGCGGAA
>JAVHQF010000358.1:0-1305 GCA_036170995.1 Sideroxydans sp. | reverse complement strand
TTAACCAGCGAAATGGTGAACTGAACAGACCGTGCTTCATGGAGCGCTTACGTTTAAGCTCGCGGCGGGGGATGTGGGGCCGACCGAGAAAGGAATAGCATCATGGCCAAAAGAACCCCGGGTATCACTGAAACAAAAGACGGACGCTGGAGGATCGATAAGACCTACCAAGGCACTCGACTTCAAGGACGTTTTGAAACGTATCAAGCAGCGGAAGCATGGTTGTTAATTGAAATTGAAGAACGACGTCAGGCTGAATTTCGAAGGCCTCACTATAAGTTTGAACCAATAGCAGCCAAGTATCTGCTGGAAAACGAAGAGAAGCTTTCCATTGCAACTGAGGCTGTATTGCTCGAAGCTATCATGCCTTTTATCGGGCATTTGAACTTAGAGCAAATACATGACGATACCTTGCAACCCTTCATTCAGGCACGCAAGGCAAGTGGCCGAAAAAACAAGACAATCAATGCGTCTATGGCTGTCGTGCGACACATCTTGAATCTTGCTGCTAGAAAATGGCGCGACGACAAGGGGCGCACACTGCTGAAAACATCACCGTTGATTGCGATGTTGCCACTGGATGATGCGCGCAAACCTCGTCCTATCAGTTGGGCAGAGCAGCGAAAGTTACTACCGTTGTTACCTGCTCATCTTCAACGCATGGCTTTGTTCGATTTGAACACGGGTGCTAGAGATGATGTCGTGTGCAATCTGCGCTGGGAATGGGAAGTGTATTTAGAGGATATCGAATGCAGCGTATTTATTGTCCCTCCCCGCTATGTCAAAGGCCGTAAAGGCTGGCGACCTCTGATATGCAATCGAGTTGCACAATCGATTATTGAGGAGCAGCGAGGTGAGCATCCAGAATTTGTATTCACGTACCAACGCGGCAAGCTTCATGTACCGCATGCAGTGGAGACGATGAACAACAATGGGTGGCAGAGAGCGAGGAAGTTGGTGGGCTTATCGGATGTTCGTGTGCATGATTTACGACATACAGTAGGCATGAGGTTACGTGAAGCGGGTGTTCGAGAGGAAACCATCTCAGACATACTGTGGCACAGCCGAGGAACAATGACAGCCCACTACAGCGTGGCACAGGTAAGAGAGTTGCTTGATGCTTTGAATCTGATTACCGATGAAAGCAAACGAGCAAACGCGAATCTAGAAATGCTGTTCAGGGAAAAAGCTGAGTCCCTTCAAAGTTCCTTCGCAAGAAAAACGGGCTAGACCATATACGATCTAACCCGTTGTTTATCTGGTAGGCACGAGCAGACTCGAACTGCTGACCTCTTGGATGTCGAC
>JAVHQF010000357.1:0-1306 GCA_036170995.1 Sideroxydans sp. | reverse complement strand
TGCGATGATTGGAAATGGCAATGCGGAAGATGTAGCGACCAAGATACTCGATCAACTTTTCTTTGTCATACAGCGGTTCTTGGATATAGACTTCCCAATCTTTGGATAAGCCTTGCTTCACCATCTCCTGAACATCGAGCGCGCCGTCATGGGTATTGAGTTTGTCGTCCGCCCAGAGCTTGGCGAGTTCAAAGCAGAAACGATTGCGGAACATATTGGAAAGCAATAAAACAGGAAAGAGGAATTTATGAGAAGCGGGATTCCATGTGTAACCAGTGGGGGAGGAGACCAGCGCGCCGCCCGTGACGATGAAGTGGAGGTGGAGATGATCCTGCATGGTCTGACCCCAGGTATGCAAGACCATCGAGAAACCGATTTCGCCGCCGAGATACTTCTGCCCAAACTCCTTCAATAACTGAGCGGCGACTTCGATGAACAGATTGAAAAGTAATTTCTGATTGAAAGCCACCAAGTCGTTGAAGACATGGTCGATGGTGAAGACCACATGGAAATAATGGATGGGCAAAATCCATTTCTTTTGGGCTTCCAACCATTGTGCCTTCTCAAACGCGCCGCACAAGGGGCAATGACGATTCTTGCAGGCTTTATAGTGAAATTCCAAAGCCTTGCAAACGGAACACCT
Source organism: Sideroxydans sp. (assembly GCA_036170995.1). Lineage (GTDB taxonomy): Bacteria > Pseudomonadota > Gammaproteobacteria > Burkholderiales > Gallionellaceae > Sideroxyarcus. The sequence goes on along the minus strand of JAVHQF010000357.1, from coordinate 663 downwards.
CTTCATCACGCCGCCCATGGCAGGCGTGCGGCAATTGATAATCGCGCTGACGGCTTTCGATTGCGCATACGAAAGCCGATGAGTCTTTTTGTATTTGCCAATATGTTTGCGGAAGATGCCAGCCACATCGTATTTCACCCCTGATTGTGGCGTTGGCGTATTGTTGTAATGCGCTATGTGAGCCAGTTGCATATTTACAAATCGCTACTCAGTATTTTTGTAGTGTTCTCGACCGCAGTGACTGCACCACTGTTTTGTATAAGGTTTTCGAAAATTCACGCGGTAAGCATGATTATCTTTTTGGCATGGAGAACATAAGGTTTGTAGATTTTCAATCTCGCTGTTGCCGCCTTGGCTAATGGGCGTGATGTGCGCAACGGTCAGGGTATCTTGGCTGCCGCATGCAAGGCATTGATGATGATCGCGTTGCAAAACTGCTTTGCGAATTTTGCTGGAAACATAGCCGCGTTTTTGACGGTCACTTATTTGTTGCCGATCAAAAAGGCTGACTTCCGCAGATGAAATCAGTCCCAATTTGAGCGCATGATACATGACTCCACGCGCTGTAGTGATTGTCGCATACTGGGCATTTTTGGCTTTGCTGTCATCGCTATGCCAGTTATTTACAGCGGCGGCAATTTCAACAGGGCTACTGCGACCCCA
>JAVHQF010000356.1:0-1309 GCA_036170995.1 Sideroxydans sp. | reverse complement strand
CGATTCGCTTTTGAAGTTGCTCCCTCTTTTACTCCATTCGAGAAAATCATCAAAAGTCAAACCAGCATCAGCAGCAGCACAGGCATGGCGAAAATGCGTATCACCATCGCATCCGGAGTCTAAACTCCACAGCGCAGAGCGGGCGCGTTCGGTTTCGTTAATCATGCGCACCCCCACAACAGCAGGCACAGCAGCGCGGCCAGCAATGCGCAGTCAGGATGCACCACGGCCATGATGCGGCTTATCACGATAGCGGCGCGGGTCATTGTCCACCACCAAACACGGCCTGAATAACTTTCGGCGGCAGGAAATAACGGCTGATTGTCCGGGTTGGGCATTCCGGCGATGGTGCGGAAAGGTCAAGCGATTCCACCGGCCAGCCCAATTCTTTCAAGGTGAAAATGACGGCGGATAATCGCCAGCTTCCTGTTATCTGTTCAAACTCGGGATGCGTGAAACTTTGCGTGTTCAACATCATGGCAAGGCAGCGCGCAGGAAGGGTGTTCGGGCGTGGGTAAATCGGGTTAAAATCCGGCTCAGGCAAAAAGGATGTTTGCTTAAACCCGGATGATGCTTGCAGGCTGTCCGGGTTTTTCATTTTGCGTCACCATTCAGCAGCGCACGGATTGCCGCAACCGGCCATGCAAGACGGCCATTTATGCGGACTGGTCGGATAGGGCCTTGCTCCGCCGAAGCCCACGCGCGTAGTGTTTGCGGTCGCCTGTTTAGATAGTGCGCAGCGTCAGCAGTTGGAACGGTGGGGCGGGTTACTTGCTCCAGCGGGGTGAATTGATTCGTTTGCATGTTGTTTCTCCTTCTATTCCAGTGAATCTGGAATTTCTGGAAACGTATTTAAGTAGTGGGAAAATTCCCCACCAACAACAAACAAAAAAGCCCGCAAACCTATACGGCTTCGGGCTTTAATCAGCTTTATTCAATACTGGGGAATTGTCTTTTTATGCGCTCCCCATTTTTCCCACATTCCCCACTCTCACTTTGCTTTGTTTGCCCACCATTTTTTACCCTGCAATGCTTCACGCATTATCGTTCCAGCATTATCAATAATTCCCCTTGGGCCTTTAATCCCGCGTTCCTGCATTTTATCCATGACACGGGTGGAATAATTCTTTAATGAATCGCGGCAGCTCATGTTTGTGTCATGGTCAAAACACTCATCAGCAATGACACGGGCTTGAATACGCCAATCGGCATCGCCCAGCGTTGTGACTGTCTCGGCTTTCACCTCCCCGGCGGGTGCATCGGCAGGCATCAGGTGTGCCACGGAATAGCCCTTATTCTTCGCCCACTT
>JAVHQF010000355.1:0-6209 GCA_036170995.1 Sideroxydans sp. | reverse complement strand
ATACCGGCCTGTCACGCCGGGGGTCGCGGGTTCGAGTCCCGTCCGCTCCGCCATTAATAGATGGAAAAGCCTCATAAATCAATGGGTTATGAGGCTTTTCTTCGTGTGCCCAGCATGTGTGCACTCCTGCGGGTGCAAATCCCGCTGTAATTGACCATGATGAACGAAGTCAAGCGCAACTGCACGAGGGCGACCGACTGTGCAGAGCAAGCGAGGAGCGTAAATCACGAGCCGATGGACAAGAATTGCATAAAAGGCGCTGCCGGGCAGGGTGAGCGGGCTAGGAACCGCAAAGCTTTTTTGGTCAAAGCTGAGGAAGACCTACCTCGACTCTCATAACCTGAACTTCTCGAACCGCCCGGTGCGGACTCGCATGTCGGGTGCTGTGGCAGGGGCGGTTGCGATAATCGCGGCCCCCTATGCCAATTGCAAGAAAATACAGAGCTACCGCCCTACTTCATCTACCAGAATTCTGAAGTCGTCTATGTCTTCAAAACTGCGATAGACGCTGGCAAAACGGATATAGGCCACTTTGTCGAGTTTCTTTAGCTCGCGCATGACCAACTCTCCGATTCGTGTGGACAGTACTTCTCGCAGACCCAGGTTAAGTAGGTTTTCCTCGATGCGCTCTACCGCGCTGTCAACTTGCTCGGTTTTGACTGGGCGTTTGCGCAGCGCGAGGTTCATCGACGCCATGAGTTTCCCGCGCTCGTAGTCGGTGCGTCTGCCGTCTTTTTTGACTATGGCGGGAAAGTTCACTTCTGGCCGTTCGTAGGTGGTGAAGCGCTTGTCGCAGGACGTGCAGCGGCGCCGTCGGCGTATAAATCCGCCGTCCTCGGACTCCCGGGTTTCAACGACCTGGGTTTCCGGATGACTACAGAAGGGGCATTTCATTGCTCAATCAGTTGAGGATAGATCTGGTTGACTTCGTGTAATTGCGGCCTGTCACCCAATTAGGGATGCGGAAATTGCAAATGTCGCGTTTATGGCGAGTGCTAGCAGGAGGCAGAGCTAGGCGCAAAGCGTGCCGTGCAGCTTGGCTGCACAAACGATTTGCAACGAAGCAATGCGCCTGGCAGTGCCGCCAGAAGTGGGATATTTGTGATTTTCGCATCCCTTACCCATAAACGGGAAAGCGCTGGGTGAGTGTGTTTACCCTGGCACGAACCGCAGCAATGTTGGTTTCGTCGCGTGGGTTGTCCAGCACGTCGGCGAGCAGGTTGGCGGTTAGGCGCGCTTCTTCGTCCTTGAATCCGCGCGTGGTCATGGCCGGTGTGCCGACGCGCACGCCGCTGGTTACCATTGGTTTTTCGGGGTCGTTCGGGATGGCGTTCTTGTTGATCGTCATGTGGGCGCGGCCCAGCACGGCCTCGGCTTCTTTGCCGGTGATGTGCTTGGAGCGCAAATCGACCAGCATCACGTGGCTCTCGGTGCGACCACTGACGATGCGCAAGCCGCGCGTGGTCAAGGTTTCCGCCACAATGCGAGCGTTGGTGACCACCTGCTGCTGATACAACTTGAATTCAGGCTGCATTGCTTCTTTGAAAGCCACCGCCTTGGCGGCAATGACGTGCATCAACGGACCCCCTTGCAGGCCGGGGAAAATAGCGCTGTTGATGGCACGCTCATGCTGGGCTTTCATCAAAATAATACCGCCTCGGGGCCCACGCAGGCTTTTGTGCGTAGTACTGGTGACGATGTCGGCGTGCGGCACCGGGTTGGGATAAAGACCAGCGGCAATCAGTCCAGCGTAGTGCGCCATGTCCACCATAAAGATAGCACCGACGTCTTTTGCAACTTTGGCGAAGCGCTCAAAATCAATCGCAAGAGAATAAGCGCTGGCACCTGCAATGATCAGTTTTGGCTTGTGTTCATGGGCTTTGCGTTCCATTGTGTCGTAGTCAATCGCCTCATTCGCATCCAGGCCGTAACTCACCACGTTAAACCATTTTCCGCTCATGTTGAGTGCCATACCGTGTGTCAGGTGACCGCCTTCGGCGAGGCTCATGCCCATGATCGTGTCGCCGGGCTTCAAGAAGGCCAAAAACACCGCTTCGTTGGCCGATGCGCCGCAATGCGGTTGCACGTTGGCCGCTTCAGCACCAAAAATTTGTTTGACCCGGTCGATCGCCAGTTGTTCAGCGACATCGACAAATTCACAGCCGCCGTAGTAGCGCTTGCCGGGGTAGCCCTCAGCGTATTTATTGGTCAACTGACTGCCCTGCGCCGCCATGACAGCGGGTGAGGCGTAGTTTTCGCTGGCGATCAGCTCGATGTGATCTTGCTGGCGCTGGTTTTCAGATTGGATGGCAGCAAATAACTCGGGGTCGGTTTGTTCGATCAGGATAGTGCGGTTGAACATGGCAGTCCTATAAGACATTTGGCCTGTAATGTTGGCCAGCTTGTTGTTGGCTTTCATCCAGGGCTGCCCAGGCGAACGGCTGATCGCACCGCCCAGACGGGCATTGCGGCACGCTTCCCCGTGGTGTTCCCACTTCAGCAGCCCCGCTTTACAGATTGGAGCGCCTATCGCCAGTCGCGTACAGCGCGGATTTTAACTGACAGACTCAGTACAAGTCCGCAGTAGCCAGTGTGTCGCTCTGAGCAGTTTCGGGCGCTGTCGATATCGACTGAACTGGATCACGCGTTGGCAAAGTCGGTGCTGACCAAGTTGGCACAGAGCTGCCCTGGGCTACCCGCTGAAGTCGACTGTATTCGGCCATGACCTTGTTTGCATAGCCACCGTCATCCTCCTGGTTGGCAGCGCCAACGTAATACTTCAGGCCAGCCTCGACTGAACCAGCACTACGGATACAGTCATGTAGCACTTTGGCACCCACACGCAGATTCGTCAATGGGTCAAACGCGGCAAAATTACCACCGAAGTTCTCATATTTGTCACTATGTACCTTGGTCATCACCTGCATCAACCCCTGTGCGCCGACATGGCTTTGCTTGAACGGGTTAAAGCCCGACTCAATGGCCATCACCGCCAGAATCAGGGTTGGATCCAACTTGACTCGTGTTCCGACGTCATAAGCTGCAGCCACCAGCGCGCTCAGCGGTTCGGGTGCGATGCGGTATTTTTTACTTAGCCACAGCGCAACGCTGGCCTGTTGCTTGGGCAAGTTCTGTGGATCGGCCGCGGTGGCGCGTTCGCTGGCCACCGGGTCGTTGACCAACCCGGTCAGCTCCAACTGACGATCTTGCAGCCAGCCAAACAATCTGATTTCACCCACCTGGCGCAACTCGGGGCGCGCAATCAGGGTGATGGTGATACTAAGAACAGCAACGCCGATCAGGGCAATGCTGTTGTGGGTGAGGTCGAAAAGGCCTTTGGCGAATGCACAGCTAACACTTCGCAGGCTAAGGGGTAATTTTGTAGATGCTGACATAGCTTCTCCTTCTTGCGCGAGGGTATGAAACAACAGCGGGTACGCTGCAGTTTGAAAGCTCGCCTGGGTTGTTACGCTATCAATATCCTGCGCTTTCTTGGATGGTGTTGCAGAAACATGATGTTGCCGAGGTCGGCAGCGGTCTTGGGGTATTCCCAGGCCTTGGCCAAGGAATGAGTAGATTTTAGTTGGACTTGATATACATAGTCAACTATATTAAAGCTGTTAGTCATACTAAAAAAAAGATAAAAATCTTACCCAAGAGGCGTCAAATATGACCCATAGCTATAAAAATTTGATCATGACGTATGAGTTATCATCCCTAAGCCGGACGAGTCGGAAACGATGAACCCGGTTTTGCTCCATCCCCCGCTGGGGGTAGGGGTGGGGGCTGGTGCCGACTTGCCAACGGCTTGCCCATCCAAGGCAAACCCCCATCCCAACCTTCCCCCAAAAAGGGAAGGAGCAATACATCCACAGCACATGAATTCTTCGCACAATTTGCAACGACGCAATGCGCCTGGCAGTGCCGCCAGAAATGGGATATTTGTGATCCTTAGTGACTAAAGCTTGATGCCGGGTGGTGTGGCGCTGATTTGGCTGGTTGACTGGTTGAAGACGGGCCGCAGCCCTCGCTGAAATCCCAGGTTCAGGATTGCTTGGGAGAAAAAATGCCGATCGGGGCCAGCGTGACGCTGTGAAGCAACATCAACCCACCAAGCGTGAGGCCGGTTGATGGTCGCACAATTCCAAAAAAATTTCACACTCGATGGAACCTGTTTTGCCTATGTGACTGTTAAAAACGCTATTGATGCCATACGTCCGATGGCCCTTTCGTACCTCCTTTTTTCAGATGTGCACAATAGTTTTCGGCAGAACGCGCAAACCCGGCGAAAATGATGCCCCTGTTCCCGCTGCTTGGCGGCGGTTCTTCATTTTTTTGTGCCCGTTCATTCGATGTTTCCCTTTTCTAAAAACCAACCCACTGCCCCTTTGACTGATGCTCCTGTAGTAGCGCCACCCGCACACGACGTGCATCCGCTGGATGCGTTGACGCATGGCGCTTTTTCGGCGCAGACCTCTGGTGAGCGCATGGCGTGCGTGCGCGCCTGGCTGACCAGTGAGCCGACGGTGGAGTCATTGCAACAAGTGTTCAAAGAGCTCAGTGGCAAGGACAAGGGGGCGGCCAAGTTATTGCGTGAACGGCTGGATGAGATCAAACGTACCAAGCAGCAGGCCTGCATTGCGCAGGATTGGGCTGATAAGGCGCGTGCGCTGCTGGCGCTACCTAAACTTAACCTGGCCGATGCGCTGGCGTGGCAGCGCGATGCGGCCAAAGCCGGCGCTCCTTTAAGCAAAGAGCCGTTGGCCGAACTCAAGGGGCAACTGATGGAGCGCGTACGCGCCATCGAAGACTTGCAACACCGCGTTCAGGTGCAGCGTGAGGCTGCCGTGTTGGTTGCCCAGCGCATTGAGGTGCTTTCTACCAAACCATGGCACGATGCGCAAGCGGTGCAGTCCGCACTCAACGTCGATGTTGCCAACTGGCAAGCTGAAGCGGCAGCGTTGGCTGCTGATGCTAATTGGCCCAGTGTCGATGCCAAGTTTCCGCCGCTGTTGCAAGCCTCGCAGGCGCAACTGGGGCTGGTGTGGGACGCGTTTGCCGATGCACTGGCTCAGACCCTCAAAGCCGCTGAAGATAACAGCGCACCGTTGCCGACGGTGCGGGTATGGGCTGACGAGTTGCGTGTTGCTCGCGGCATCTCCCTAGAGCCGATAGTCAAGCCTGCCAAGGCCCCAGTTGATCCTGAAATCAAGGCCAAGGCATGTGCCAACGTGCGTGAATCACTCCTCGTTTTAGAGCAAGAGATAGCCAATGGGCATGGCAAGGCCAGCGCCGGTGCAGCCAACGCCTTGCGCAATGCGCTCAAGGAAGGGGGGCGCCTGATCGACGACAAGCTGGAAAACCAGGCCCACGCAGCGCTGGCTGCGGCCGGTGAACTGGAGGGCTGGCAACGCTGGCGAGCAGATCAATTGCGCGAAGAGCTGGTGGTTAAGGCTGAAGCCTTGCTCAAACGCCCCGAGGGGCAGGGTATTGGTGGGCGCAAGATGCAGGAATCACTGCGCCAGATGCGGGAACAGTGGAAGCAGACCGATCAGGGTGGCATTCCCAACCATGCCTTGTGGAAGCGTTTTGATGAAGCCTGTAACGAGGCACACAAGGTGGTTGAAGACTGGCTGGACAAACTCAAGGCAGAAACCGCCGAGCACCGGGCGCAGCGTCTGGCGCTGATTGACGAGGTCAAGGCTTGGGCGGCTGCCAACCGCAGTGCGCTGGACGACGATTGGAAGGGTTTTAACCGGGTGCTGTACCAGTTTGGCGACCGTTGGCGCGACTGTGGGCACGTGGGTGAAAAGATGTTTGCTGAGTTGCAGCCGTTGTGGAAGGCGGCCATCGACGAAGCGGCAGCACCGCTGGAGGCATTGCAAAAAGAAAGCCTGGCTGCGCGCCACGCGATGATCGAAGATGCCCGTGTGTTGGGTGCGCAAGATAACCTGCGCATCGATGCCGTCAAAGCGCTGCAACAGCGTTGGCAAGCCGAGGCACACCGGGTGCCAGTGGATCGACGGCAAGAGCAAAAGCTGTGGGATGCGTTTCGCAAGCCGATCGACGAAGCGTTCCAGCGTAAAGGCGCCGAGCGTGAAAAGGCACAAAGTGCTTTGAGCGCGCGCGACCAGGTGGTGCTTAACGCGTCCAAGGCATTGCAGGCGGCCAACGCGTCGGGCGACGCAGCGGCGATCCGCAGCGCCATG
>JAVHQF010000354.1:0-1315 GCA_036170995.1 Sideroxydans sp. | reverse complement strand
TAATTATGTTCCAGTTAATTAGTATTTATGGCGTTAAGCGGTCATTATATGCCGATATAAAGGATGCTATCTCACCCAAGCTCCTCTCTTCCCACTCCGCAAACTCACGCCCATCGTCATCTTTGAATCGCAGTTCTTGGCTGAAAATCTGCTGCATCACGCCTTTTTTGTATTGGGTGAGCAGCTCGTGCTTGCGGGTGAGTTGGGCGAGCTTTTCATCCACAGCGGTGAGGAAATTGGCGATTTTGGTTTGTTCGGGAAGACTAGGAAAATTCAGCACTATCTTTTCAATTGTGCTTTTGGATAGACTGGGGACGCCAGAAGCTTCGTTATGCTCCTTCCAGTTCACACGTTGAAATAGATTGAAAACAAATTTCGGAAGTACGTCTTTAAATGAGTGCGTAAAAAATAAGGTATCAACCGTCCAAAGCTTGCCATCAAAGTACATTGGCTTATCTATTGTTCCTTTGCGCCCGATGCAAACAGTTTCACCATCGTGGAGATAACCGTCAACAGTAGACATCAATCCGCCAGTGCCAAAAACCGGAATATCACCAACCCCTAAGTGCTTGTAGTCCCGTCCACTGCCAATCACTAAAACGTTGCCAATGGGTTTGCTTACCCAGGGCGTATCAAAGCCGTTAAACCTCAAAGCTGGCGCACTCATTTGCCACCTCGCTTCTTCACCACTTTAGCCACAGCATTCAACTCTTCCAATTCCTGAGCGTCTGCCGCAATCGCCTGTTCAGCTTTGCGTCGTGTATCGAATTGCTCGTACTGTGCGGTCACTTGCTTTTCCATTTGTGCATGGCTGATGCGTCCAGCGTTGGCCAACACAGGTTTTTCGTTGAAGGTGAGCAGCTTGTCCACGTTGTCACGCCAATAGGGCAGAGTGAGGTCTTTGCGATCTTTCACGCGTAGCTCAGCGGTTTCTAAAAAGATGACGGTGAGGCGGTTAAGGCTATCTACTTCGTCGGCATTCAAATAATTCTTGGCAACAGTGATGTCGCCCTTGCGCACGACCTTACCCTTCCAAGCCTGAAGATTCATATTCGGCACGTTGGCATCTGCGCGCTGAGTAATGAGTTCGGCAGCTGTTTGCTGGGTGACGGCATACAGGAGTTTGTTCTGCGTCTCGGCAAAGAACATCTGCGTGGCTTTGTCGCTGGCATCGTAGTCGCTGGATAGCGCAAGCAGATCACGCACTTTTTGGTAGAAACGAAGCTCGGATGCGCGAATGTCGCGGATGCGTTCTAGCAGCTCATCAAAGTAGTCGGCACGGCCATTGGGGTTCTTGAGGCGTTCGTCATCCATC
>JAVHQF010000353.1:0-1315 GCA_036170995.1 Sideroxydans sp. | reverse complement strand
CAATTTTGACTGCTACTGCTACACAGGCGAATATTTCTCAACAAGAGAAAAATATTCAAAATGATTTTATGAACCGTCCGAACCATCATGGATGGTAACTTTTCCGCCTCAGCACAATTCTTTTAACCAACGACCTCGATGTTTGGGGTTGTTTTAATTTAAAAGGATGAAAAATGAAAAAGAATCAATTCTATTTCTTTGCTGTGGCATTTATTTTACTGATGCCGAATACCGTTTTTGCTTACGGACCGACATTGCAACCTGGTACAGTCTTTGACGGGATTACTTCTGCTTTTCAGAATTCATCAAGCGGATGGATGAATGCAGCACAAGGATATGCTCAAAGCCTTTTTTTATCTTTGGCAGGTATTGAATTCGCTTGGGCAGCAATTCAACTAACGATGAAGAAAGGCGAATTACAAGATTTAGCTGCGTCTGTAATGATGAAAGTCGTTGGTATTGGCTTTTTCTATTCTCTGTTGATGCTTGCTCCAAGCTGGATACCGGCAATCATGAATTCGTTTGGGATTGCTGGTGCTGCTGTTGGTAATAATGGCGGTAGCGGTGCAATGCTTTCACCGTCTGGTATTTTTGACCAAGGCATTAATGTTGCTGGTTCATTAGTGACTGCTATGAATGCCTCTAATTCAAATAATGTCGGCGTTGGTCAGATTGTAAGTAGTGGTGGTGCTTCGATCGGATCATTCTTGTTCGGTGCAATCGTAACTGGTTTGGCAGGGTTGATGACGATATTAGCCTTCACTGCTGTTGCTGTTCAGTTGATGGTGACACTGATAGAAAGCTATGTTGTGATCGGTGGCGGTATGCTGATGCTCGGGTTTTTAGGTAGCCGTTGGACACTGCCTTTTGGTGAAAAATATTTTGGATATGCTGTTTCTACTGGCATCAAGTTGTTTACTCTCTATCTTATTGTCGGGCAAGGTCAAAATGTAGCTAACTCGATTATTCAGCATATCACTGCAACTGGTGCTCCCTCTCCTGTTGACTTTTTAGGTGCTGGTGCATCTAGTCTCGCTTACGGTGCGATGGGTTACTTAGTACCAGCGATGGCAGGATCAATGATGAATGGCTCTCCTTCAATGTCTATGGGTAACATGATGGGTGCTGGTGGTGGTATGGCTGGCACGATTGTTGGTGCTGGTGCGATGGCTGGTGCTACTGCATTAAGTGGATTGCATGCTGCTGGTGGATTCAGCAAGACTACTAAGGCAGCTGGAAACATTGGGGGTTCGGTTATGCCTACATCTAGCGGTAGTGTCGGCGGTAACATTCCTGGCTCAACTGGATTGCCTGG
>JAVHQF010000352.1:0-6244 GCA_036170995.1 Sideroxydans sp. | reverse complement strand
TGAATGCACCTCTCTTTTGAGGGGTGGTTACAACATCACAGCGAGAAAATACTTCCGATATTATGTAGCTGTTACCATAACACCATGACGGCCTAGCCCGTATCCTACCGCCTATTCAACTTCTGAGTAGGTTTCCCATGGCAGAATCCCACGTTGTATCTGGCCTTGTTGCCAAGCGCTCCGAGTTAGCCGGTCAATATCGCCAGCATCAAGAGGCTATGCAGGTAATCTCCGCAGCCATCAGCAGCATCGACATCGCCATCAAGCTCTTTGATCCAGATTATGACTTGCGCACGATCAAATGCAAAGTGCCAAAGCACACAACGAAATGGTTGAATCATGGAGAGGCTGGAAGATTTGTTCTGAATGCTTTGAGAGCAGCATCTACGCCGCTTTCAACACGTCAAATAGGCGAGGCGATGATCAAGCACAAGGGCTTAACTGTAAATGGCGCCAAGGAGTGGGACTTAGCATTGAAACCAGTGTTGGCCGCTGCCCGGCGGTTGGAGCAAAAAGGCTCAATCAAAATGATTGGGCGTGTTGATGGTTTCCCCAGAGGCGCAATGATCTGGGAGCTTGCTTAGATTTTCCTCCTAAGCGGCCAGCCGTTCGGCCTGGCGCTTGTTGCCCTGCCAGTATCCGCACCAGTCCCGGCTTGTCTTCGTGTGAGCGCACTTCCTGGTGATGTCCTGAAACATCGTGCCGTTGGGCGTCTTGCGCATATCCTCGCGGTAAGCCGCCTCGTTGGCGTAATTCGCCAGATACAGATTCCCGAACTTGTGAACCTGCCCGTACTGCATCCTGCGGAAGCGTGAGAAGTACGATTCAGCCAGGTTGTTGGTGGTGCCATCGGGAGCGCGGTACTCGACGCTGTGATTCACTCGGCGGGTATCAAACTTCGCATGGAGCGGATCATAAGCGTTGCTTTCATCCGCGCAAATCACTGAGCCTTTTTTCACGAAGGCATCCGCCAGATTGCTCACGTCAGTTTGGTTCTCGCCCTTGAGTACGAAGGTTAGCGTCTTGACGGCTCCGGCTGCAAGTTCCTGGCACTTCTGCCGCATCACGAACACGCAACGCTTGCCCGGCTTCTGGTGGACGGCCAGGCGGCGGTCTATGCGGTCTTCCTTCTTGTTCTTGGGCCGGATGTAGCCGTTGACGTAGGCACCGTCCATGTGGATTTCGCCGGACAGGGGCGCATCGTCGCGCTGCTCCATCAGCGATTCTCTGATTTTGTGCGCCAGCACGAAGGCGGTCTTGTACTGCACACCGAGATCACGGCTCAACTGCAATGATGAAATGCCCTTCACTGCATTGGTGAAGATAGCGATGGCCGCGAGGTATGCCTTCAACGGCAGCTTGTGGTTGGCAAAGATAGTGCCGGACGTAACGGAAAAAGTATGGCCGCAGTCCTGGCACTTCCATTGCCGACGATCACGGCGGAAAGCGTGCTTGCCGATCACGCCGCAGCAGGGACAGGACACCACATCCCCCGCGCCCCAGCGCAATTCCTTGAACACCGTGAAGGCTTCGGCATCGTTCATCCGCATGACCTTGAGTACGGACAGCGTGCGGGCTTTTGCTGACAAAAGGAAGTGCTGGGACATGGCGGCTCCAAATATCTACGTTTATGTAGATATTTTACCACTAATGTACATAATAGCAAGCTATTTGTGTCGTTAATTGTATTTATATGTAGATTTATATATGTTGTGATATAGTCGCCTTTGATTGTTATTGAGGGCAAAGCAATGGCGAAACATGATGGCTATAAGCAGGCTGCGAACTTCCTGAAAGCTGAGTTGGCGCGAGCCGGGGTTGGGTATGAAGAGCTTTGCGTAAGACTGAATTCCATAGGCGTTCAAGAGAATTACCAAAGCGTTGCTGCAAAGGTAAATCGTGGGGCATTCAGCTTTCTATTTTTTGCGCAATGCATGAAAGCTATCGGGGTTAAAACGGTTCGCTTGGAGGAATAATAATGAATGAGAAAACCGTAACCAACCGCAAGCACAGCCAGCCAGCCAGCCAGCCAGCCAGATTTGCTGATGCCTCTGCTGAAAGTTCCCGTACAGCATACGATTTTATAGCTGCCAAACGTAACCGGCCATGGAAGGGCGAAGAGGAAGTTCGGTTGGCTTGGGTGTCGGCGCTGGAGGCAGCTCTAAACATCCACTTCGATGCCGAGCGAGCCAAAAAGGACAGTAGCTACAACAACGTTATCATCGAGTTCAAAGCGCCGGGATTCTTCAAGGGCAGCAAGAGCAGCGCCAAATTCAAGGAAGCAATCGACCAACGCCTGCTGCCCTACATCCAGCGCGAAGCAAAGAAGTCAGGCATTCCCGCCGCAGATTACATCGGCATCGCAATTGACGGCGATCACATCTGTTTCGCCCAAGTGCGTGATGATGCCATTCACACCCAACACCTTGTTCCTTTTTCCGTATACGCAGTGGGCCTTGTCATTCAAGCGATCCGGGCTGACATCAGGCGTGCCATCACATTAGACAACCTGATAGCCGACTTCGGCCATGGATCGGCCAATGCGCGATTCTTGATGCAAGCCATGGCTGATGCCCTCGCTGCTGAATTGGCCGTGACCGGAAATTCCAAGATCAAGATGCTGTTCGAGGAATGGCGTACTCTCTACGGCCAAGTGGCCGATATGTCGGTGCTCCAAGCCGACGCCATCAATCAGGAAATCGGGTTCTTGTGGAATGGACTCGCGGCGCAATCCATGTCTGGTCGATTGTTTGTCATCCACTCCTACAATTCTCTGCTGATTAAATTACTGGCCGCAGAAATTGTTTCTGCACATGGCCTGACAACCTTGCAGCAACCAGCACAGGCCATGGCGGCCATGCTGGATGATGCTGCTTTGCTCGATGCCCTGTCGCAAGACATCGAACGGGCTGGCATTTTTGCGCAAGCAGGCATCAATGGTTTTGTGGAAGAAGCGATTTTCAGTTGGTATCTTGACGTAGCTTGCAAGCTGCCACATTCCGCCAGCCTGGTGCCGGCGTTGCGTAGCTTGCTGGCCTCCCTTTCCCTATATCGCACCGACTACCTGACGCACACCCGCGACGTGCTGCGCGATCTTTATCAAGGCTTGGTGCCGGGCAGGTTGCGGCAAAGTCTGGGAGAGTTCTATACGCCGGATTGGTTGGTGGACTTCACTGTAGAGAAAGCCCGGCACGGCAATTGGCTGGATAAGCGGGTGCTAGACCCTACATGCGGCTCCGGCGCCTTCCTGGTGGCCGTTCTGCGGCTCATGCGTGTGGAAGCCAACAAGGCCGGATGGGATGCCACACGCATCCTCGATCACCTCTGCACTTCGGTCTGGGGTTTCGATCTGAATCCGCTGGCTGTGCAAACCGCACGGGTTAATTTCCTGATGGAGATCGCCGACCTGTTGAAGGTGTCACCCGGACAGACACTGGAAATCCCCGTGCTACTGGCCGATGCGATTTATTCTCCGGCATCTGACCCTGCTAAGGGGCAAGACGTGGTGAACTACCAGATCGGCAGCCAAGTGGCTGGACTGGATATTGCTCTGCCTTCCGCCTTGGCCTTTAACCGAATACGTCTCGATCAGGTCTTTGCGCAAATGGGCGAGGATGTGGAAGATGATTTGGACTATGCGGAAGCCGAAGCGCGTTTGTTGGCGGCTGGGTTACTGACGACGGACGAAGCCGCTGAATGGCGTGAACCGCTGCAATACACCTACAGCCAGATTTTGGATTTGCATCGCCAGCAGTGGAACGGCATCTGGTTCAGGGTTGTGCGAAACTTCTTCTGGTCGGCCACGGCAGGCCACTTCGATTGCATCGTTGGAAATCCGCCTTGGGTGCGTTGGTCGAAGCTGCCTGATGCGTACCGCGAACGGGTCAAGCCGACTTGCGACCACTACGGCATCTTTTCGAGGAACAAACGCCATGGTGGCAATGAATTGGACATTTCGGCCATGATTACCTACACCACGTCGGACAAGTGGCTAAAGGTCAACGGGCGGCTGGCATTTGTCATTACGGGAACGATTTTCAAGAATCCGTCCTCGGCGGGCTTCCGGCATTTCCAGCTTGATCCATCCAATCCAAAAACCTTGCACTTGACCCCTGTTGGCGTGGACGACATGAAGGCGCTGAAACCGTTTGATGACGCTTCCAACCATACTGTTGTCGCTGTGTTCAACAAAACCAAAAAGCCCGGCTCCTATCCAGTGCCTTATCGGCTTTGGGATAGCGCACCCGGCAGCACAAAGGCCATTCCCGTGACGATGGATCTGTCCGCGGTCATGGCGCGAGTCGCCATCACCACCAAGGAAGCGGCACCCGTCGATGTGGCAGGCTCCCCTTGGGCCGTACTTACCAAAGGCCGCTACAAGGCATTGCAGGCTCTTTCCGGTACTTGTAGCTGGGTCGCTGGACGCAAAGGCATTACCACTGACCTAAACGGCGTGTTCTTCGTTCCGGTAGTCAAAACCAATGGTGCGCTGGTGCAAGTGCGCAGCCGTCCGGAAGCAGGCAAGAAAGACATTGGCCCCACTAAGACGGCTTGGGTTGAAACTGATCTGCTGTATCCATTGGTTAAGGGTGCAGGTGACTTTGAAGCCTGCTATCTACGATTGAACAATCCTAAGCGTACCGATGAAGACTTGTACACTTTCGTCCCCAACCGTGGCATCGGTAATGCGGAATATGTTTTTTCCGAGGCAGCAATGAACAGCAAGAAACTTGCCAAAACAAAGGCATGGTTTTCAGGCTACAAGACCTTGCTAAATGATCGCTCTACCTACCGCCGACAGATGCAGGGCGCACCGTTCTATGCCGTATACAACGTGGGCGATTACACCTTCCAACCGTGGAAAGTAGTTTGGCCTGAAATGTCGAGCCGCTTCTATGCGGCGGTGGCTGGTAGCGCCATGGTTCCGGTTGCCGGGAAACGTCCCTACGTTCCCGATCACAAAGTATATTTCGCGGGGTTCAACAAAAAAAGCCCGGCCTATTTCCTGTGCGGCCTGCTGAATACGCCGATGGTGCGCGAATGGGTGGAAAGTCACAACGTATCCATCCAGGTCGGCGATGTGTTCAAGCACATGCGGCTGCCCGAATACGACACAGCCAACAAGCATCATGCGGCGCTGGCGGCGCTTGTGGAGAAAGCTCATGGCGAACATGACGAAACCAAGCGTGCTTCCTTGGTATGCAAGATTGAATCGGATGGAGAGATAATTCTGAATGCGTGGAAGTTGCTCAGCAAACCTTAAACTTGGAGGGGAATCATGAATACCACCAGGGAACAACGCCGTTACAATATCGAACAGACCAATGCCAGCATGCGGCTGTCAGGCTTCGAGATGAGTGCCGATATGCTGGAGCTTCAACGCCGCTACATCGAGGGCGAGATTACGATCAAAGACATGCTGGCATTGGCTTGCTGACTTGGGCTGTAAATTCCAACAAGGAGAATCAACATGAATGCGCTTCTCGAAGGTGTCCGCAGTGCGTTGGAGGTTTGGCCTTTGTGGCTTGTCTTGTTGGCCTTCGCAGTGATCGCGTGGAAGATGCCGAAACGTAAAGGCAAACGGGCCATGCGCAACCCCGCTACCAATGCGGGAAAAGATATGCAGGCACTATCAACAGGTGTGCCACAGCCTGGCGCATCGCGTCCGTTCTATGCGTTGCACTCGGAAAACCGGGACAGGTTTTGATGGATACCCATTAGCTGCGCGTAACCGACTGATTAATTGCGCTAATGGCAACAGCTACATAATATCGAATACTTCTCGATTTCGATTGAATGCACCTCTCTTTTGAGGGGTGGTTACAACACAGACGTAGGGGGAAGAAATGGTATCGAGATTGAATGCACCTCTCTTTTGAGGGGTGGTTACAACTAACCGCCCTGCAAGCCAGCAATATACATCATTGAATGCACCTCTCTTTTGAGGGGTGGTTACAACGGAATTCGGAACAATTACTCATAACCATGCAATTGAATGCACCTCTCTTTTGAGGGGTGGTTACAACTCGACAACAACAGGGTCGAGAACGCGATTCAATTGAATGCACCTCTCTTTTGAGGGGTGGTTACAACCACCTAAAAGTCAGGCCAAACACGCCGTAAATTGAATGCACCTCTCTTTTGAGGGGTGGTTACAACAGTACCGAAGAAGGGCAACACTTTGTCGCGATTGAATGCACCTCTCTTTTGAGGGGTGGTTACAACAATTCTCAGCAAAGAACAT
>JAVHQF010000351.1:0-7645 GCA_036170995.1 Sideroxydans sp. | reverse complement strand
GGTGCATCACCTGACCATGCCAGTTCTTGTTATTGGCCTTGGTGTAAATCATGGCCGCATCTTGATGCAGTGCTTTTAGAAACCTGATGTTTGGCACTTCAGAGAAAAGCTCGCCGGTAACAAACCCCGCTTCATGGGCCATCAGTCTGGCCTCAATATCGACCATCAGCTTCTTGATTTGCACCAGACTGACCGGCACCAGTGTGCTGACAGGCAGGTGCTGAAACCCGCGCCGGTTCTGCCCATCCTTGTTCTTTGCAGCCATTGCACTGGCCGGGAGGGTTTGCAGGTACTTGCCATCTTGGGTCAGTAGCTTGGATGGCCTGCGCCTGAAACAACTCTTGAGGAAATTTTCCCGAATGGTGGAAACCTGCTCGGTCAGCATGTATGCCTTGGTGCGGCCCTCGACCATCGACCAATCTTCACGGCCATCATCTTTCAGGACTTCAAACAGGTGCAGCCGATCATTGATGGCAGTGAACCCCTTTCGACCGAATGACTGCTCCAGCTCTTGCCAGGTGAACCGGGAATAGCCCTCATGATGCGAGTGCGCCCGGTAGCGGGTGGGTGCTTCAAAGATCATGCCGCAAAGTGCCAGACGAACATCTTTAGGCTCGGACTTGAACCCATGCAGCTCTCGCGCCAGGTAGCGCAGAAAAGCCTCATCGAACTGTTCATATCGGTTTGCATGGTGGATTACCTTTGGTGGCCTTTTTCCCATCTTTTCCCCCTTGGCACTGTTGGCCTTTTGGTTGATGTTCTTTTAGATCAGGTGCAGAAAACCCGCTCCACATTGGAATAGACCGCGCCGGTCTTGCTCTTGGACTGCAACACCAGGATGCTGCATTCCTTGTCGATCAGGTCTTCCAGGTCAAACCCGCCTTGCAGCTCCTTGGTAGTCAGCTCCCTGCCCAGGATGCCCTCAATCACCTCGGCCAGCTTGCTCTGCTTGGTTAGTTGCGGTGCTGTTGACCGCATGACCCGCTCACCATCGAACTGGCCACCCTTGATGGTGAACTCAAACCCGATGCGCTCGCCATAGGTGTTGGCAAACTGCTTCAGGTTGGAGACAGTGGCCCGGTAGGTGCCATCCTTGATTGATGCTGCCGGTGTTGCGGCCGGTGGCTTGACTTTGAAAACCATTTTTTAACCCCTTTCCTTTTTAACGAACGGTCGATTGTTAAAACTCAGCCAGCAATTTCTTGCCCAGCGCCGCCATGCGCTCGCCCACTTCGACCAGCATCAATGCGCCCATTGGCACCGTGACCGATGCGAAGGTGTCAGCATTGAATAGCAGCAGCGCATTACCTGCCTCATCGAACTTGACCGCGTGACCATCCGGGTGGGGATAGAACTGATGGAAGCCAGCGCCAGGAACTTGACCGGCTTGGTGGTTGGTGTTTTTCATGTTTGTTTCCAGTCTGTTCTCAATGGGTGGTGACATTGCTCACCAGACCCCAGAATGAAGGGTCAATCAGCCAGCGACACAATGCCGCCGCTGTACTGGGTTGCATGGTGTTGACCAGGGCGACCTGCTCAGTCGGTTGGCCCTTCAGACGCAGCAAAGCCCCAGCAGCCGCATTGACTGCCAGGGCATCCACTTTGTCAGGCTCCAGCCGGGTGGCCTGCCTGATGATGCTGGGTGGGAAAAGGTTTTGCAGCTCAGATTGAATTGACAAGTGAACTCCTTTTCAGCAGCAGGTGGATGGTGGCCGGTGCCCAGGTCTTGCCGGTCTTGGTGGGGATGCCGCGACCATTCAAGTCATCAGCGATGAATTGCAGGGTGTTGCCGCCGGTGCGCGATGCCTGAATCTCGGCCACGATCTCGGCTTCCTGTTGGACTTGCACCAGTCTGCCCTCGATGGCTTCAAAGCCATAGGGTGTCTGGTTGGTGTACTTTTGGCCGGTGCGCTTTTTGTGTTGCAGTGCGTTGGTGGTGCGCTCGGCCACCAGGTTGCGCTCGAACTCGGCCAGGACTGACAGCATCTGAAACATCATCTTGCCTGCCGCCGTGGTGGTGTCGATCTGCTCGGTCAGGCTCACCATGTCGGCCTTCTTCTTTGCGACCGACTCACCGATTGACAGTGCATCCTTGGTTGACCGGGCCAGCCGTGACAGTGAATAACTCACCAGTGCCATGCCCTTCTTGAGGGACTTCAGAGCATCCAGCAGGCCAGGGCGCTTATCCATGCTCTTGCCGCTGATGCCAGCATCCACATAGACATTGACCAGCTCGTAATCATTGGCCTTGCACCAGTGTTCGATCTTGGCTCTCTGCGCCTCCAGGCTCACGCCTTCGCTTGCTTGCTGCTCTGTGCTGACCCGGACATAACCAATAGCTTGTTTCATGGAACTGTTTTCCTTTTAACTGGATACTATGTTATCACATAATACCAACATTGCATACATATTTTGTTATGCAATGCAGCCATTATGCACAGCTAATCTTATGAGATAAATAAGCCTCTAGCCCATATGCAACATGCGCAGACAGCTACTTAAACAATAGCAATGCGGTGTTCTGATAAATGTTTTGGAACTTTAGAAAAGCGAAGCCGCTGGGTGTGCGGTTTGGTGTGCATCTTGGCTTTTTGTGGTGTGGCCTGCAACTTGGCCTGCAACTTGATTACCGGGTAATGATGGATGGTGCAGCATTACCGGGTAATGGCTTTGATCTTTTGGCCGCTCACTTGGCCAGCTCTTTCACCAGCAGCCGGACAATGATGTCGGTGGCATTGCAATCTTGCTCGACCGCCGCGAACCTCAGTTTTTTGTGTAGGTCTTCCCGAAGGTTGATGGTCAACCGGCGATGGCCTTCAGGGGCAAAGAATGCCCGTTTGTCAGCCGCCTGTTTATCTGGTGTTGCAGGTACAGCGCCAGCTTCAGCGAATGCCAGCGCCGCCTCTGCTTTGGTCTTGCTGCCCAGGGTGGGCTTGGTCAGTGTGGTGGTCTTGCTCATGATGTTGCCCTCAATAGTTTTTGAATCTCGGTTGTCAGTAACCTGACCTCGGCCTTTGCGCTTGGTTCTGCCAGCTCTGCCACTGTCAGACCTTCACCCAGCGCCTGCATGTAGGCCACTCTCATGCCCAGCGCAGTGGACAAGGCGACCAGGCCCAGCTCCTTGGTTGCCAGTTCGGACAGTTCTTGTGTCAGCTTGGTGTGTGGCCGGTATCGCGTCCAGACCATCCTTGCCTTGACCGGCTTCACCTTCTTGGCTTCCTCGACCAGCACCAGCAGGTCACTGGTAGCCCATATTTCAGCCGCTGATGCGCCCACAGGCACCAGACACAAATCAGCCAGCACCAGGATGGCCCTTGTCAGCTCTGCGATGCGTGGTGGCCCGTCCAGCACAATGAAGTCGGCATCCTGATGCTGCTCGACCTTGGCGACCAGTTCCCGATGATTGGTGGCAGTGTCGGCCAGCAGGTTGCCAGACCGGCCAGATTGATCTCTGACAGCAAACCAGCTCGCAGCAGTGCCTTGAGGCATGTCGCAGTCGATCAGCACAGTCTTGCCCAGCTTGGACAGTTCCCCGGCCAGGTTGGTGCTGACAGTCGATCTCCCTGCCCCGCCCTTCACTTGGATGATGCCGATGGTTTTAGCACTCATGGCTTTTGACTTCTTTCCTGATAAACGGCTGTTTGGTTTTCACAGTGGTGCATGACCGGCCTTTTTGGTCAGTACCAGGTCGATGCCTTCAATGTGGCTATTGGCCTCATACATGCCCTCGATGGCATCCCCTTCGCTCTCATAGCCAGCGCCTGCCTGATACAGCTCACCATCAATGTGCAGCTCCCATGACCATTGGCCGGACTTGGCTTTCAGAATGAAGGCTTGGTGTTGGGTGGTTTCGGTTTTCATGGTTTCCAGTCGGTTGGTGGCTTATTCACAGTTGAGGATTGAGCTACTACAGGTGCATTTAATAAAGGGAATACAGGTTCTATATAGGTGCGCCACCATTTATGCGTGAACCCGCCACCATTTATGCGTGGATAAGTCATTCCAGCGCCACCATTTATGCGTGGATAACTTGAGCTATCCCCAGCTTTTTGGGGATAACTTGCAACCAGGCGCGACCATTTATGCGCGCTCATGGCCTGCCCTTGGTCATTGGAATATGGGTCAGTGATGGCTTGACAGTCAGCCCCAGTTCACTGGCCTCGACCTGCACCTTCTCATAGACCAGGACAACCTTCTTCAGCTCTTGCAAGAATGCTTCCCTGAATGCTCTCAGTCTGGAATAGTCAGACCCGAATTGCAGCGCCAGCGATGCCCAGGGAATGACTGTAGGCCGCTTCAGGTAGCTGGCCCGGTAGGTCAACCAGGTGTAAATGTCCAGCGCCATTGGTGACTGTTTTAGCGCCTTGATGGCCCTCATGTCGATAGGCACAGGCCGGTCGATGACCTCATTGAAAAAGTGCTCGGACAGGGTGACAGTGGACTTCCACAGACCAGCCTGCTCAGGGTCTTTTGAATGCCACCACAGCACAGACTTGTCGGCCAGCCGGTAGCCCATATCGGCGATCTGCTTGTCATCTTCATAGGATGCCGTGACTGTTGCAGAGAAAAGCCGCCTTGTTTGGTTCTTCAGTCTGGTGATGCTGCCATTGGCCCCACCGGTGGGTGTCAGGCCCAGCTCGGCCATGAATGCCGACATTGAATCGCCCAGCTCCAGCTCCCGGCTTTTGGTCTTGACTGCCTCAGTAGTGACCCAGGCCAGCAGTAGGCGAGGGATTGACCCATAGGGCAGACCGATCTTTGATGGCGCTTGCAGGGTCAGTGTGAAATTGCCATTCCTGCGCTCGAACTCGTTACCAGCGACCGCCCGGTGTGGCAGTGTGGCCTGCACCATTGCTCTGGCCATGAAACCCAGCGCCCCGGCTTCTTGCGCTTGTTTGTCTTCAATGGCCAGCGCCTGATTTATCAGGGCATCAATGGTTTGTGGTGACAGGTGTTTTGCCATCTTGCGCTTTCGGCTTGTTTGGTCTTGATGCGATTATGCCCCACATTGCGCCGATACTTGCATACTTATGCAAATATGCGCTTATGGCTTATCTTTGTGCCTGAACTCCCAGGGTGGCACTGGGTCAGCATCCCGCCACAGACCGGCCTGCACTTGTCTGGCCTCGATCTCAGCCGCTGAATAGATCTGTTGGTCAGGTGGTGACTGCTCCCGCTGATACTGCTTGTAGTGCCATGCCAGACCGCGCTTGACCTGCACCAGGTTGCAATCCAGACCAGCCAG
Source organism: Sideroxydans sp. (assembly GCA_036170995.1). Lineage (GTDB taxonomy): Bacteria > Pseudomonadota > Gammaproteobacteria > Burkholderiales > Gallionellaceae > Sideroxyarcus. Next base: position 2,400 of record JAVHQF010000351.1, on the reverse strand, counting down.
CAGCACCTTGCCCAGCTTGCGCCCGTACTTGTCAGCCTTGACCCACTCGACCGCCACAGACTGCCCAGCGACCATATCGGCCAGGCTCTGCTTGGAGACATTGCCGAATGCTTGCCGCTTTTCAGGCGCATCAATGCCGGTCAGCCTGATCTTGTGCTGGGTGTGTGTGTCGTCCAGGACTGTGATGGTGTCGCCATCAGCCACATTGATGACCTTGCCCAGCAGGGTGTCGGCCTGCACCTGAAACACCAGGCACAGCACCAGCATGGTGGCCGCTGTTTTGAATGTCATGCTCATGGGGGATTTATTGTCCGAATGCGATACCGGGTGGTTTCCAGAATCAACATGCTCCAGAATTTCGATGCCCCCCGGCCTAGAAATGGCACTTGTCCCATTCTTCAATTACCGGCACCTTGATACCAGCTCACGCGCAGCTCGAACCTCGGCATTGACCATCTTGGTCAGCTCCCGCAGTTGCGCCCGGTGGCCTCCCGTCCAGGCATTGCGACTGACCCGCTCCTTGCCATCATGCGACCTCGGCCCGGTTGACTTAGCCCACGGCCTCCACTGTCTGATTAACTCGGCCTGCCGCTGCCTGCGCTCCAAAGTCCATCCGTTGACCATGATCTGCCTCCAATAGTTTGTTTGGCTCACTTTGAAAATTTCCCGCGCCTGACTGTATGCCAGTATGCGATGGTGTACCGGCATAGCCATTGTTCACCTGTTGCGGCCCGGTGGCCATGTTGGCCTGCCTGATGTAGGGCATAGGGTTCTTCAGCAGCGCCAGTGCCTCAGCAGTTGACCGGCATTGCGCCTGTGCCTTCAGTGCCAGCCGCATCAGCACCTCGATGCCTTTGAATGTGCTCTGACTGGCCGACCGCTGCGCCATGTTGTTGAAGATGGCATCCAGGGTAAGGGCTTGGTGGGCCAGCATCTTCTCGACCCGGCCCATGTTGCCGCCTGCCACTTCCTCCCCAGCCTTGCGCAGCTCACCCATTAAGTCGGTGACTTCCAGCGCATCCCCGCCGCCTGCATATGCCTTGTAAGTGGTTGCAGTCATGGCTGACCTTGTAACCAGCGCCGCCATGACTTGCGAATCAGTGTCGCCTCTTGTGAAGCCCCATTCCTCAGCCTTGATCTTGTAGTCGTTGGTGTCGGTCTTGGCCGGTGTTGCCGCCGGTGTCTTTTTTGGGGTCGATTTTCTCGTGACCATGTCTATGCTCCTTGGGTTGAATGAATGAGGCACCGAACCCGCAGCCAGCTCGCCGCGCCGATGCCCACAGGCTTGCCGACCAGCTCAGTGGCGACCCACTCGCTCCAATTGCGACCAGTCTTGTCTGCCAGTCGGTCAATGGCCTGCCAGAACTCACCCTCCAGCTTGATGGTCGTTCGGTGTGGGGAGCTTACATGCCTCAGGGCAGGGATGCAGGGATAAGGCAGGGATGCAGGAGGCAGGGGCATGGTGTATTAACTAGCAAAGGTAGGGTAAAAAACAGGGTGTTTTCATTGGAGAAACTGCCCTTTTTCGATTTGATTATTAGCACCATCAGGGTGGGCATCAAAGGCTGTTGCAAGGTTGACCTGAATCACTTTTTGTTCAACCTCCAGCCGGTAGCCGGTGGCCTCCAGAATGGCCGCTTCGATGCGCTTGGTGTCCAGTGGCTTGGTGGTGGCAAACCCATCATGCTGAAGTAAAACGATCTCAGTTGGATATAGGCGATATGCCGCCTCCAGCGCAGCGACCTCGACACCTTGCAGCAGGTGTGCCAGTTGTTGCCGCTCGTTTGACTCATCCAATCGAATGGTCAGACCCCTGCAATTCTTGATGGTGCGCCGGGAGACTTCCTGCGCTTTCAACACGACCGCCCTTGCCCCGGCAATGTCATCACGCAGCGCCAGGAACTTTGGATGCTGATAAACCCGCTCGGCCAGCTTGGTGCTGTTGAAGATCATGGGCAGGGCATCCTTGGCCCGACCTGAAAACTTCGCGCCATAGATCAGGGCAATCAGGGCATCCTTGGCTTGTCGCACCGATATGCCGAACTCAGCCGCCAGTGACTCCCGAAGCTGTTTCTTGTTGGACAGGTAGGCCAGCACCTCGGTGCATTGATAGCCATGTTGACCGGCCATCTGCGCCAGGATGGCATAGTGACAGTTTTCAATGTCAACATCCCACAGGCAAGCCATTGCCGCCTCTCGCAGTACCCGATAGCAGTTCTGAAGGTTGCCCACTCCCTCGGCATAGACTCGACCGCTCTCGATCTCGCAATAGCGGTGCATCACCTGACCATGCCAGTTCTTGTTATTGGCCTTGGTGTAAATCATGGCCGCATCTTGATGCAGTGCTTTTAGAAACCTGATGTTTGGCACTTCAGAGAAAAGCTCGCCGGTAACAAACCC
>JAVHQF010000350.1:0-6271 GCA_036170995.1 Sideroxydans sp. | reverse complement strand
AGCCGCGCGGAGATGGCGGCTTGATCAATGGTGGTTTTTTTGTCTTGTCACCCCAAGTGTTACCCCGTATCTTGGATGACAACACTCCCTGGGAGGCTGCGCCGCTGTCAGGGCTGGCTACAGATGGCGAACTGATGGCGTTTGAACATCATGGTTTTTGGCAGCCCATGGACACCTTGCGTGAAAAAACCATGCTGGAAGACCTTTGGCAGTCTGGTGCAGCACCATGGAAGGTCTGGTGATGCCTATGAATGGTGATTTTTGGCATGGCAAGCGCGTATTGGTCACTGGACACACAGGGTTCAAAGGGGCTTGGCTGGCTTTGTGGTTGCAAAAGCTGGGTGCAGAGGTGATGGGTGTGGCGCTACCACCCAGCACCGAACCCAGCTTGTATGCGCTACTTTCCAAGCAGCCTTGGATCAACAGTCAGATGTGCGACATCAGAGATGCACAAACGTTGATCCAATGCGTTCAGGTGTTGCGTCCAGAAATTGTGTTTCATTTGGCTGCGCAAGCGCTGGTGCGTCCTAGCTATCAAAACCCCTTGGAAACCTTTTCCACCAATGTGATGGGCACTGCAAACGTGCTTGAAGCTGTTAAGGGTACAGATTCGGTGCGTGTGGTGGTCGCAATCACGACCGACAAGGTGTACAAAAACAGGGAATGGTGTTACCCCTACCGGGAAGACGATGCCCTGGGTGGGCATGACCCATACAGCGCCAGCAAAGCAGCGTGTGAGATCGTTATTGCCAGCTATAGAGACTCATTTTTAGGAGCTGCTAGCGTAGCTGTAGCCAGTGCCAGAGCCGGAAATGTCATTGGTGGTGGGGACTGGTCAACTGACCGTTTGTTGCCCGATGCCGTTCGCGCCTGGCAAGCCAAACAACCCTTGGTCATTCGCAATCCGCTAGCCACACGCCCTTGGCAACATGTGCTGGAGCCCTTGGCTGGCTATTTGAGCTTGGCAGAAAAATTGTGGGTGCAACCTGATTTGGCTGGCTCTTACAACTTTGGACCTGCACCCAGCGAGGCAGCAACCGTCAAAAAAGTAATCGAATTGGCCTCTATCCCTTATGAATACTGCGTAACCAGCTATGAAATATGTAAACAAAATCTTCATGAGGCAAATTGGTTGGCATTAGAAACAGCCAAATCCAATGCGATCCTTGGCATCCATCCACGTTGGTCACTCGCAGATTCGGTATTGAAAACCATGTCCTGGTATCGGGAGCAACATGAAGGCGCAGATGCACGCAAACTGTGCATGGCAGACATTGAGCAATTTGAGGCGCAGGCATGACTCGTTTTGAAATCCAAGAGCTGCCATTGGCTGGACTGAAGTTGATCAAACGCCAGCAGCAGGGTGATGCGCGAGGACATTTTTCACGCTTGTTTTGTAGTCAAGAGTTGGCTCAAGCGGGCTGGACTGTGCCGATTGCTCAGATCAATCACAGTGTGACAGCGAGGTGCGGAACAGTGCGTGGCATGCACTTTCAAAAACCACCGCATACTGAAATCAAATTGGTGACTTGTTTGCGCGGTTCGGTGTGGGATGTGGCTGTGGATGTGCGAGCTGGGTCTGCCACATTTTTGCATTGGCATGCGCAGTGTTTAACTGCAGAAAATTTGTACTCCATGCTGATTCCAGAAGGATTTGCGCACGGTTTCCAAACCCTGTCTGATGACTGTGAATTGATCTATCTGCACTCTAAGCCCTACGTCACAGAGGCGGAGTCAGCATTGAATGCCTTTGATGGTTTGCTATGCATTGATTGGCCACTGAGCGTAACTGTCTGCTCCGAACGTGACACAGCCCACCCTTGGCTGGATGACGGCTTTAAAGGAGTCATTTTGTGAAATGTAGACATTGCAATGCGCCTTTGACGCATAAGTTTTTGGACTTGGGCTTTGCCCCCCCATCCAATGCCTATCTGAGTCGTTCTGAACTGACTGCGCCGGAAAAACATTACCCACTTGTCGTGATGGTTTGTGACCATTGTTGGCTGGTTCAAACCCAAGATTACGCTGCTGCATCAGAGCTGTTTGACAGTAAATATGCATATTTCTCCAGCACCTCATCAGGGTGGTTAGCACATGCAGCTCAATATGTGGAGTCAATCACTAAAAAACTGTCATTGGGATCTAACAGTTTGGTCATTGAAGTCGCCTCAAATGATGGCTATCTGCTCAAAAACTTTATCGCTGCAAATATTCCCTGTCTTGGCATTGAACCCACTGACAGCACTGCCGATGCTGCTGAACGTATAGGAATACCTGTCATAAGGGAATTTTTTGGTGAACAGTTGGGGGATAAATTGGCGAGCAACGGTCAATCAGCAGACTTGGTCGTGGGAAACAATGTGTTGGCGCATGTTCCAGACATCAATGACTTTATAAGGGGGGTAAAAGCTGTTCTCAAACCCACTGGTACGGTCACGCTAGAGTTTCCGCACTTGATGCAACTGCTATTGCATAACCAATTTGACACCGTTTATCACGAACATTTTTCTTACCTGTCATTGGGAACAGTATCAAAAATCCTTGATGCTTCGGGTTTACGGGTTTTCGACGTAGAAGAGTTGTCAACCCATGGTGGTAGTTTGCGTGTCTATGCTTGTCATGCTGAAGATAGCCGTGCGCGGCAAATCAGTGTTGATGAAGTGTTGACAAAAGAGCTTGATAACGGGTTGCAATCACTACGCACTTATCAAGAATTCCAAGATAAGGCCAACAGAGTCAAAGATGATTTTTTATTGTTTTTGATTGAACAAAAACGTGCCGGGAAAACAGTAGCTGCATATGGCGCTGCAGCAAAAGGCAACACCTTATTGAATTACGCTGGTGTAAAGCCTGATTTGTTGCCCTTTGTTTGTGATGCTGCGCAATCAAAGCAAAACCAATTCATGCCGGGTAGCCACATTCCTATTTTGTCTCCCGAGGTGTTGGCCGCGAATCGACCTGATTTTTTAATCATTTTGCCTTGGAACATTGTGCAAGAGGTGAAAATGCAAAATTCAGAAATTGCCTTGCAAGGCACCCAGTTTGTGACGGCTGTACCCAGGCTCTGTGTTTCATGAACAGACGGGTTTTACTTACCGGTGCCAATGGCTTTGTGGGCAGGCAGGTGTTACGACAGCTGTTGCAGTTGGGTTGTGAAGTTAGGTTGCTGTTGCGCGCGGCCAATTCGGTCGGCAACCCGCAATACAGTCCTCAAGTCTCTTGTATTTACACCTCAGATGCATTTGCAGAAAGCGTTGATTGGTGGACAAAAGCTTGTGAAGGTGTGCATACGGTGCTTCATCTGGCGTGGTACGTCAACCCCGTTGACTACCTGTACTCTGGCAACAATTTGGATTGTTTGGTTGGAACTTTGAGGCTGGCTCAGGGGGCAAGGCTGGCTGGTGTCAAGCGGCTGGTTGGGGTGGGTACATGTTTGGAGTATGACTTGAGCGATCCGCAAGTGGATTTGTCAGTTGATGTGCCGCTTAAGCCATTGACACCCTACGCAGGCGCGAAGGTGGCTGCATTTAATGCACTGGCAACATGGTGTGCATCTCAAAAAATCTCATTTGCATGGTGTCGTTTGTTTTACCTTTACGGAGAGGGTGAGGATTCACGCCGATTGTTACCTTATGTTCGGGCGCAGTTGACTGCAGGGCTTCGAGCTGAATTAACCACAGGTCAACAGATTCGCGATTATCTTGATGTGCGCCTTGCTGGCAATCTGCTAGCTTTAGTTGCGCTGGGAGACTGGCAAGGCCCAATCAATGTTTGCTCTGGTCAAGCGATTACTGTGCGGCAGTTGGTAGAAAATTTTGCCAAGCCATTCAATCGATCCGATTTATTGGCTTTTGGTGCGCGAGCTGACAGTATGGATGTTCCGCCGCGTGTGGTCGGAGTGCCAAACAAAGATTTGATGACGCGATTGGTTGACCTAGTGGAGCTTGAATCACCTTCCAAGGTTCGATTCGGTAAATTTGCAGATAAGGCCTAAAGTTTGGTGAACAACACCCGATAAATAAATCAACGGGCTGTAGAAAAGGTTCGTTGCCAGACCTGCAATGTGTGGGTCCGTCACCGGTGGATTCGCCGGCTTTTTCAGACTCTAGGAGAATTTATCATGTCCATGACCATCAACACCAATGTGCAATCACTCAACGCTCAGCGTAATGCGGGTGTGAGTCAGTCTTCTCTCAGCACATCTCTTCAACGTTTGTCATCTGGGCTGCGTGTCAACAGTGCAAAAGATGACGCAGCTGGTCTGGCCATTGCAGAGCGAATGAATTCCCAAGTGCGTGGCATGAATGTTGCCATACGTAATGCCAATGACGGTATTTCATTGGCTCAAACAGCTGACGGTGGCTTAGCTTCCATGGCTGATATGGTTCAGCGTATGCGTGAGCTAACTGTTCAGTCCGTCAATGCCACCAACACCTCAGGCGATATTGCTGCTTTGAATGAAGAGTACACACAACTGAGCAATGAGCTGGGTCGTACTTTGAGTGCGGTGCAATTTAATGGCACTTCATTGTTCACCAATACAGGTAATTTTGATTTCCAAGTGGGTGCAAATAGTGGTCAAACTATTTCTGTGTCATCTGCCGCATTGAACATTCACACAGCAGCATCGTTGAGTGCCATTAAATCAGGTGGTGCTGCTAGTGGTTTGGTTGCAACTGCTTCAGCTAATGCAGCAAATATTACGGCTTTGGACGCAGCATTGACTACGATCAACTCCTCTCGTGCAACATTGGGTGCGGTTCAAAGTCGGTTTGATACCACCATCAGTTTCTTGCGTACTGCCGTCGAGAACCAGTCTGCAGCTCGTGGGCGCATCATGGATGCAGACTTCGCATCTGAAACAGCCAACTTGAGTCGTGCTCAAATCTTGCAACAGGCCGGCACTGCCATGATCGCTCAAGCCAACCAGCTGCCGCAAGGTGTGTTGGCTCTGCTTCGGTAAATTTCTGGCAATTAACCGTTCAAAGGCTCAGTCGATTGGCTGAGCCTTTTTGTTTTGCATTTAAGCAAGGCATGTTTTTCGGGGTTCGGAGCGTTGCCGAAAGCGTTATAAACACTTAGTTTTGAGCCATTTCGGCATGGATAAAGAGTAGGAGTTCATCATGGCTATTTCATCACCTGGCGTTGGCAGTGGTCTGGACGTGAAGTCCATCGTGACCCAATTGGTCAATCTGGAAAAACAGCCCATCGTTCAGCTGCAAAACAAGGGGTCTACGCTTCAAACCAAATTGTCGGCTTACGCATCGATCAAATCTTCCCTGGCTACCTTGGATGATGCTTCCACGGCCATGATGGACACCACCACGTGGAATGCCCGCACGTTTTCTTCCAGCAACACCTCAGCCATCACGGGTTCTGCCACATCCACCGCGCTTGCGAGTTCATTTTCTGTGCAGGTCAATGCGCTGGCGCAGGTGCAGTCTTTGAAGTCTGGTGCAGTCACTTCGGGCGCAGCTCTCGGTTCAGCGGGGCGACTTGACATACAGGTGGGTCAATGGAGCGGCACCACGTTTAACGGGGGCAGCAACTCGGTGCTTAGCGTGTCTGTGGCCAGTACAGACACACTGACTGACATTGCTGGCAAGATCAATAACGCTGGTGCTGGTGTGTCTGCTGTTGTGGTGACCAGTGGTGGACAAGACCGTTTGCTGATCCGAGGCAACAGCACAGGCGACTCATCTGGTTTTCAGATCAAAACCTATGACACATCTTCTGTAGAAATTACAGACGGCACCACAGGTGTTGGCTCATTGGCTTACGCCTACAACACAGCGGCTGCTGTGCCCGCTTTTTACGGAATGACACAAACCCAGGCTGCACAAAATGCGTCTGTCAGTATTGACGGTATTGCAGTCTCATCGGCTACCAACACGGTCAGTGATGCCGTGCCTGGAGTCACGCTGAACCTGCAGACTACCACCGCCACAGCAGCCCAGGTGACCGTGGGGCTTGATAAAGAACTGATCAAAACCAAGATTGAGGCCTTTCGCACGGCCTATAACAGCATTCGCTCTCAATTGGCAGATGACTTGAAATACGACCCAGGTAGCAAAAAAGGTGGGCCTTTGCAGGGGGACAGTACCGCCATTGGTTTGCAAAACATGTTGCGTGATTTGGCGGCCTCTACGGGTCCCAGTGGCAGCACGCTGGGGCGGTTGAGTGATTTGGGGCTAGAGATGCAGCGTGATGGCACCTTAAGCACCAACGCCACCAAATTGGATGCCGCACTTCAAAACCCAAGCAATGTGCA
>JAVHQF010000349.1:0-6275 GCA_036170995.1 Sideroxydans sp. | reverse complement strand
ACCCCGCGCAACGGCTCGCGATGTTGATGTATTTGCCGATGAGGTCGCTGTTCACTTTCGCCACGAAATCCTCAAGATTCAAATCGAGGTCTTCCATCGATCCATTCAGCTTCGCAGCGTAGTAGTAACGCAGATATTCGGTGTTCTTGATATGGTCGATGTAGCTGCGCGCGGTGATGAAGGTGCCGCGTGATTTGCTCATCTTCTCGCCGTTCACGGTGAGGAATCCGTGTGAGAAAAGTTTGGTCGGTGTGCGGAAGCCAGCGTGTTGCAACATCGCAGGCCAGAACAGCGCGTGGAAGTAGAGGATGTCTTTGCCGATGAAGTGGTACAGCTCGGCATCCGAGCCTTGCTTCCAGTAGTCGTTGAAATCGATGCCGGTCTTGTTGCATAGCTGTTTGAAGCTGCCCATGTAACCCACAGGTGCATCCAGCCACACGTAAAAATATTTGCCCGGCGCATCGGGGATATCGAAGCCGAAGTAGGGCGCATCACGCGAGATGTCCCAGTCGGTCAGCTTGTTCTCGCCTTCCGCGCCCAGCCATTCCTGCATCTTGTTTGCCGCTTCGTTTTGCAGCGAACCGCTACGTGTCCATTCGCGCAAGAACTGTTGGCAAGAGTTGGCAGACAGCTTGAAGAAATAATGGTCGGAATTGCGCAGTTCGGGTTTAGCACCTGACACCGCAGAGAACGGTGCTATGAGGTCGGTGGGCGCATACGCGGCACCGCACACTTCGCAGTTGTCGCCGTATTGGTCTTTGGCGTGGCACTTGGGACATTCGCCTTTGATGAAACGATCCGGCAGGAACATGTTCTCGATGGGGTCGTAATACTGTTCGATGGAGCGCACCTCGATGAGGTTGTTCGCTTTCAACGTGCGATAGATGCCTTGCGCGAATTCCTTGTTCTCGTTGGAGTTGGTCGAGCCGTAGTTATCGAACGCCACGTGGAAGGCGGCGAAATCGTCGTAGTGCTCTTGCCATACGCGCGCGATGAGTTGTTCGGGTGTAATTCCCTCTGCTTTGGCGCGCAACATGATGGGCGTGCCGTGCGTGTCGTCGGCGCACACGTAGTGGCAAATGTTGCCGCGCATCTTCTGGAAGCGTACCCAGATGTCGGTCTGGATGTATTCGACGAGGTGGCCTAAATGGATGCTGCCGTTGGCGTAGGGTAGGGCGGAAGTGACGAGTATTTTGCGAGTCATGTGGCGTGTTTCCTTTAACGAGGCGCGATTGTAGCAAAACCCACGCACCGCCGAGGAATTTGGGTAAAATCGCGCCTCATTTATTCAAGGAGAAGCGTGAAAGGTGAAAAATGAAAAGTGAAACGTAGAATCCGGCGGGTTGCGTTTCACATTTCACGTTTCACGTTTCACCAAAAGCAATGAGCATCAAGTCAGACAAGTGGATACGTCGCATGTGCGAACAGCACGGCATGATAGAACCGTTCGAGACGCACCAAGTGAAGGAAGTCAACGGGCAGAAGATCGTGTCTTACGGTACGTCGAGCTACGGCTACGACATCCGCTGTTCGCGCGAATTCAAGCTGTTCACCAATATCAACAGCACCATCGTCGATCCCAAGAACTTTGATCCCAGCTCATTCGTGAACGTCGAAGCTGACTATTGCGTCATCCCGCCTAATTCCTTCGCGCTGGCGCGCACCGTGGAATATTTCCGTATCCCGCGCAACGTGCTGACCGTGTGCTTGGGCAAATCCACCTACGCGCGTTGCGGCATCATCGTCAACGTCACCCCTTTCGAACCCGAGTGGGAAGGTTATGTGACGTTGGAGTTTTCCAACACCACACCACTACCCGCGAAAATCTACGCCAACGAGGGCGTAGCGCAGGTGCTGTTCTTTGAGAGTGACGAAGAGTGCGAGACCTCCTACAAAGATCGTGGCGGCAAGTATCAGGGCCAGGTCGGTGTCACCCTGCCAAAGATATGAACCGCTCTCTGCTGTATCGTCATTCCCACGAAAGCGGGAATCTAGTGAATTTATTTGGTTCAACCGTGTTTTGCGTGGGAGACTGAAGCGAGATAGGGGATGCGTCTTTACAAGCAGAACCTGCTACTTACTTGTTTGTGGGCGGGAGAATAGAGAGTGCTTCCCCACCCTAAGCCCTCCCCCAGTGGGAGAGGGAGCGAGAGCGGCGATGCTTTGGGTTTAGTCCATCTGGTGAAACTACTAGCCAATCTACTAAGCCAGCAAGCCGGCAAGTAGCTGGTTATCCCACCAGGGGAGGGCTTAGGGTGGGGCAGCACTTGGTGACATAACTAAATTTTTCGATCCACTGGCTAATCTGGCCTTGCCCCACGCAAAACCCAGATGAACCGTTTATTTAAGTGCAGTTGGGGGGGGTGTCCCGCGTTGCAGGGGATGTTCAATTATCTGGATTTCCGCTTGCGCGGGAATGACAAAAGCGGAGTCGTTGTTTTGAAGAAAAGTAATTTCTCCATCATCTGGCGTTCTCCTACTGGCGATGTCATCGCTTGCGTGGAGAAAAACAAAGTTTTGCAACAGAACCTCGTCGAGATACGCCAAGTCTGCCAAGACGCCTTTGAAGATGCAGTTCTCATGGGATGTGATGAGCAACAAATTCGCGCTGTTTTTATCGAACTGATGAGCAATCTTGAGAGCGCATATCCACCACAGGAATAATCCTTGTTTCTTAAAATGGTATCGCTAGACTTCACGTTTGCGAATAATTTCCCCCTATTTTTAATTTGTAATCTCCACTAGGAGACACCCATGAAATTTAATTTTAGTTACTGCATCACATTGACCTACGGCCAATATGAGCCTGCACTGAAGAGGTTTAAGCAGGCATTTTGCCGAAAGGCAAAAGCTCGCAAATTAAAATTCATCTAAGCTCCGTTGCAGAGTGATATTGTCCAACATAATGTTTCCCCTTTTTTAGGATGCCGCTATGAAGTTTAATTTTCCCATCATCATCATCGACGAAGATTTCCGTTCGGAGAACGCCAGCGGACATGGCATCCGAGCCTTGGCGGAGGCCATTGAGAAGGAGGGCATCGAGGTCGTCGGTATGACGAGTTACGGTGACCTGACCTCGTTTGCGCAGCAACAAAGTCGCGCATCGGCATTCATGCTGTCTATTGACGATGAGGAGTTTGGCTCGGGTAGTGCGGAAGAGACCGAGGTGGCGCTTAGAACTTTGCGTGCTTTCGTGGAAGAGATTCGCTACAAGAACGCGGACATCCCGCTCTATTTGTACGGCGAGACGCGCACCTCGCGCCACATTCCGAACGACATCCTGCGCGAGTTGCACGGCTTCATTCATATGCATGAAGACACCCCCGAGTTCGTGGCGCGCCACATCATTCGCGAGGCCAAGGCGTACATGGATTCTCTAGCGCCGCCGTTCTTCCGCGCGCTGGTGGATTACGCGCAAGACGGTTCTTACTCTTGGCACTGCCCTGGCCACTCGGGTGGCGTGGCGTTTTTGAAATCGCCTGTTGGTCGTATGTTCCATCAATTTTTTGGTGAGAACATGTTGCGTGCCGACGTGTGTAACGCGGTGGATGAATTGGGGCAGTTGCTTGACCACACAGGTCCGGTTGCAGCGTCGGAGCGTAATGCGGCACGCATTTTTAATTCTGACCATTTGTATTTTGTTACCAACGGCACCTCTACTTCTAACAAGATCGTGTGGCACTCAATGGTTGCATCCGACGACATCGTGGTGGTGGATAGAAACTGCCACAAGTCCATCTTGCACGCGATCATGATGACGGGCGCAGTGCCCGTTTTCCTCACACCGACGCGAAACAATTTCGGCATCATTGGTCCTATCCCGAAATCCGAGTTCGAGCCAGCGAGCATTCAGAAGAAGATCGACGCCAACCCGTTCATCAAAGACAAGACCAAAAAACCGCGCATCCTGACCATTACGCAAAGCACCTATGACGGCGTGTTGTATAACGTTGAGATGTTGAAAGAGATGTTGGATGGAAAAATTGATACCTTGCATTTCGATGAGGCATGGTTACCGCACGCGGCCTTCCATGATTTCTACAAGGATATGCACGCCATCGGAAAAGATCGTCCCCGTGCAAAAGATTCGATGATTTTCGCCACACAATCCACGCACAAATTGTTGGCGGGTCTGTCGCAAGCTTCACAAATATTGGTGCGCGACAGTGAGACGCGAAAATTGGATAGAGACTGCTTCAACGAAGCCTATTTGATGCACACCTCGACTTCGCCGCAATACGCCATCATCGCCTCGTGCGATGTGGCCGCCGCGATGATGGAGCCACCAGGCGGAACAGCGCTGGTGGAGGAAAGCATCGCCGAAGCACTCGATTTCCGCCGCGCCATGCGCAAGGTGGATGAGGAGTGGGGCGCAGACTGGTGGTTCAAAGTGTGGGGGCCAGATTATCTATCGGAAGATGGGATGGCCGACCGCGAAGATTGGGTGTTGCGTGCGGATGATCGTTGGCACGGCTTTGGTAACCTAGCTGAAGGTTTCAACATGCTCGACCCGATCAAGGCGACGGTCGTCACACCAGGGCTGGATGTGGGGGGCGACTTTGCCGACAGTGGCATACCAGCCAGTATTGTCACCAAATATCTCGCCGAACATGGCGTGGTGGTAGAGAAGTGCGGTCTCTATTCCTTCTTCATCATGTTCACCATCGGCATCACCAAGGGGCGCTGGAATAGCATGGTGACCGAGCTGCAACAGTTCAAGGATGACTACGATAAGAATCAACCGCTGTGGCGCATCTTGCCTGAGTTCATTGCCAAGAATCCGCGTTACGAGAAGGTGGGTTTGCGCGACCTGTGTAATGAAATACATGGCATTTACAAAGCCAGCAATGTGGCCAAGCTAACCACCGAGATGTACCTCTCCAATATGATTCCTGCGATGAAACCATCGGATGCCTTCGCCAAGATGGCGCACGGCGAGATCGAACGGGTGGCGATTGACGATTTGGAAGGTCGCATTACGGCGGTATTGCTCACGCCTTATCCACCAGGTATTCCCTTGTTGATTCCGGGTGAGCGCTTCAACAAAACCATCATGGATTACTTGAAATTTGCGCGCGAGTTCAATAAAAAATTCCCTGGCTTCGAGACAGATATTCATGGGCTGGTTGCGGAGAATCGCGAGGGGGTGCGCTTCTACTACGTGGATTGTGTGAGGTAAATAAACTTCGTCATTCCCGCGAAAGCAGGAATCCAGCGGGTTAAGAACAGATGCTTGCGAAGCAAGATAATAAATTGATTTTGCCTGCTTCGCAGGCTGTATGACTTGACTGGATTCCTGCTTTCGCGGGAATGATGGGAATCAATTTTATGACCGACTCATCCGATAAACTCCGCATCGACAAATGGCTGTGGGCGGCACGATTCTATAAGACCCGTAGCATCGCTTCCGATGCGGTCGAGAGTGGCAAAGTGACGATGAACGAAGCACGTATCAAACCCGCCAAGACCATCGGTGTGGGGGATAGGTTGCTCGTTCGCCAGGGGCAGATCTACTACGACGTGGAAGTGTTGGGTCTTTCAAACAAGCGCGGCGGCGCGCCCGAAGCGCAGAAGCTCTACCGCGAGACGGACGAGAGCAAAGCTCGCCGTGCTCAGATCGCCGAGCAGAACAAAGCACTTCCCCTTCCCACATTCAAAGGTCGCCCGACCAAGCGGGATAGGCGCGATATCGAGAAGTTCGAGACGCGCACCAAGACTACATCCAAAAGCCCTTGGGGCGACTTCGAGTAGATGTCTGAGCCGAGCAAACCTTCGTGCAAATGGCGGCGCTACGTCATCAATGCGCTCATCATCATCGTTGTCGTGACAGGTATTCGGCTATGGCAACAGCGCGACATGGTTAGTGGTATCGCCCCTGTGTTGAAGGGGGTGACCTTGACGCAGCAAACTTATGCATTGCCTGCGCATCCCGCCAAGCCGACGCTGGTTCACTTCTGGGCAACGTGGTGTCCTATCTGTCGCACCGAACAAAGCAACATCGCCGCCATCGCGCGTGACTATCCCAATACCATCACCGTCGCGATGAACAGCGGACTCACTAACGAAGTGAAGCGATACATGCAGGAGCAGGGGATCGATTTCCCCACGGTGAATGATCCCGATGGCAGCATCTCAGAAGCGTGGGGCGTGCATGCCGTACCCGCCAGTTTCATCATCGCGCCGGATGGAAAGATACTGTTCGTCGAAGTGGGTTACACGACAGAGATAGGACTCAGGCTGAGACTGTGGTGGGCAGGGGATTTATTTTGAGAGGC
>JAVHQF010000348.1:0-6314 GCA_036170995.1 Sideroxydans sp. | reverse complement strand
TTTTCACTTACTGAATGTGGGACAATTCCCCTTAGAAATTGACGGACGTAACAGAGGGTCTTATGAATGCGCACCCAATTAAATCTTTAGCCACGTGGTTAAAAACCATCCTGATTGTTTTTGCAATTGGCTTGGGGAGCGTGCCGCTCGTTGCAGAGGCCGCCAAGCCAACTTACCCCGTCATTTTTGTTCATGGTATTTCATCCAGCAACAAAACGTGGGACAGCTTGAAAACATATTTGGTAAATGATCGAGGATGGAATTATGGAGGTAACTTACAGTTCGATTATTCTTCTGGTATATCGCTGATTTCTTGCCCTGCCGGGGATACTTGCGTACCCGATGGAGGCGATTTTTTCACGATTAACTTTACACGCAACAACCAGTTGTACCTAACTCAGCAAGGATACGAGCTACAGGCTGCGATTACCAGAGTGTTGGCGCATAACCCAGGGAAATTAAAAGTTAACCTAGTCGGGCACAGTATGGGAGGATTGGCTGCACGGGCTTATTTGGAGTCGTTGGCCTCTAAGGATAATGCATTTACCGTAGGGTATCGTAATGACGTAGCAAAGCTTATTACAATTGGTACACCACACCAAGGAAGTTCAGGCGGAGATGCTCTTTACTATCTTCTTGGAAAAAGAAACACCGTAGGGTTTAAGGAATTACAAATACCTGGGCCGGGTGTGCAAAATGGCTTGACCTTATTGAACACGCTATCTTCCATAAGTCAGCTTCCTCTTGGCGTATCGTACCGTTCAATAATCGCTTTTGGAGGAGATAACTATTGGGGGGATGGTGATGGTATTGTTACTTCTTATTCTCAGAACATGGCGAACTTAGTGGGATTCCCCTCTACCTTCGATCATGGCACCAAACCCCATTTTATCCTTGGGTGCCCGGATACTTATAGATACCTAAACGCCACTTCTTTTGTATTAGATGCGCCTATTTATGAAGTACATACCTGTGAAACTAATGACAGCAATGTCTGGGAAACAGTCATTCAGGAAATTACTCCCGGCATTACCGAGACTGTTTCAACTCCCGCTTCAAGTATTCTCCCCGCACCCATTCAATATTCTCCGGCTAATAATGTTTCTTTCGATATTAGTGCTACCAATGTTCCGTTAAGTTGGGGAAGTATAAATGGCGCGACAACGTACCGGGTGATGGTGGCTAAGAATGCCGCTGACTTGCCCACCGACCCTAATGTGTCCACTTGCCCAAACTGCATTCTCAACGATACGACTGCCACTGCTTCCTACACCATCCCTGCCGCTTATTTACATGGAGGGCAAGCTTACTATTGGCGAGTCAAGGCGCGCAGTTCTACACAAGTTGGTGCATGGTCAACGTCGAAAAATTTTGTTGCCATGGTGCCGCCGCCGACCTATCTTGCTGCGCCCAGCCTGAGTGCTCCGGCAAACACGCTGGTAGGACAGGATACTGCACTTACGTTGAGTTGGTTGCCTATCAATAACGCAACTTCATACCGTGTCATGGTGGCGGATAGTCTAGTCAAGTTGACAACTGATCCAACTGACCCAATCTGTTCTGCTTGCGTCATCAACGACATTAGCACATCTCCCAGTTACACCCCGCCTGCCGGAATACTCAAGACGGGCAAGTCATACTATTGGCAGGTTAAGGCGAGAAGCCTGACCGGTTATGGTGAATGGTCTGTGCAATGGAGTTTTGCCACGGCGGCACCTGTGGTTGATACGTTGCCACCGCAAGACGGCGTAGTGACCGCCATAGCTGGGAATGGGCAGGTGGCGCTATCGTGGAGTGGCTATTCGGATGCGGGCGGGGGCATAGCCAACTATAAAGTGGTCTCTTCAACGACCGGTACTCCAGCCGACTGCAACACGGGAACGGTGTTGATGCCATCCGGTTTATCTAGCACATTCACTCACAGTGGTCTGATCAATGGCACAGCCTATTATTACCGCATTTGCGCAATTGATGTTGCAGGCAATCAGTCGGCAGGTGCGGTGGCGAATGCGACACCGCAAGCAGCAGTGGTTGCCGGATCATTGAGGATCAGCATTACTCCTGCCGGAGCGCCGATAATTGCCGGGGCACAGTGGAAACTCAGCACGGAAGCGATCTGGCATAACAGCGATGTTACTCTCTCCGGGCTACTGGCTGGCTCCTACATCGTGCAGTTCAAACCCATTACGGGTTGGGGCACACCTACCGATCAGTCTGTGATCGTCTCAGCCGGAAATCTAAGTTGGTACGACGGAAATGCATATACAATCACGTCGGGCGGTGTGACACCTCCATCAAACCTCCAAGTATTTCCAAATTCCGATGGTTCCATGTCGTTCACATGGAAAGATAATTCTAACAACGAAGATTTTTTCAACCTGTATTACTCGACTTCGGGTGCTACAGGGCCATTCGTTAATTCGATTGTTGCGGGCATGCCCGCAAACACCACTTCATACACAGTTGGAGCACCATCGTTCACCATGGGGCAGAACTATTGCTTCCGCCTGATGGCGTATCAAAATGCAACTGCGCTTTATTCCTATTCAAACATTGTCTGCGGAATACCGAACGTCGCGGCGGGTAGCCTCAACGCCCCGCCGATTGTGGCATCGGGAGAGAATTTCCAGATCGCACAGAAATCGGATGGGATGCTCTGGTCTTGGGGAGCAGGGAACTATCAGCAGACAGGATACGCGGCGACGGGCAACAGGAGTTTTCCGGGGTCAGTACTGTTATCGGATGTAACTAAAATTTCTTCGGGTCGTTTCCATAGCCTTGCGATAAAACCGGATGGGCGAGTATTTGCATGGGGAGGTAATTTCAACGGCGAACTTGGCGATGGCACGACCGCATGGTCGGCGCCGAAACAAGTCGCGGGTCTTCCCACTATTTCCGCAGTGGCCGCAGGGTATTCACATTCGGTTGCCGTTGGCAGTGATGGATTGGTGCGGACATGGGGAAGCAACGTAAACGGCGAACTGGGTGATACAAGCACGGGGCGCTTGATACCCGGTTTGGTGGCGGGGCTTTCGGGCGTTGTGGGTGTAAGCGCTGGTACAAATGTGAGTGTTGCGGTAAAAAATGACGGAACGGTGTGGGCGTGGGGACGCAATAATCATGGTGAGGCAGGCGTGGCGGGAGGGCTGAACCAAAACAGCCCACAGCCTATCCTGGCCAGTAATGCTCCACTGCCGCCCATCCCGTTGGCAGGCGTAATTAAGGTTGCTTCCGGCTTATTTCATAATCTGGCGCTTAAGAATGATGGCAGTGTCTGGGCGTGGGGCGACGGCACAGGCGGACAGCTTGGCGTTGCTGGCAATTGCAGCGTTACACTCAACGCATTGAAAGTATCCGGCCTGACCAACGTTGTGGATATTGCTGCCGGAACTGGATTTTCTGTTGCCTTGAATAGCGACGGTACCGTTTGGACTTGGGGTGATAATAGCTCCGGCCAATTGGGGAATGGTAGCGTATTGGCTGGCAACAATTGTCCGCAAACACCCGGGCAGGTGCCTGGACTAACCGGGGTGATTGCCATTACGGCAGGCTCCAGTACCGTTACGGCGGTAAAGAGTGATGGCTCTGTCGTGTCTTGGGGTGTCAATACGTTTGGTCAAGTAGGCGATGGCACTTTAGTGAGCAAGAGTTCTCCTGTCACGGTGTTGGATTCCACTGGTTCGGGATCGATCCATTTGTTTACGCCGCCAAAGGCATTCGTGCGAGTCTTTCCTAGGGCTTTGTCCTTCCCGGCGACTAACACTGATGTGGCCAGTGCAACCCAAGCTGTTACGGTGGTTAATATAGGCGGAGCGCCCGCTGATCTACCTCGGTTAGATATATCGCCCGAATTTATTCAGTCAACAACCTGCGTTTCCACGCTGGCGGCAGGCGCGAGCTGCGCAATCAATGTGGGCTTTGCGCCTGCGACGGGGGGCGCGAAAACCGGCAACCTAACCATCTCGCATAGCGGCACTCCCGGTTTCGACACGGTGTTGCTCTCCGGTACAGGGGTAGTGGCGAACCACATTATTAGTACGACTTCACCTGTTGCCGGGCGTGGAACGCTAGTGGGGGGCGGCACGGTTGCTCACGGTTCATACGCGACTGTTGTTGCGATTGCGAACCCTGGTTTCACTTTCAATGGTTGGAGCGAAAATGGTGTCGTCGTCAGCACAAGCCCGGTTTATTCCTTTCAGGCTCTCGGCAATAGGACGTTGAGCGCTTCATTTGCGCCACCGGCTGGCGCTACGGGGCCAATCGTGACTTTGTCTGAGTCGGATATGCCTTTCAGCGGGCAGCTTCTTGGTCTTCCAAGTTCAATACGCACGATCACTTTGTATAACGCGGGGCTTGCTCCACTGAACATCAGCGCGGTTGGAATTTCCGGGAGTGCAGCGTTTGTTAGCCAGACGGGCGGGGCGAATTGCGGGGCAGGGACGGTGCTTCCAGTCGGGGCGAGCTGCACATTGTCTGTGGTATTTACGCCTACTGCACTCGGGCACTACAGTGCTATGTTAAGGGTGTCATCGGACGCAACAGCGAATCCTTTGGCGATAGCTATTAATGGAGATGGCATAGCTCCAGTGACTTCACCGCGCATTGCGGCTGGGGCAGGTGCCGGGCAACATACTCTTGCACTTCGTAGCGATGGAACAGTTTGGGCGTGGGGAGCCAATATTTCCGGTCAAATTGGCGATGCAACTTTGATGCAACGCAATACACCAACACGAGTGATGGTGCTTGGTAGCGATGTTTCCTCAGTGACTGCAGGTGATGAACACAATCTTGCACTCAAGTCAGACGGCAGCGCTTGGACATGGGGTAATAATTTTTATGGGCAACTTGGCGACAATTCGACAGCAAACAAATCAACACCTGTGCAAATCATGGCATCGAGCAGTGGCGTGATAGCCATTGCGGCTGGCGGCTATCACAGCCTTGCGCTTAAGTCAGACGGCAGCGTCTGGACATGGGGCAGGAATATTAACGGCCAGCTCGGCAATGGGACGATGGCGGATAATATTGTTCCTGTGCAAGTAATGGCACCGGGCAGCGGAGTCGTGGCGGTGGCGGCGGGAGAAGCTCACAGTCTTGCGCTCAAGTCAGACGGCAGCGTTTGGGCATGGGGCGCTGCTTATGACGGCCAAATCGGCGACGGCACTCTAGTGGATAAACTTATACCGGTGCAAATCATGGCTACAGGCTCTGGAGCCGTGGCGCTGGCGGCGGGCGGGTTTCACAGTTTCGTGCTCAAGTCAGACGGCAGCGTGTTAGCTTGGGGCGGAAACTGGAACGGCCAACTTGGTGACGGCACGACCACACAACGGAATACACCAGTACAGGTGATTTCGCCGGGTAGTGGTGTAATTAAGTTAGTGGCTGGTAATTCTCATAGTCTTGCCATTAAAGTGAACGGCAGCTTGTGGACGTGGGGATCAAATTTTTCAGGAGAATTGGGCGATGGTACGACCATCCAGCGAAATTCCCCAGTACAGATAGGCTCTGCTCTTGATTGGTTAGATGTGACTGCAGGCGCACAGTATTCAGTGGCTTTGAAAAAAAATGGTGAGCTATGGAGTTGGGGGTATGGCTTGACCGGGCAGCTTGGCAACGGTTTGACATTAAGTCAGTCAGTTCCCATACGCGTGGTCGATTCCATCGGCACGGGTTACCTTAATCTTGGGCAGAATATAACTCAGTCTGCTGGCTATATGCTTGATGTTAACGTTGTTGGGGGTGGTGCAGTAACAAGTTCACCCGCTGTGGTCAGTTGCGGCACAACTTGCTCAGCATCGTTTACCTCTGGTACGGTGGTGGCGCTCACTGCAATACCAAGTGGATCAAATATTTTTGCTGGTTGGTCTGGCGGTTGCTCAGGATATGGAGTTTGCTCAGTGACAATGAGTTCAGCGAATAGTGTCTCAGCTTCTTTTATTTTTCCGCCAAAACCTGTAATTTCTCTCTCTCAAATGACGCTTTCTTTCGTCGATCAGAACGTCGGTACGATCAGTGCCTCGCAAAGCGTGATCTTGAGTAACACCAGCAACGTGGCACTCAATATCGCCAGCATTGTGGCGAACGGCGATTTCGGCCAAAGCAATAACTGCGGCGCGACGCTGGCGGCAGGGGCCAATTGCACTATCAGTGCTACTTTCACGCCAACAGCAATAGGCATACGAAACGGTGCTATCACCATCATCAGCGACGCAGCAAGCAGTCCCAATACCATCAGCCTCAGCGGTACTGGCAAAGCCAGTGTCCGCCGCGACTTCAACGGCGACGGCAAGTCGGACATTCTGTGGCGCGGCCCT
>JAVHQF010000347.1:0-1338 GCA_036170995.1 Sideroxydans sp. | reverse complement strand
CACTACACTTTTGAAAATCGCACAGATGAAAATTTATGCAAAGTTCAGGCTAGGTCTTGAGATTGGAGAATACGAGATGGATGATGGGCAAAAAGGTTTCCGCGACTTCCATATCGCCGCGCTCCGCGACGGGGATATGAAGGTATCCGCGTTTCCCGAGCGTCGCATAGCTGCTCCAATCGTCAGTAATAATGGTAGCACCCGGTGCCACGGCACTTTCGATGAAGCCGACCAGCGACTTTGCACTGCGGTCCGGCACCACGGAGAGGCGGACGCGCCCGCGCCCGGCATAGCGCCCGGTCTTCCGCTTATTGAGGCTGCTGGTGCGCTTGCGCTGTAGGACTTCGACGGCGCAGGCCACGAGCACCATGTCGTGGATGCCACGCCCTTTGCCACGCGTACGGCCGCCGATCCAGGTTTCGTCGGCTTCAACAATGATTTCCGGCTTGCCGCTGATTCTGTCCTGGTTGGGGCGCACCATGCCGGCGCGCAGCTTGTGCAGTATTTGGAAATCAGTTTCGTAACGTGACGGCCCAAGCTGGCGCTGGAACTGGACGGCGGACATGCCCGGCGTCTGGCTGGCAACTAGGTACGCAGCCCAGAACCAGACCGAAAGCGGCGTATGGGTGCGCTCCATGATGGTGCCCACCGTGAGCTTGGTATCCAGGTTGCAATGCCGGCACCGCAAAACACCGGGGCGATTGGCAAAACGGTATGGTTCGCAGGAAGCTCGGCAGATTTCGCAGGCGAACCCATCTCTCCTCCGGGCGCGCTCAAGATAGGACGTGCACGACGCTTCGTCCGGAAACAGCCTCTGAAACTCTGGCAGCGAGTGAGGGAAAGGCAGTTCGTCTTGGGAAACCCACTTTGTTGTAGTTTTATAAAAAAACAACCTATCAGTATTGATAGTGATATTAAATGCAAATTTAAGTTTAAATGCTGTCAAGTAGATTTTAATTTTTCTTGGGATTCGTAGTGAACTTTACTTTAGTCGTAACAGAAAATTTTCCAGCAGAATTATTCAAAAAGTTTTCAGTTGTCGATATAAGGTTTGTTCATCCTCTTGGCTGGTAAGTTGAAGCTTAGAACTGAATTAAATTTAGTTAGTTTGACTGCACAGATACTTTTTATGTCATAGCTCAGAACGATAATTGTAAGACAGAAGATGCTATCAATAAAAAAATAATGAATTGCGTGGCGCGATCCTAACAGGCTGCTGAGATGCTGAAGTGATGAAATGAGTAAAAGTGATCGGGATAATGGAGCGTTTGCAGACGATTTTAATTGTGGGGTATCCAGCTAAATGCGGTGATTTTAAAAAATCCATTAAAAATCATT
>JAVHQF010000346.1:0-1353 GCA_036170995.1 Sideroxydans sp. | reverse complement strand
AGGTATCTGGCAAGAACACCCGAACTTAATTTTATTTCCCAAGGGGAAACCACGGAAGAAGCCAAGAAAAATCTTCTTGAAGTTATTAATATCCAGTTTAAGGAAATGAAGGAGATGGGCACCTTGAATGACTATCTTGCGGAATGCGGCTTTGCCTCAAATGAGAATACTATTGTTTCCCATTCGGAAATGATCGGGTTTGAACGATCCACTTTTGTGATTCCCTGAGTGCTATCGCAATGCCAAGAATTATCCCTGTTGACTGCAAAACCCTGCTAAAACGTACATTCCGCACATCTCGAAAAGTTTTCTCTTAATTATACCCGATTTCAGTGCCGTAACATCGTCGTGGTTTGAGTCTGTGCAGCCTGGATGGAAACCGCCTGCATACGCGTGAGGATTTTTTTGAGTTTGCGGCGGTTTTGGATCCAATTTTCGTAACGCTGCGCCTGCCCTGCCGTTAATCTCACGGTCACAGTTTTTCCCTTTAACTTCCTGGTCCATTCATAATAAGGACCATGTCGTTTGCTCACATCGGTGGCGCAATGGCAGGACGGCTTGCCGCACGGCATAAAGCGCTTGACGATGCTTCCCGGAAAGATAAAGCCAATTCCAACCAATGACTGCTTGAGCCTGCCATAGAGTTTTCCCAGGCGGCGCAGCCTCTTTTGTTGTAAAGACGATTGTGGGCTTGACATTGTCTAACAGATATTATACTGTTAGATAATGAGGCCTGTCAAGTCCCTATGCGCATAAGAGAAGCCGGCGGGTTCACTTTGCGGTCACGGACCGTAGGCGCCATGCCGATCGTCAACCGTTTCATGGAGCGGATGAAGCTTGAGAGAATACTGGATGACTACATGCCGGCGGACGACAAGCGTATCAAACTGCCGCCCGGCCGCGGAATCGCCCTGCTATTGAGGAACCTGATGGTGGCCCGTAAACCGCTCTACGCCATCGGGGAGTGGGCCGCGCCTTTTGCGCCAACCGCCCTGGGCCTTGAGAGCAGGCAGATAAACCTGTTCAACGACGACCGGGTCGGGCGCTCCCTGGACCGCCTCTTTGATGCGGATCGGCCCGCTCTGATAGTATCCGTAGTGGCCTCGGCTGTCCGGGCCTTTAAGGTGCGGCTCAACCAGCTTCACAACGACAGTACAACCGTTTCATTTTCCGGGAAGTACGGTATGGCGGATGGGCACATGGTGAGAGGCAAGCCGACCTTGAAAGTCACCTACGGGCACTCCAAGGCGCGCCGGCCCGATCTCAAACAACTCCTTTATGAGCTAACCATCACCAATGATGGCGCCATTCCCGTTCACTACCAGGTCCACGACGGCAACGTCACCGATGATC
>JAVHQF010000345.1:0-6487 GCA_036170995.1 Sideroxydans sp. | reverse complement strand
ACCTGTAGTACAGCAGACGTTCGTGAGCAGAACGTCTGACTTCCCCAAGTCGGCCATAGCTGACCGTCGCGGATTATGATGTCGCCCAAGTGGCAATGACCGCTTCCGTAAAATCAAAATTGCACTGGCTGTGCACTCGGCCAATTGGCAACTAACGCTTCCTGCTTCTTCCACTCCATGACAGTTCGCCCGTTAGCTCTGCGAGGCCGCCATCATCCTCGACACGAATGCCAAATCGGCCGACTTCGACGTCCGGGAGTTCTTCGTGATCGAACCATAGAAGGGCTATCGTTGTGTCTGAGCGGTGGTAGTGCCTGGCAAGTTCACGTAGATCGGATCCCTTATCCCAGTTGTCGAACCAAATATCTTGAGCTACGTCGGCAGTATCCATCGCGCTCTTACCCGCCTCACGAAGGAGGATTGAAACGGACCCCTGAGGAATAGGTGCCTTGGGAGGTATCCACGCATTAACTCGTCGCAGCGACATCGACCGTGCAGCGTACCGGATGGCACCTCGTTCCATGGTGACGAAGGCGCAAGGTATATCAGTAAGGGATGCCAATCTTGATGCCGCCGCTGGGAAGGATGTCCGAAATGTGGCCGCCATATGTTCGATGAGTTCTGCTGACGGCTCGTCCCGTGGGGCCGCAGCAAGCCACTGCTGATAGGGCATTAGCAACTCGGCTGCAAAAGTGTCGCAAACGATTTCGTTTGGATGCCGTTTGGCAAATGACCACGATGGGACTTCCTCATGGCTCGACGGCAGGTTCAGCGCAATATGAGCAACTTCATGGCATATCGTAAATCGTTGGCGCTCTTCGGACTCCAACGAGTTTACGGTGATGATGTGCTTTCCATTTGGTTTGGTGAGGGTGTATCCCGACTCGCCCACAGCGAGCTCTTCTTTAACTGTCTTTGCGTTGACAGCTGTGAGGTATGGTGTCAAATCATCACGAATGTTTGAGACATCGATGTTTGCTACGAAAGAGCGCGCTCTTTGCTGTACCTCCACCTCGTCCATGATCAATCATCCTCTTCGTCGAAGGCGCGCTTGACACGTGCAATCAGAGTGGCCGGGTCTGGCCTCACTGCTCCACGATGTCGGATGCCAGCCGCCGCCGCAAAAACATCAGCACTAATGCTTGAATCCGCCAACACAAACTCGACAAGTTGTGGATCCGCTTCAGCATGGTCAGCGAGCCATTTGATAAGTGCAGCATCGCGTTGGTCGGGCTTAAGAACCTTCAATAATTTGTCAACCAAGTCCTGTGATGGATTTGTTTTCTCTCCGGTTTCTAGCCGATGTACATATGCGTGGTCGACAGTCGAAAGCTGACTGACTTCGCGAAGCGAAAGAGTTCTTCGTTCACGTAGCGTCTTGAGGGCGACACCAAGGCCTGTTTGCGGCATAAAGTTCGTTCCTTCCTCTTTTAGAGATTGGCTAGGTGGTAGCGTTTTCCCGATTATCTTTAATTCTATTGCTGAGTTCAATAATTAATTCAGCGGCTTAGTGTGCAGTTGGATGCTGCACTTGCAACGGTATTGTCGCATGTATATACTGTTGCCTAGCCAGACAACAAACCCGCAATAAAGCCTTAAGGGGTAAGTATAATGGCTAGGTCATGCCGTTGTTTGCACGAGCAACGTACTCTGCCACATCGTCAGACCGATAGCAACCCGACCATCCAGTCGGGAATGGACTGACGACTAAATTTTAAAGGAGTACTTTCATGGCCAGCAAGAATCAACACGTAGTTCCCCACCAAGACGGATGGGCCGTCAAGGGCGAAGGCAACCAGCGCGCGACCTCCGTGCATGATACCCAACAACAGGCGTTCGACGCCGCACGCCAGATTGCACGCAACCAGCAGTCCGAGCTCGTCATTCATCGTCCCGACGGTCGCATCAGGGACAAGAATAGCTATGGGCACGACCCATTCCCGCCAAAGGGCTAAGCATCATGACCGACATTCCGACCTACCATGTTCTTGCGCTCTCGGGCGGGGGGTACCGTAGCCTCTATACAGCTACGGTGCTCAGCGAACTCGAATCCGCGCTCGGGCGGCCGATTGCATCACACTTTGATCTGA
The DNA here is from genome assembly GCA_036170995.1 of Sideroxydans sp. Taxonomy (GTDB): domain Bacteria; phylum Pseudomonadota; class Gammaproteobacteria; order Burkholderiales; family Gallionellaceae; genus Sideroxyarcus. The sequence goes on along the minus strand of JAVHQF010000345.1, from coordinate 4,397 downwards.
TTTGCGGCACGTCGGCGGGTGGGATGCTGGCGCTCGGATTGGCAGCCAACATTCCTGCTGTTGAACTAAAGGCGCTTTTCGAGGAGAACGGCAATCGCATCTTTGGATGCCGTAGCATCTGGCGACGCATGTTCGGTTTCTGGCTGACAGCCAAGCACGCATCCACCGGGCTAAAGGACGTGCTAAACGAGCGTTTTCAGAACCTGACGATCGGAGATCTGAAGCATCGCGTACTTATACCGACAGTGAATTATTCAACTGGTCGTGGACAGTTCTTCAAGACGCCCCATCACCCTTCGTTCGAGTTAGACCACCGCATGAAACTCGTCGATGTCGCGTTAGCCACAGCGGCTGCGCCAGTCTACTTTCCATTGTCACGCAATGAGCGTGGCGTTTTCGCAGATGGAGGTCTGGTAGGCAATGCACCGGGTTGGTTTGGTCTACATGAGGTTGGAACATTCCTGGCGCCGAGCCAGCAGGCCAAGGTTCGTGTACTTGCAATCGGCACCATGACCATAGGCGCGACAGTGCGGGGCGGCGCTAGCCTCGACTGCGGCTTCGGCAAGTGGCGCGGCAGCCTGTTTGACCTCGTCATCTCCGCGCAAGAATCGTCGGTCGATTACATGCTTCGCCAGTCTCTTGGAGAGAATTACTATCAAATCGACGACAAGGCTACCCCAGATCAAAGCAAAGATGTTAAGTCACTCGACCACGTGTCGGTTGGTTCAACCAACACGCTCAAAGATCGCGGCGTCCATGCAGCACAACGCGCACTCGGCGATCCGCTATTCAAACCTTTTCGCACTCATCAACCTGACTCTGCCATCTTCTACCACGGCGCCAATAAGAACTCAGCTAATTCAACGGAGGTTTCATGCTAAACCTGAGCACACTCTTCTATTCAACTGACGAGAACGAAGACAACCTACACTCGGCGCTTAATCTTGGGCGTCCTCCGCGAGACTGCATCGCAGAGGCCAAGATCGATGTTCGCAATTGCTTGCGAGACGGTATTCCACGCGTGCTCAAGAGCAAAGGGCTCACCAGCGAAGTCCCCGAACCTCGATTTTTTACGCAGGGTTCGTGGGCATACAAGACACTGAATGCGCCGGCGCAAGATCCTCAGCAGGCGGATGTTGACGATGGGTGCTATCTGCCACTGAGCTTTGTAGCGCAATCAACTCGCCCGAGCGTAGCAGCAACTGTGTTTTTCGCAGCAGCAGAGGAAGCACTTGTGCCGTTCATCAAAGAGCGCCGGTGGAAGCTCATCACTGACAAGCCGACTTGTATCCGCATTGAGATTTCCACGTATGCCCACATTGATGTTCCACTCTACGCCATTCCAGACCACGAGTTTGCAACTCTAACGAAGGCAGCTGCGATGGATCATGGCTTCTACAATTTACAGGAGGCAGTACGGAAGGCCGAACGCGATGCGTGGACGGCGCTGCCGAGAAACTGTGTCTTGCTCGCACATCGCGAGTGTAACTGGATGGAATCAGATCCGAGACCAGTGAAGGAATGGTTTTTGGCTGAAGTTGATGCGAAGGGTGAGCAGCTTCGTCGCATCGTGCGCTATCTTAAAGCATTCCGCGACTGGCAGTGGGCAAGTGGTGGTCCATCGTCCATCCTCCTGATGGCAGCTGCTGCGCCGCTCTTCGAAAAACGCGAGCGCCGTGATGATGTGGCATTGCTTGACGTCGTTACAGCGCTTCCTACCAAACTTCGAGCTGGGGTGAATAATCCTATTGACGACAGAGAGTCGTTAACTAAGCGCCTTGGCGAAGAGCTCGTAGAAGAAGCTGCCAGAAAATTCGAGGCCTTTGAAAAGGCACTTCGCGGGTCGATTAACGCTACGAGTGAGACACAGGCGTGCAGCTGGATGATTAAGGAATTCGGCCCCCGTTTCCCGGACAGGCCAGATCGCGTTAAAGTAGTGTCCGTTGCGGTAACTATTGCATCAACGCCTGCTATGGCAGGACCAAGTGAGTTGATTGGCCGTACCAAAGCAGGATGATGTGCGAAGACACTCCAGTTACCAAAGTCATTGACGCCTTTAAGCTGCGCAGCTTTGAGTTTGTCGGCTGCGCAGATGACGGGTGGCTAAAGCTTCGCGGGCCGCTTATGGCGTCGGGGAAAGGTTATGCCTGCGAAATCATGCTTGACCCGCAGTTCTTCGAGTTGCCGCGAGTAAGGCTTCTAGAGCTTCCCGCTAACCTGCCACATGTGATCCCCCACATGGGCAGTAGCGGGCATCTTTGCTACATTGCTAAGGGCACGGTCGTTCTCGATATATTCGATCCAGTAGGCCAATCTCTGGGATGTTTGCAGCGTGCCGAAGAGGTTTTCGCCAAGATTCTAAAAGGAGATTTCGTCGAGGATCTTGAAGAGGAATTTTACGCCTACTGGAATGGCCCATTATGCATGATCGACATTCAGGACCAACGGTTGGGCCAACAAAAGGCGTTGGCAATAAAGAGTGGAACCAATCTTACGGCAGTCGTTACTGATGACGAGTCTCGGACGAAACGAAAACTCAAATCACTGGGTTTAAATACCGCTGATTACACAATACTGACGTACCGTGTTCAAACAAACGCGAAGCCAAGGCCACACACTACAACATGGCCTCCAAAGACGGTGAAGGATATTTTACTGTGGCAGGGATTATTGGATTCACGTTGCCGCAAGAAAATTGGGGAACGAATTGAGACCGCATACGCAGCTGCGGCAAAGGGAGCTCTGATACTGGTGGAGTCGCCCTTGATGACCTATGGTTTCATAGTTTACTTTGACCGCAAGCCCTATCAGAAAGGCATGCGCCGTCAACCACGAATGTCAGTATACGCGCAGAGCGTAATACCTATGTCTATCGTTCGAATCGATGACCGCTATATGGCCCAACGCAATGTTCCAGGCATGCTAACTTTGGCAGGCAAACGCCTCGTCATCGTCGGATGTGGCACCATCGGTGGTTATCTGGCGGAAATGCTTGTCAAATCCGGTGCCGGAACAGCCGGCGGACAGTTGACACTTGTCGATTTCGATAGCCTATATCCACAGAACGTTGGGCGACACCGTCTTGGTTTCCCAAGCCTGCTTACGAATAAGGCGACCAGTATGGCTGAGGAATTACAACGCTCGGCACCTGGTGCCGATATTTGTGCGCGCCCAGTGGACGTGAAGACGGTGGATCTCGGCAGGGTTGACCTACTTATTGACGCTACCGGTGAAGAGTCGTTGGGACATTGGTTGTGTAAGCGGTACTTGTCAACAACACCGATGCTTTCAGTATGGGTTGAAGGCCCCGGAGTTGCCATTCGCGCGCTGCTTCATACCAAGGCAACTGGCGCCTGCTATCGTTGTTTGTGCGACGCCAACCGCAAGGGGCAGTTCATGACCATTGTTGGAACAATGCCGATATTGATGGCAGGGCAAGGGTGCGAAGGTCTATATGTACCGTTTCCAGCTTCAGTTTCTGTGCAGGCGGCGAGTCTTGGTGTAGAAATGGCGTTTGCTTGGGCTAACAATAAAATCAGTCCATCGTTGCGAACTAAGCTGATCGACACCAACTACCAACTTGCAACCCCTGACTGCGACCCTCCGAGAACGGAGGGGTGCGTCGCGTGCACTTCATGAACTCATGGGCGACGCCAGATCGACGTGTTCTCGTAAATTTTGAGGAGTCGGTGATTGCGATATTCGATAGGCACATACAGGCGCTGCCTTCTGACTATGAGGCCGGAGGCCTATTGCTAGGGACAGTCCACGGCTCAAATATCATGGTGGTCGAAGCGACGGTACCGACAGTCTGGGATAAGCGTTTTCAATACTTATTCGAGCGATTGCCTTTTGGCCACAGTTCCATCGCGCAAGCGCGCTGGGAAGGTAGCGGAGGTACGGTACGCTATGTCGGTGAGTGGCACACACACCCTCAAGATCGACCTCGCCCCTCGGGACTCGACCGGGATGAGTGGAATAAACTTTCGCGCAAGCGGGCAGATGGTAGACCTATGCTCGCGGTTATCGTCGGACGCAAGAGTTTGTATGTTGAGCTGGTTCCTCATGCGGGGATTGGCTCAGTGATGACCACAATGGAATGAGTAAAGCGCTATGCTACCAAAAGAATATGGATGCACTGCCAAGATTCGAAGCTCATACAAAACCTGAAAGAGCAGACGCTCAGAAATGACTTTTCGGATTTGTTACCACCGTCCGGTTAGGCCGATCAAGAGTCACTCATTCCCATAAATTGAAGGTCAGCTGTCTGTAGTACAGCAGTCACTCAAATGCCACACCTTGATGGTCGGCTCAGTCTCGATAGGGTGAGTTGACGATGGGCCGCTTTTTGCCCCCCATAATCTGGTCTCCCACGCCTAGTGCTGGTTACTCCTGCC
>JAVHQF010000344.1:0-6494 GCA_036170995.1 Sideroxydans sp. | reverse complement strand
GTTCCTGCAACACCTCGGTGCGGATGGGAACGGCATCGCGTGCGCGCAACAAGGCCTCGAACAAACGACCCAACCGAATCGGTTTGAGTAGGTAGTCGATGGCTCGCTGCTCGAAAGCCTGCACAGCGTAGGTATCGTAGGCGGTGGTGAAAATGATGACGGGCGGTTGTTCAAGTTTGTTCAGATGGCGCGCCAATTCGATTCCCGTCATCTGCGGCATGCGGATATCCATCAACACCACTTCGGCATGTACTTCGGCGAGCTTATCCAAGGCCTCTTGCCCATTACTCGCCTCGCCTACCACTTGCAATGAGAGTTGTGCATCACAATCGGCCAGCAGGTCTTTCAAGCGAGTACGCGCAGGCGCTTCATCATCAACGATGAAAACACTTAACGGCAGGATAACGGCATCGTCACTCATAGTGTCTCCGTCACATAGGGGATGAGGATGTGCACACTGTAATAATCTGGCTTGCATTCGACCTGATAATCCGCTTCCACATCAAACAGCAACGACAAGCGTTCACGGATGTTGGAGAGTGCCATCTTATGGCCTGCATTATGCGGCTTGCCTGTGGACGATACGGGGTTGCCTACTTGCAGATGTAGCTCTTTGTCTTCCCGATAGATACGCACCTCGATGACGCCTCCATCGGTCAACGGTTCGATGCCGTGATACACCGCATTCTCCAGCAGGGGCTGCAACACCAGCGGCGGGATGAGTGCGTCGGGCGGCATCTTGTCAGTGTTCCATTGCACTTGTAGACGCTCACCTAGGCGCAATTGTTCCAGCGCCAGATATTGACGCGCCAATTCTATCTCTTTGCTCAACTCGACCAATTCGTGCGGTTCGCTCATCGCCATGCGAAACAAGTCGGACATATCTTCCAGCGCGGTCTCGGCGCGCTTGGGATCGGCGCGCACGATAGCCAGCACGGCGTTGATGCTGTTGAACAAGAAGTGGGGGCGAATACGCGCTTGCAGGGCTTGCAAGCGCGCAGCTTGCCTAGCAGGTGACAATGCCAAAGCGCGCCAGCGGAAGTAGCTCAACAATAGCAGAATGACGATGGCACTTTCCAGCACGTGGCGGATGTAGTGAAACGAGCTAACATCATTTTGCGACGCAAACAGTTCGCCGCCCATTACATCCAGACCCAATGTGACTAAAGCGATGAGCACGACGATGGTGGCGCTAGCTTGCCAATAGAGGAGTTTGGCAAGCACGGGGGATAGCCCATACGACAAGAGCAAAGAGGTGAGCAATAAGGGTTGTAATAGTGCCGAACCGTAGAGCAACTGCTGTAACAGGTCGGAGAAAGTATCGGCTTGGGTGAGCGCAACAAACAGCGCGATCGCGTTCACCAACAGGATGATTCGCAACACGGTACCCAGATTACGGAAGTTGGGCAGCAACGTGGGCGTAATGATTTGATTTATACTGTTCATCCGTTTCATCGCAATAATAATTAATCTCCCTCATCCTAACCTTTTCCCTGCGGGAGAAGGGACAACCACCACGCACCCGCGTGCAATTGTTGGTAAGAGTGGGTACTCATTCTGGACAAGACATGGCTACGATGCAAGACAATCAAACCTGGTCGGGACGCTTCAACGAGCCCGTGGCTGAACTGGTGAAGCGCTATACCGCTTCGGTGGATTTCGACAAACGCTTGGCGTTGTTCGACATCCAAGGTTCTTTGGCGCACGCGCAAATGCTCGCCCACTGCGGCATCCTCAGCGCACAAGACCTGAAAGACATCCAGCGTGGCTTGGCGCAGATCGAGAACGAGGTCATCAACGGTGAGTTCGTGTGGCAACTCGATCTGGAGGACGTACACCTGAACATCGAGAAGCGTCTCACCACCTTGGTCGGCGACGCGGGCAAGCGTCTGCACACAGGCCGTTCACGTAACGATCAAGTAGCAACCGATATCCGCTTGTATCTGCGTAACTCCATCGACGACATCGTTGCCTTGCTAAATGCATTGCAAGCTTCGTTGCTCGACTTGGCGCAACCGCACACGCATACCATCATGCCCGGCTTCACCCACCTGCAAGTGGCGCAACCCGTCAGCTTCGCACATCACCTGATGGCCTACTTCGAAATGTGCCAGCGCGATGTGGAGCGCTTCAGCGATGCACGCCGTCGCGTGAATCGGCTACCCTTGGGCGCGGCTGCGTTGGCCGGCACTAGCTATCCCATCAATCGTGAATTGGTGGCGGAGATTTTGGGCTTTGAATCTGTGTGTCAGAATTCACTGGATGCCGTGTCCGACCGCGACTTCGCCATCGAATTTAGCGCCTGCGCTGCGCTGGTGATGACTCATCTGTCGCGCCTGTCGGAAGAGTTGATCTTGTGGATGAGCCCTCGCTTCGGCTTCATCGACATCGCTGATCGCTTTTGCACCGGCTCGTCCATCATGCCGCAGAAGAAGAACCCCGACGTGCCCGAACTGGTGCGCGGCAAGACGGGGCGCGTGAACGGTAATCTGGTCGCGTTGCTCACCTTGATGAAAGGCCAGCCGCTGGCTTACAACAAAGATAACCAAGAAGACAAAGAGCCGCTGTTCGATACGGTGGATACGTTGACGATGACCTTGCGCATCTACGCCGACATGATGCGCGGCATCACGGTGAAGCCTGAAGCGATGCGCAGCGCGGCGTTGCAGGGTTACGCCACAGCAACCGATCTGGCTGACTATCTAGTGAAGAAGGGCTTGCCCTTTCGTGATGCACACGAAGCCGTCGCCTTAGCAGTGCGTTTCGCTGAACAACGTAAAGTGGACTTAGCAGAGCTAAAACTGGAGGAGTTGCAACAGTTCTCCCCGCTCATCACTGATGACATCTATGCAGTGTTGACACTGGAAGGCTCTCTCGCCGCGCGTAACCACACGGGCGGGACGGCGCCGCAACAGGTGGAAGCCGCTATTGCTCGCGCCCGAAAACACCTCTCCGCCTAAATAGTAGGCAAAAAAATGGGCCATCTTGCGACGGCCCAGAATAGGAGGAGAGTATGAAAGATCAAGTTGGTTACAACTCAAAGCTCACAACTCGGGGCGAATTGTAGGAGTCTGATTCTGTTTTGCATATATGCCAAATGGCCTATATCTCGGCCTATATCTTTTCCAAAATCGCCTATATCTACACACTCAACCCATTGATTTATTTGAAGTCTAAAAATATCCCGCCTGTGACTCGTTCTATACCCGCTATATCTTTTTGAGAAAAAACTTCCATAAAACCGCGCTGAGTCAGCAGATTGCGCACCGATTCGGCTTGGTTATAGCCATGCTCCAATAACAACCAACCATCCGAAGTGAGATATTGCGGCGCAGCACTGATGATGCGACGGATATCGTCCAATCCATCCGCCCCCGAAGCCAGTGCCGATAGCGGCTCGAAACGCAGGTCTCCCTGTGAGAGATGAATATCGTCAGAGGCGATGTAGGGTGGATTGGAAACGATGAGGTCGAAGTGCTGGCCATCAAGTGCGGAGAACCAATCACTTTGCATGAAGCGTACATTCGCGACACCCAAACTACGCGCATTCTCGATAGCCACGGCTAGGGCATCCATCGAAGCGTCCACGGCGACCACTTCGATATTGGGCTTGTTCTTCGCGATAGCGAGCGCGATGGCGCCGCTCCCCGTCCCCATATCCAACACACGATAAGGCTGCGCTTGTGGAATTTGAGCAAGGGCAAACTCAACGATTAACTCTGTATCCGGGCGAGGGATAAGCGTGGCTGGTGTGACCTTGAGATTCAGACCGAAGAACTCGCGCTCACCCAATAGATGCGCGATAGGCTCGCCTTGCAAACGGCCTTGCAGCAAGACATCAAAAGCATCTTGTTGAAGGTCGCTCAACGTCTGTTCTGGGTGTGCCAACAGATAGGCGCGTTGCACGTTCAGAACATGCTGCAACAGGCATTGGGCTTCGATGCGGGAGGTGGTTGAATCAAGAGCGAGCGTATCGCCTATGCTCGTTATCGCCTCGCGCAGTATGTCGGCAATGCTACGCATCAACCCTCTTGTGCCAGCGCGGCCAATTGCTCAGCTTGATACTCAGACATCAGGGCGTTAGTCAGTTCGCTGATGTCGCCGTCCATGATGTGATCCATCTTGTACAGTGTGAGGTTGATGCGGTGGTCGGTGACGCGGCCTTGCGGGAAGTTGTAGGTGCGGATGCGCTCGGAACGGTCGCCACTACCTACCAGTGATTTACGTTCTGCAGCCACTTTGCTGTGTGCATCTTTTTCTTGTTTGTCTTTGATGCGCGCCGCCAGCACACGCAATGCTTGCGCCTTGTTCTGATGTTGTGATCGGCCATCTTGGCATTCGACGACCGTCCCTGTCGGAAGGTGCGTGATGCGCACGGCGGAGTCGGTCTTGTTGATGTGCTGACCACCCGCACCAGAAGCACGGAAGGTGTCGATACGTAAGTCAGTGGGATTGAGCTCCACTTCGCCCACCTCATCTGCCTCCGGCAGAATAGCGACGGTACAGGCTGAGGTGTGGATACGTCCTTGCGTCTCGGTAGCGGGAACGCGTTGCACGCGATGCGCACCCGATTCGAATTTCAGCACCGAATACGCCCCCTGACCGATGATGCGCGCGATGACTTCTTTGTAACCACCCATCTCACCTAAACTCTCGGAGATGATCTCAACTTGCCAGCGGCGACGTTCGGCGAAGCGCACATACATGCGGAAGATGTCCCCTGCAAAGATGGCCGCCTCGTCACCGCCGGTGCCAGCACGCACTTCGAGGAAGACGTTGCGGTCGTCGTTGGCATCTTTCGGTAGCAACTGTTTCTGCAATTCAGCTTCAAGTAAAAATTGTCGCTCTCGCCCTGCTTTCACTTCGGCATCTGCAAATTCACGCATGTCTGGATCACTTGCCATCTCCAATGCGGTGGCAATGTCAGCTTCGCAAGATTGATAGGAATGGTAAAGCGCGGCGACGGGTTCGATCTCAGCACGTTCACGGTTTAGCTTGCGAAAAGCATCCATGTCGCGTGTGGCTTCTTCGGTACTCAATAGGCGCGTGACTTCATCCAGACGCTCGGCGAGGTTCGCGAGCTTGGCGGCGATGCTGGGTTTCATTCTACGTCGTGCAGACAATAGAGGCGATGCACGGTTTCGAGCATGCCTTCACGTTCAGCGGAAGTGGCTTGGTTCAACGCCTGCGTGGGCGCATGTAGGAATTTATTAGTCAGCGCACTGCTCAGGCTCTCCAGCACCTTTTCGGCACTGTCGCCTTTTGCCAGCGCGCGCAGCGCTTTCTCCATCTCGGCGCGACGTTGCCGTTCGGCGTGGTCACGCAAGGCGCGGATGGTTGGCACAACACCGCGCGATTCCATCCAATGCACGAAATCGCTGACACCTGAATCAATGATAACTTCGGCTTCTTTGACTGCGCCTTGACGAGCATCCAGTCCATCGCGCACGACCTCAGACAAATCATCCACGGTGTACAAAAACACATCATCCAAGTCGGCCACTTCTTTTTCCACATCGCGTGGCACAGCCAAATCAACGATGAACAGCGGACGATGTTTGCGTGCCTTGAGTGCGCGCTCAACCATGCCTTTGCCCAAGATGGGCAAGGTGCTAGCGGTACAGGTGACAATGATGTCGTGTTGCGCCAATTGCTCGGGTAATTCGTTCAATGTGACCGCATGGCCATTGATACGACGCGCCAAGGTTTCGGCACGTTCTAACGTGCGGTTGGCAACTGTGATGTGTTGTGGATTGCGTGCGGCAAAATGCACGGCGTTGAGTTCGATCATTTCACCCGCACCGATGAACAACACGCGCTGATCGGCGATGGTGGGGTAGATGCGCTCGGCCAGCTTCACCGCTGCGGCTGCCATGGAGACCAGATTGGCGCCGATCTCCGTTTGAGTGCGCACATCTTTTGCAACCGAAAATGTGCGTTGGAATAGTTTGTGCAACAGGAAGCCCATCGTGCCCGCTTGCTCAGCTTGGCGCACCGCCTGCTTCATCTGCCCCAATATCTGCGGCTCACCCAACACCATGGAATCCAATCCGCTCGCCACACGGAAAGCATGCTTCACCGCCTGTTCTTGCGGAAGACGGTAGATGTAAGGCTCCACGTCATTAGCAGGAAGCTGATGATAAGCCGCTAGCCAGTTCACCGCTTGAGCCGGCTGGTTGGTGCTGCAATAGATTTCGGTGCGATTACAGGTAGAAAGGATGGTGGCTTCTTTGGCTGCGCCATTGCCCACCAAGTCACGCAGGGCAACCTCCATCGTCTCGACATTGAAGGCGAGCTGTTCGCGCACAGCGAGTGGCGCGGTTTGATGATTGAGGCCAAAGGTAAATAACTGCATGGGGAAATCCGCTATCCGCTTGAATCTGGGGCGGGATTATAGATGCTGAGGCGGCTTTCTACCAGTCACCTCAGCCTCTAAACGCTACTTAATGGCTTGCAATTGCGCAAGCGCGGCTTCGGCATCTGCGCGCAAATTA
>JAVHQF010000343.1:0-6507 GCA_036170995.1 Sideroxydans sp. | reverse complement strand
TCATGTTCAGCGCGACGAAGTTCCAGTTCGATTACTACACGGTCATCATCTATCCGTTCGCGGCCATTCTCTGTGGGCATTATTTAGCGGACGCGTTGGCTGAGATGGAAGGCTATCGCAAGTTGTTGCTCGCGCAGATCGCTACCACGCTATTGTTGGTGCTGATGGTGGCCGGCCTTGCGCTCTACATCGGCAAGATGTCGTTGATCGCAGTGGTGGTGGCGATGTTGGTCGCAGCCGCGATATACGCCTTCGTCTATCGTGTCCGCATGCGCACCAACATGTTGTTGGTGTTGCCCGTGTTCGCTGTCGCTATGTTGTATGTGTTCCTGACGCAGCTGGCGACGACGACCTATTTCGCGGCGAGCATCCCTTACAACGTGAATAAGTTGCTGGCGGATGAGCCGAGTGCGCCTATCTATGTGTTGCAGATGGATGTGATCGTGTCGCGCGAGTTGGCGCTGTATAGCGCGTCACCTTGTTATGCGGTGGGTGATGTGGCGAGCTTGCCGAGCAAGGGAGAGAGCTATTACCTGCTAATCCGTGCAGCACAACTCGATGAGTTGGGGGTGAGCTTGGGCAAGGTGGAGCAGGTCGCTCAAGGCGATTGGGTGGTGCACAAGACGGGGACGTTGCCGCGTTTGCTCAAGCTGGCGAGAGGTGACGACCTGTTGGAAGACATCCGCCTTGTGCGCGTGACTCCTTCGCAGTAAGCCGTCGCTCCCGCGTAGGCGGGAGTCTAGTTGAATCAATATCAAATTGGATTCCCGCCTACGCGGGAATGACGGTATTTAGCGTTTCACGCGTTGATAAAGCCTGAAGCGCTCGTCCTGCTTGCCCTGACGTCCACCTTCCCATAACTTCTCCCAGCCGATCTCATCTTCGATCGGCTTAGCGATGCGGTCGCCCTGCACCAGCAGTAAGTTGCACACACGGGTCGCATTCTGGCGCAGTTTGATATCGCCGAAGTATTCGAGCATGGCGCGCTGGCTATCCCCGACGCGAACATCCGCCATGCAGTTGTAGCGTTTTGGCAGATTACTCTTCAGTTCCACCACCATGGGGCGATAGCTCTTGCTGGCATCGAGCAGGGGGAGCCACAAGGTCATCGCCAATATCCAGATCAAGCTGATGCCCGCAGTCCAGTTGATGAGCGAGCGGCGCACGGAACGGCCAACACGCCATACCAAGACGATCCATAGCACACTTGCCAATACAGCGACACTGAAGCCGAAGGTGTTCACTTCCAACTGGAAATTTGGTTGCAGGGTGCGCACAGTGCGTGCGATCAAGGAGCCGTAGTTAAGCAGCAAGCCCGTCCAGCCAGACCACAGCGCGATGGCAAGCAGTGCGAAGGTCATGATGCCGAACCAGTCGAGCGCATTTGCTGCACCACGCCGTAACGTGGAGAGTGCGGCCGTGGCGAGTAGTGCGATAGGCAACAACATTGGCATCGCGTTCTGATCGTTGATGTCTTTCACTCCACTCAACACTAAGAACATGACGATGAAAGTGACGAGCAGTAATTGGAACTCGGGTTCATTCCACATGCGCTTGCGTGCTTCCCATACTGTCCACGCGGCAAGCGGTGCGGCTGGCCATGCCAGCCAAGGTAGAGCCCCAAGGTAATACAGGGTCTTGCTGTATTCGCCGCCCTTGGCGTATTCGAGCCAGCGTCCGATGTTGCGTGTCCATGCCCAATCGGTGAACAGTGCGGGCGAATGTTGATACACGAGATAGGGCCATACGGTGAGCCAAGGCAGAGCGCATAGAAGCGCGACACCTAATGTTGTGAAGTAAGCGCGTGTGCGCCAATGGCGGAATATCAAAAGTGCGACGCTGATGAGCAGGAACAACATCGGCGCGACGAAGCCCTTGCTCATAAAGCCGATACCCAAGCCGATGCCGATGAACATGCTGGCGAGTTGTGGGCGGCGCAAGCTTAATGCATAGCCGTACACCATCATGGCGCAACCCGTGAGCAATGCGTTGTCGGTGAGGATCTCGTGTGCGCGCAGCAACATGCCGAGGCAGCCGATGAGGATGATCGCGGCGGGCCAACCACGGTTGTTGCCAAACAGTTCGCGTCCCGTCAATCCAACGAACAGCAAGGTGAGCGCGGTGTAGAAACCAGAAGCGAGTCGCGCACCATCATGTAGCGGCAAAAGCGGTGAGAACAGCTTGGCGAAAATCGCGGCCGTCCAGTAATACAGGGGCGGCTTGTCCAGGTAGACTTCGCCCGCGAGGGTGGGGATGAGCCAATCGTCGTTTTGGATGTAGTGATAGATGAGGCCGAAACTGTAGGCTTCATCAGGCTTCCAGGGGTCGTGGCCGACGAGTCCGGTGAACACCCAAACGCCACATAATAGGAACAGAAACCATGCCTTGAGGGCGGTGATCTCGGGTTCCTTCATCTGAGTGTAGTAGGCGTACATTTATTCGATTAGCTTGATGGTCTGTCCTAAGACGGGTTCACCTTGAGGATACTGCGCATTGATGAGGCGCAGATATTTTTCTGCGTTTTTGCCGAGCGGTGAGTCCAGAGCGAGCTTGGCATAGGTGTCGCCCGCCTTCGCTGAGGCTAGTTTGATCGTGAGCGGCTTGATCGCTTTACGTTCCTCGGGCGTGAGTGCGTGGAAACTGCGTATGCTGGCTTTCATCAGCGCTCGGTGGGCGGACAAGAGGGGCTCTGTCTTTGTGGTGCCTTGCAGTAGGAATGCCTTACCATCTAGATAGACGACGCCCAACTCCAATTTACTGGTGCTGGCGATGGCCGCCGAAGACTTTTCGATGGTGAGCGATTCGATGGTGGCCGCGCTACCGGACAGTCGGCGCGCGTACTCGGGTGGTGTACCTGAAGGTTTTCCATCCACTTTCAATTCAAGCGCAGCGTCATTCGTTGGACTGAACGCAATGAGTTGGGTGGGCGAATTCTTAACGCTCCATTGCGGTGGTAAGTCCAGTGCGATGCCGAGGTCGCGATGGGTGAACCTGCCGCCGCGCACCACCCCTTCGTCCACGCTGTCATTGAAGGCTAATCCATCCGTTTGTTTTTGGTACTCGGGCTTGCCTTCGAGCGGGTTGCTCACCTTGAGATTGGATGCTTCGCCGACGACTTGTCTGAAGCGCGTGTCGTTGTCGGGATGAGTGGCAAAGGTGCCATGGTAACGGCGCGGTTCGCGTCCTTCTTGTTTGGCGAGTTCGGCATCGAACAGTTCTTGGTTCTTCAAGACGCCCACGACGCGGATCATCGCTTGCGGATCATAAGAGGTGCGCGCCAGATACTGCGCACCAAGGCGGTCGGCTTCCAGTTCGTGATCGCGTCCATAACCAGAAAGCAATGCGCCGCTGAGCAGATTGGCGATGTCATTTCCTGCTTGCGTGGAAAGTCCAGGGACGAAGATGGAGGCGAGCGAAATGCCTAGGCCAGTTGCTTGAGAGGCGCTCTGTTGACGCACGCTGTGACGTGCCGTGACGTGTCCCACCTCGTGTCCCAATACGGCGGCTAATTCTGCTTCTGAATTGAGATACGCCATGATGCCGCGCGTGATGTAGACGTAACCGCCGGGCAATGCGAAGGCATTGATCTCGGGTGAATCAAGTACGGTGAAGTGGTAGTTCAGATTGGGACGATGGCTGTTCTTGGCGATGGCTTGTCCCACCCGGTTCACATAGCTTTGCAGGGCGAGATTGTCGTACACCTTGTATTGCTTGCGCACATCGACATCGGCGTTGCGTCCAAGACTGATTTCTTGCGATTCAGACATCATCACAAAATCCTGTTTGCCAGAGACGGGGTTGCGCGCGCACCCCGTGAAGGTCAGCGCAAAACAAGCGATGAGGAATGGCGGAAGTATCTTGGTCATGGGGTCGTTCGAAAATAAAAAAGGCAGCCTTAGCTGCCTTAATCTTAATGCCTAAGCCTATTCACCAACGATCAAGCCGCTGCTTTAGCGCCAGTCTTGTACTTGTTGTTGAACTTCTCGATACGACCTGCGGTATCCACGATCTTCTGTGTGCCAGTGTAGAACGGATGGCACTCGGAGCACACTTCGACGTGCAATGTTGGTTTGCCGATGGTAGAACGGGTGGTGAACTTGTTGCCACAGCTGCAAGTGACTGCAACGTCGGCGTATGCGGGATGGATGTCAGCTTTCATTTTTTACTTCCTGAGTTGGGTTGGGCGCGGCTTGGGTACGCGCACTGATACGAATTAGGGCGCGCATTATCCATAAAAAGAGAGGCTTGGGCAAATTCTTTGTGGAGTGCTCTTATTTACTGGATTTGGCTGCGTTCAATGCTGATGCCGACCATCTTGCAGTTGCGGATAGCTTGTAACTTGGCGACGCTGACTTTGACCCAAGGAGCATTGAAGTCTTTGAGAATGATCTGGGCGATGTGCTCGGCCAATGTTTCCAGCAGGGAGAAATGGCCTTCGCTCAGTACGGTCTGGATGTGTTGAGCCACTTGTGCGTAGTCCAGCGCATCGTTGATGTCGTCACTATGGCAGGCGCGGCTGTTCGGCAGTGCGATCTCCAAGTCTAGCTGCAACGTCTGTGGGACGCGTTTCTCGCGTTCATAGATGCCGATGAGGGTGACGACTTTGAGTTCGCGGATGAAGATGATGTCCATATCGAGGCGGTTTTGGCTGTTTGGTGGTGATAACGCATTCAAGTAGAATGCGGCGCTTTCGCATTTTAAGGTAATCCAGATGACTACTCTTATCTTTGTTGTGTGTGCCTATCTGCTTGGCTCGGTCTCGTTCGCGGTATTGATGAGCAAGGCTTTCGGCCTCGCTGATCCGCGCACTTATGGTTCTGGCAATCCTGGTGCGACCAATGTGTTGCGCAGCGGCAAGAAGGTTGCGGCCATTATGACTTTGCTAGGTGACACGGCCAAAGGCACGGTAGCCGTTTTGTTAGCACAAATATACGCACCGGAGAATTACGTCTTGATTGCGGTAGTCGCACTTGCCGTATTCCTGGGACACGTATTCCCTATTTTCCTGAAATTTCAGGGTGGCAAAGGGGTGGCAACGGCTTTGGGTGTGCTGCTGGCATTGAGCGGTTGGATGGGTTTAGCGGTATTGGGTACTTGGTTGTTAGTGGCGGTCGTGTTCCGATATTCCTCTTTGTCCGCTTTGGTTGCGGCAATCGCCACTCCTATCTATGCGATGTTGTTCCAATTGCGTCCTGAACTCGTAGTCGCAACGGCCATCATGTCCATGCTGTTAATCTGGCGTCACAAGAGCAACATCCAGAATCTGATGACGGGTAAAGAAAGCAAAATTGGTAGCAAGAAAAAAGAAGAAGCTCAATCCGCGTAATTTAATTCCTGTAAATCCCAGCGCGGCTTCACGTTGAAGCGATAGCTGTGCTGCGCTTCTTGATGTTGTAGACGCATCGCGCCTGCGAAGGCAATCATCGCGCCGTTGTCGGTGCAAAATTCCAGATCGGGATAGAACACCTTTCCGCCACGTTTGCTTATGTCTTTATGCAATCGGCTACGCAAGGCTTGGTTCGCTCCCACACCGCCCGCGATCACCAATTGATCCAAGCCAGTTTGGCCAAGCGCAGTTATAGCCTTTTGAGCCAGCACGTCCACGATGGCTTCTTGTGCGGCATGGGCGATGTCGGCTTTTGTCTGATCATCTAATTCGTTTTGCTGTGTGAGCGTCAGTACGGCGGTCTTCAATCCGCTGAAGCTGAAGTCTAGGTCGCCGCTGTGTAGCATCGGACGCGGTAGTTTGAATCTCCCATTGGTGCCGCGTTGCGCCAACCTAGATAGTAGCGCGCCGCCGGGATACGCCAAACCCAGTAACTTCGCGCTCTTGTCGAAAGCCTCACCCGCCGCATCGTCAATGGATTCGCCTAGCAATTCATAGTGTCCGATGCCATCCACGCGCATCAATTGCGTGTGTCCGCCCGATACCAGTAGCGCGATGAAGGGAAACTGCGGCGCAGGATTGGATAGGAGGGGTGAGAGCAGATGCCCCTCTAGGTGGTGAACGCCAATGGTTGGAACATCTAAAGTATAGGCAAGGGCGCAAGCGACACTGGCGCCGACTAAAAGTGCACCAGAGAGTCCTGGACCTTGCGTGTAGGCGATGGCATCAATGTCATCTAGTGTGCAATGTGAATTTTGTAGCGCACTACGAATCAGAGGTAGTGCATAGCGCACATGGTCTCGAGAAGCGAGTTCGGGGACGACTCCACCATATTCATTATGTAATGCGATTTGCGAATGCAAGGTGTGTGCAAGCAAGCCGTGCTCGGTGTGATACAGCGCGATGCCTGTCTCGTCACAGGAGGATTCGATACCTAATATGAGCTTCACGACATACTTTCGATGCAAATGAACAAGGCGCGCATTGTACGTTTTGTGCGGGTTTCAGCGTGAGCGCACATTTATGTGAAGAAAGTTTTACAAAACGCTTGACGAGAAGTTCGCCATCTATATAATGCGCACCTCTTCGACGCCGAGGCGTTAGAAGAAGCGGTAAAAAGC